>JBPCLB010000145.1:0-10170 GCA_051003695.1 Gaiella sp. | reverse complement strand
CTCCATCTCGCGCGTCCTCGACCTGGGTGCGCTCGGAGTCATGATTCCCGCCTGCGAGAGCGCCGACGAGGCCCGCCTACTCGTCGAGTCGGCGCGGTTCCCGCCTCAGGGCAAGCGCGGCTTCGGGCTGCTCTACCAGGACGTGTGGGAGCCGGGCGGCTTGCCCGACACGCTAGCCAAGTCCAACGCTGAGACACTGCTGATCGTGCAGATCGAGACATCCGCCGGGCTCGACGCCGTGGAGGAGATCGCGGTGGTGGAGGGGATCGACGTGCTCTGGATCGGGCAGTTCGACCTCACCGCCTCGCTCGGTATCCCGGGGCAATTCTCGACGGATGCCTACCGCGATGCGGTGGCGCGTATTGTCGCCGCAGCGCGGGCGGCAGGCAAGCACGTCGGGATGGTCTGCGGCACCGTGGAGGAGTGTCGCTCGATGCTCGCACAGGGCCTCTCGATGATCGGCTACTCGTTCGACACGTGGCTCTACGAGGGCGCGCTCAAGGACGGCGTATCGGAGCTCCGCGCGCAGGCATGACCTTGGTGGAATCGCGGATGCTGGGCGACGTGGGGCTCAGCGGCCTCGGGCTGAGCGAGCATCGCGTGGGCCGCTTCGCAGGCCAGGTGTCCGGGATGTTGGCCTGGGGGCGCAGGGCGACCGACGGCACGTGAGGCCCGCCGTGCCGTATCCGGAGCTCAGCGCACGACCTCGCTAACCGGCTCGCGCGGGCTCACCGTCACCCCGAGCCCCGGTCTGCCGTTCAGGCGCACCGAACCGTCCTCAGCGAGCGGCTCGCCGTCGAAGAGCCAGTGCGGCAGCTCGTTGCCGACCTCGATCGCATTCGGCGGGAAGTACTCCGCTATGGAGCAGGCCGGCTGGCTCGTGACGACGTGGTAGTTGTGCACCTGCCCGGCATGCGGGACGACGGGGAGCCCGAAGGCCTCGGCGAGAGCGCAGATCTTGACCGCCTGGGTGATCCCGCCAACCCGGTTCGTGTCGAACTGGACGACATCGAGCGCGCGCCTGCGCACGAGGTCTCCGAACGCCTTGAGCGAGAACTCGTGCTCGCCGTGCGCGATCGGAATCGGGCTCTCGCGGGTGAGCGCCTCGTAGCCCCCGAGCTCGTCGGGCAACAGCGGCTCCTCCAGCCAACGCAGGTCGAACGGCGCCAGCAGCCGCACCATCGTGCGCGCGTAGTCGAGGTCCCAGCCCATGTACGCGTCTGCCATCAGGTCGACGTCGTCGCCGATCGTGGCCCGTACCGTGCGCACCAGGTCGACGTTTGCCCGCATCCCCTTCCGACCGTCGCGCGGGCCCCAGAGGAACCGTTGCTTGACGGCGGTGAAGCCCTCTCGCACGTACACGGCCGCCTCCTCGGCGAGCTCGTCCAGGTCGTCGCTGCCGTAGAGGCGGCTGGCGTACACCGGGATCGTCTCCGACCTGCGGCCGCCGAGCAGGTCGTGCACGGGGACGCCAAGCGCCTTGCCGAGCGCGTCCCAGAGCGCGAGATCGACGGCGCTGATCGCGACCATGCCGAGTCCCTTGCGGCCGAACGCCATGGTGCCGCGGTAGAGGAGCTGCCATGTCTCCTGGATCTCCGCCACCGGCCGGCCGCGCACGAGCGGCGCAAGCCGGGTCTCGACGATCGGCGCGACCAGGTCGGCGGCGAGCCCGGCATTGCCGACTCCGACGACGCCGGTCGAGGTCTCCACCTCGACGACGAGCCAGCGAGGGAACGCGAACCCGCGCTCGTCGCGTGTCTGGTCCCAGCCGCGCAGCGGGTTCGCGTAGCGCACGCCACCGCCCTCGGTCGGGGCCTCGAAGAGCCGGCAACGAACGTCCTGAATCGTCCCGGTGTCGGCCTCACTGGTCATTCGGTCCCTCCTTGATGGGCGTCTCGAAGCTCTCTCGCGAGCGCCTCGTCGCGCTCGGCGGCGTCCCGGGCGAGATCGCCCCCCGTGATCGCGACCCCGTCGAGGTCGGGGAGCTCGGGCTTGGTCGAGAGCTCCGGCACGATGTTGCGGCCCGAGAGGTTCCAGGTGTCGATGCCGCCGAGCGCGATCGAGCGCAACGGCCCCACGTGCCGCCACCGGCGCGCAAGCCCTTCCCGCATCACCGTGTCGACGTCCTCCGCGCTCGCGACACCGTTCTCGACCAGCCAGGCGCACTCGCGCAGGAGCGCGAACTGCAGGCGGTTCCAGATGAAGCCGGGGACGTCCCGGCGCACGACGACCGGGAGCTTGCCGAGCGACTCGACCGTGGCGCAGGCGAAGGCTACGGTCTGCTCCGACGTGCGCGTGCCCGCGACCACCTCGACGGGCGGCATCAGGAGCGGTGGATTGAGGTAGTGCGTTCCGACGGTCGTCTCGGGCGCGTCGATCGCCTCACCGATGGCGGAGATCGAGAGAGAGGACGTGTTCGTCGCGATCACGGCGTCAGGAGCTACGCCCCGCGCGACGCGCAGTACCGCCGTCTTCAACTCGAGCTCCTCCGGGAGCGACTCGACCATGAGCGCGGCGCCGTCGGCGGCGGCGGCCGCGTCCGCCGCGGTCGAGACACGCGCGGCCGCGGCGTCCCCCTCGCTCTTCGTGCGCAGCCCCTGGGCGGTCACCAGCGCGAGCCCCGCCGCGACCCGCTCCGACGCGCGGTCGAGATCGCGGGCGTACAGCACGACGTCGTGGCCCCCGAGCGCGTACTCGCAGCCGATCTGGGCGCCCATCAGGCCCGCCCCGAGAATCACCACGCGCATGAGTCGTAGTATCGTCATGCAGCTTGGAGGATCGCGTCGCCATCGTCACGGGAGCAGGCTCCGGCATCGGAGCGGCGACCGCCCGGGTGCTCGCGGAACGCGGTTTGACCGTGGCGCTCGTGGGGCGTCGGCGCGAGCGACTCGATGCAGTCGTGGAAGACGTCGTTTCGGCCGGGGGGAGGGCCTTCTCCGTGCCTGCCGACCTGTCGCGGGAACGTGAGCCCTGGGCGGTGATCGACGCGGTGCTGGCCGAGGCCGGTCGCGTCGACGTGATCGTGAACAACGCGGCGAGCTTCCGGCTCAAGCTGATCGAGGAGTTCACGCTCGAGGATTTCGACGACCTCGTCGCCGTCAACGTGCGCGCGCCGTACTTCCTGGTGCAGGCAGCGCTTCCCGCCCTGCGCTCGTCACCGGCGCCCGTGGTCGTCAACGTCTCGTCCGCAGCTGCGGCCATGTATCGGAAGCGGCAGACCGTCTATGGGCTCACCAAAGCGGCGCTCGAGCACATGACGATGAACATGGCTGCCGAGCTCGCACCGGATCGGATTCGCGTCGCCTGCGTGCGCCCGGGACCGGTCGCGACCGAGATCCACGTCGGCTACGTCGCCGATGCGGAAGCCCATCTGCAGCGCCTCGGCTCGTTCGTTCCGCTCGGGCGGGTCGGTGAGCCGGCGGAGCTCGCGCGCTGGGTCGCCCACCTCGTCGACCGCGATGCGGCTTGGGTGACCGGCGTGGTGCTCACGATCGACGGCGGGCGCGTGCTCGGCCCGCCGGAGGCCTGACTATCGCCTCGCGCGTCGGACGATCCGCTTCGCGAAGCGGTCGATCCGAAACGGCTCGAACAGAGCCGGGCGCGTACCGGTGGTGATCATCTCGGCCATCGCCTCGCCGGCCGGCGGCGAAACCGTCATGCCGAGCATCGAGTAGCCCGTCGCCACGTAGGCGTTCCGGTACGGCTGCGCCCAGTCGAGGATCGGCAACCCGTCGACGGTCATCGGCCGAAGACCCGCCCACGGCTCCTCGTAGTCGGGCTGCTCGAGCTCGAGGTACTCCCGGGCGAGGGTGAACAGGTTCGAGATGCGCCGCTGGTCGACCGCGAGGTCGTAGCCGGAAAATTCCATCGTGCCACCGATCCGTACGCGGTCGCCGAGTGGGGTCACGCCGGCGTGGATGTCGGCGAAGAGAATGCCGTGCCTCGGCATCACCTTCGGCTTGAGCAGGAAGGAGTAGCCCTTGCCCGGTTCCATGGGGATCCTGAGACCGAGCTTCCGGACGAGCGGCGTCGTCCAGGATCCCGCGGCGAGCACGAAGTGGTCGCCGGCGATCTCGCCCGCGCCTGTCCGCACTGCACGCACCGTCGTGTCGGTGCGATCGAAGCCGGTGACCTCGGCGCCCTCGACGATCCCCACGCCCATCGCACGGAGCTTGGCGCCGAGGCCCGCGACTAGCGTGTCCGCCTTCACGTTCCATTGCTCGGTGAGGTGGAAGCCCGCCTTGACGCGGTCGGTGAGTGATGGCTCGAGCGCCCTGATCTCCTCCTCGCCGAGGATGTCGTCGGGCAGCTCGTACCCGTGCTTCCGCATCCCCTCGAGGCTGCGCAGCACTTTGCGCGCCTCCTCGGGCCTCGATGTCGCGCAGACCATGCCGAGCTTCCACAGGTCGAACTCGATCCCGTCGTCGACCATGCCGTCCACGAGCTCGAACGACCGTTTGCCGAGCGCTGCGAGCGCTGCGGTGCCCGCGTCGTAGTCCCGCTGGTTACAGTACGTCCAGAACCGCAGCAGCCACGGGGTGAGGCGAGGCAGGTAGCTGGGCCGGAAGTAGAGCGCCGAGTCTTGGTTGAGCAGCGCCCGTAGACCGTGGATCGTGAGCCCGGGCTCGGGCAGCGGCCCGGCCTGGGCAGGGGCGATCCAGCCGCCGTTGCCCCATGACGACGCGGTGCGAGCGCCGATGTGGGAGCCGTCCACGATGGTCACGTCCACGCCTCGGCGCCGGAGGTAGTAGGCGCAGCAGAGCCCGGAGATGCCGCCCCCGACGATGACGGCCCTCAAGACGGGATTCCCGCCGTCACCTCGACCTCGATCAACATGCCCGGCACGGTGAACCCGGTCACGATCGTGGTGCGCACGGGTCGCGGCGCCGGGAAGTACTCCGCCCAGAGGGAGTTCCACGCACCGAAGTGCTCCGCGCGCAGGAGGTAGCACTGCACCCGGGGCACGTGCTCCGGGGCCGAGCCGGCTTCCGCGAGCGAGGCCATGATCTGGTCGAGGACGTTCTGGGCCTGAGCGCCGAAGTCGGTCGAGACCACCTCCATCGTGGTCGTGTCGATCGGCGCCCGCCCGGAGAGAAAGAGCAGGTCACCCCACCGGACGGCGCTCGAGATGAGCGCCTCTTGACCACCGACCGGCAGCTCTCCGACGACGACGCGCTCGGTCATGCACTCACCTCCGGTCCTCTGGGAGAATCGATCATACGGCATGCTTACCGACCGCCACGAGCCATTCCGCATCGGTGTCACCCGCGACATTCGCCGCCCCGACGGGACGCTCGTGTTCGCGCCGTTCGACCTCGCGGCGCTCGAGGTCGACGGGGTCGAGTGGACGTTTCTCGCGGAGGATGCGCGGCCGCTCACCCCGGAGCTCCTGGCGGGCATCGACGGCCTCTACCACTTTTCTGCGCCGGTGACCGCGGAGAGCGTGGAGGGAGTCGACCGGCTCGCGGTGCTCGCACGTCACGGCGTCGGTCTCGACTTCGTGGACATAGCGGCGTGCACGGACAGGGGCATCGCCGTCACGATCACCCCGGGCGGCGTCACGCGTCCGATGGCTTCCGCCGCTGCGACCCTCGTGCTAGCGCTCGCGCACCGTCTGCGCGAGCGCGACCAGGCTCTCCACGAGAGCCAGTGGGGGGAGGGGCGCTTTGCGCCGACGGGCACCGGGCTCACGGGACGGACGCTCGGCGTCATCGGCTACGGCCGCATCGGGCGCGAGGTGGTGCGCCTGCTCGAGCCGTGGCAGATGAACGTCCTCGTCACACAGCGCACGGCGGTCGCCGGACGCGGAGTCTCATACGTGTCGCTCGAGACGCTGCTGGCCGAGGCGGATGTCGTCGTCGTCGCCTGCCCGCTCACCGGCGAGACGCGCGGACTCCTCGACGCCCGGCGCATGGCGCTGATGAAGCCGACGGCATTTCTCGTCAACGTCGCACGTGGAGCGATCGTGGACCAGCAGGCGCTCGTCGAGGCGCTTCGCGACGGGCGCCTGGCGGGCGCCGGCGTCGACGTGGTGGATCCGGAGCCTCTGCCTGCCGACGATCCGCTGCTCGAGCTGCCGAACGTCGTCGGCGCGCCGCACTCGCTCGGCTACACCGACGAGCTCCTGCGCGGCTGCGTCAGCGACGCGTGCGACTCGCTCTTGGCGGTTGCCTCCGGTCGCGTGCCGCCCGAGCTCGTCAACCACGACGTAGTCGACAACCCGCTCTTCACCGCGAAGCTCGCCCGTTTCGCCGGCCGACAAGGAGGTTCCCCATGACCTTTTCACCCGACCGCTTGCGGCGGCTGCACGGGACCGAGGCTCCGTTATCCAATATGAGAACGTTGCGGGCAGGCCCCGTGACGATGCTGCTCGACGGCATCGACCTGCGCTACCTCAGGATCGGCGGCACGGAGCTCGTGCGGCGCATCTACACGGCCGTGCGCGACGTGGACTGGGATACGGTGCCCGGGGTCGTCACCGGACTCGAGCTGGAGGAGTGGGGCGGTGGGTTTCGGCTCGAGTTCGACGCCCGACACGCCCGCCCGGGGGTCGACTTCTCATGGCACGGCACGATCGCCGGCGACGAAAGCGGTCGTGTCGAGTTCGTCTTCGACGGCAAGGCGGAGCAGGGGTTCCCGTACAACCGGATCGGCATCTGCGTGCACCATCCGTGGCGCGAGACGGCGGGCGCGCGATTCACCGCGCACACGCCGGCCGGTGAGCTCGCGAGCTCGTTCCCGGACCTGATCGGCGCACAGGGATTCGTCGACGGCGCCTACCGCGCGCTGTTTTCGGCATTCGACCGGCTCGAGGTCGAGTTGACGGGCGGTGGCAGACTGCTGCTCGAGTTCGAGGGCGACCTGTGGGAGACCGAGGATCACCGCAACTGGAGCGACGCCAACTTCAAGACGTACTCGACCCCGATCGGGCTTGGCCGGCCGGCGCCGCTCGAGGCCGGGCAGGGGGTACGCCAGCGCCTCGTCGTGACGCCCGTCGAGGTGCCGGTCGCGGCGGTCGCGACGGGGCCTGTCCGGCTTTCGATAGGCGCCCCGACAGGCGCCAGGGTGCCGCCGGTCGGCCTCGGCGCCGACCGGGACGGCCACCGGCCCGGCGACCACGAGGCCGCGCTGCTCGGAGGCCTTGCGCCGGGCCACCTGCGCGTCGAGGTGCGCCTCGACCGCGATGACTGGGCTCCGGCGCTCGCATCGGCGCAGGAAACCGCGCAGCGGATCGGCGCCGCGCTCGAGGTCGCGCTGATGCTCCGCGGTGAGCACACCTCATCGGTCTCGGCTGTGGCGGATGCCCTCGCGGCAGGCCCGCCCGTCGACAGGGTGCTCGTCACGCTGTCCGGCGCCCGCACGGCGACCGCGGAGGAGACGACGCCGGCGGAGCTCGTCGACCTCGTGCGGGACGCACTCGGCCGGTCGCTGCCGGGAACGTCGTTCATCGGTGGCACGGAGATCTACTTCACCGAGCTCAACCGGACGCGTCCCGATCACGCCACCTGGGATGGCATCTGTTACTCCCTGTCGCCGCAGATCCACGCCTTCACGGACGTCGACGTGATGGAAAGTCTCGACGCCCAGGCCGAGACGCTGCGGAGCGCACATGCGATCGCCGGCGGGAAGCCCGTCATCGTCTCGCCGATCACCCTTCGTCGACGCTACAACTTCCACGCCGCGGGAGACCCGCCGCCGACGCCCGCTGGAGAGCTGCCGGATTCGGTCGACGTGCGCCAGTCGGCGCTCTGCGGCGCTGCGTGGACGGCCGGCAGCCTCAAGTACCTCTCGGAGGCGGGCGCAGCTTCGGTCACGTACTACGAGTCGACCGGGTGGCGCGGTGTCGTCGAGCGCGCGGCCGGCTCCGAGCTGCCCGAGAGGTTCCGCTCGCTTGCCGGTGAGGCATTTCCGCTCTACCACCCTCTTGCAGATGTCGCCGGCTGGAGGGGGCAAGAGGCGCTCGAGTGTGACTCGGCCGACCCGCTCACGGCGGTCGGCCTCGCCGTTCGCGACGACGAAGGTCGGGTGTGTCTGCTCGTCGCCAACCTGACGGCGCACGCGCAAGATGTCGTTGTCGGGCCGCTGCAGGGCCTGTTCGCCCTGCGACGGCTGAACGAGGCGACCGCCGAGCGCGCCGGCGCCGAGCCCGCTGCCTTCCGCAGCGAGTCGGAGCGCAGTGAGGCGGACGGCGACCTTGCGCTCGAGCTCGAGCCCTACGAGGTAGTGCGCGTCGACCCGCCCGACTCCTGAGCCCGGGCCGCCCCCATCCGAGGTAGCACGTACTCGAGGTAGAGCCGCTCGTACCTCGGGTGCGCCGCCCTCAGCACGCGGCCGTCCACGTCGAACGACCAGTAGCGCCTCGGCAGCAGCTGACCGGTCACATCGCAGTACTCCACGGCGAGGTCGTGCCAGGCGACCTCGCGATCAACCCAGGCCATCGCCCGACCTCAGCTCGGTCCTCGCGCGGAGCGTGCCCTCCGGGTCGACGCTGCCGTCCTTTCGGACGACGACGCCGTACCGGGTCGAGGCGCTCTCTCGTGTGACGTAGCCCTCCCCGACGTCCGCGGCGACGTGCTCCGGTGGCCGCTCCCACGGCGGCCCGTAACCGCCGCCGGACGGCGAACGCAGCATCACGACGTCGCCGCGCCGGAGCCGCACGTTCGAGAACTTCGTGTCGCTCGGCGTCCCGAACGCCTCCGAGAACGTCCGGAACCCGTCCGAGCCGGCCGTTCGTACCAGGTAGGCGAGCCGGTCGCCGTGGTGGCCGCCGTGCACGCCCCAGGGTGAGACCTTGGAGCGGTCGCAGAGCGCACTCACGACGATCTCGTCCGCCTCGACGTGGAGCAACCTCGTGATCCCCAGCCCACCCCGCGTGCGTCCCGGCCCACCGGCGTCGTCGTTGAGGCGATAGCACTCCGTGAACCAGGGGTACCGTGTCTCGAAGACCTCGACGGGCGTGTTGCGGCAGTTCCCGTGCGGGCAGATCTGGCAATCGTTCCCGTCAGTCCGGGCCCGGCCGCCCCAGCCGTTGCCCTCGAAGTGGTAGTGCGTGTAGTACTGCCCCGTCCGCGGGTGGACGCCGCCGAAGAGGAAGTTGCCCGACGTCCCGCCCGAGGCGGCCGCACAGCGCTCGGGCGCGACCTGGCTGAGCACGCGTCCCTGGATCAGATCGACGATCCGCGGTTGCAGCTCGGTCTGGCCGCCGACGCACGCGCCCGGGTGGCGGACGTTCACCAAGGTGCCCGGCGGGGCGACGATGTCGATCGGCCGGATTGCCCCGGCGTTGATCGGCGCGCCGCTGCCGATCACCTGGAAGATCCCGGCGTACGTTGCGGACGCGGTGACGGGGTAGGGCGCATTGATGGCGCCGCGCGCCTGCGGGTCGGTGCGGGTCCAGTCGACGATCATGTGGTCCCCGTCGATCGTGAGATCCACACGCAGCCAGTAGCTGCGCTGTTCGAACCCATCGTCCTCCTGGCAGTCCTCGCCGGAGTACATCCCGTCCGGGAGCCCGGCGATGTCGCGCCGGATCCACTGCTCCGCGTAGTCGAAGAGCGCGGGCACGGAAGACTCGATGCGCTCGGCGCCGTGCTCGTCGTACAGCGCCTCCAGCCGGCGGAGCCCGACCCGCAAAGAGCCGACGATCGCGTTGAAGTCGCCCCACGAGTGGTCGGGCGTGCGGTGGTTGGCGAGCAGGATCCGCCAGACGTCCTGCACGGGCTCACCGCGGCGGAAGAGCTTGACCGGCGGCAGTCGGAGGCCCTCCTGGTAGACCTCGGTCGCGTTCGCGGAGAACGAGCCGGGCGCCATGCCGCCGATCTCGGCGACGTGCGCGATGTTGCACAGCCAGCCCCGCAGCTCGCCGCCGTGGAAGAAGGGCGTGATCAGCAAATGCTCCGGCATGTGCGATCCGCCGCGGTAGGGGTCGTTGTGCACGACGACGTCTCCCGGCTCGAACGAGTCTGCGCCGAGGTCGTCGATCACCCAGCGCCCCGAGTAGAGCGCCTGGCCCATCATCGCGGGGTTCAGGTTCTGCATCGCCACGAGCTCACCGTCGCGATCGAGGATCAGGCAGCAGAAGTCGAGGCCCTCGCTGAAGATCGGCGAGTACGACGTCCGCATCATCGCGAGACCCATCTCCTCACAGATGTTCACGAGCTGCGCGTGGAG
>JBPCLB010000144.1:0-19383 GCA_051003695.1 Gaiella sp. | reverse complement strand
CTCCCCGCCCCCGCCCCCCCCTCCCGCGTTCCCCGCCCTCGCCCCCGGCCTCGAGCTCACGCTCGACTACAGCCATTTCGTGTACCAGGGGATTCCCGAGCGCGAGGTGGAGGAGCTCGCTGCGGTCGCCCGACACTGCCACATCCGCGGCGCACGCCGTGGGCGGATGCAGGCGCCGCTGCGCGAGAATACGATCGATTTCGAGCGGATGATCGATGCGCTGAGCGAGGTCGGCTACGACGGGTATCTCGGGCTCGAGTACGTGTGGCTCGACTGGGAGCATTGCAACGAGTGCGACAATCTCTCCGAGACGCTTCTGCTCCGGGATCGCTTGCGGGCGAAGCTGGAGGGCAGGTCGTGGAGCTACCCGGAGCTGGTGGTTTGATCACCGGGCTTCACCATTTTTCGATTGCCTGTGCAGACGCCGACCGATCGATCGCCTTCTACCGTGATCTCTTCGGCATGAGGCTGATCGCCGACCGTGAGGTCGCGCGTGGCGGGTTCGTCCAGGACGTGACCGGCGTGCAGGGGGCGCGTGTCCGCATCGTGCACCTGCAGGGGCACGGACTCAACTTCGAGTTGCTCGAGTACAAGGAGCCGCGCGGGGATACCAGGGCGCGCGAGCTCAACCACGCGGGAAGCGCTCACCTCTGCTTCACGACCGACGACCTCGCTGCGACCTGTGCAGCGCTCGCTCTGCGGGGCGTGACGGTCCGTTCGCGTGACAACGCGCCCGTCACGGTCGTGGGCGGGCCGAACGACGGCGGCAAGGGCCTCTATGTCGAGGATCCGGACGGTAACGGCGTCGAGATCATCCAGCTCGCGCGGCCCTGGCCGCAGGACCGGGATCAGTGATGGACTCCGGTCTGGCGGGGAAGACGGCGATCGTCACCGGGGCCGCCGGGGGGATCGGGATGGCGTGCTGTCGCGCCCTGGTCTGTGAAGGCGCCAACCTCGTCGTTGCCGACGTCGATCGCGCCAGGATCGACGCCCTGATCCGCGAGCTCGGCTCGGCGTGCGTCGGCGTGGAAGCAGACGTTACTCGCGCCGACGACGCGCAGCGCTTGGCGGACGAGGCCGTCGGCGCCTTCGGCCGCCTCGACGTGCTCGTCGCCTGCGCCGGGGTCTTCCACGCGACCCCACTCGACGAGATCACCGTCGACGAGTGGGATCGCATCCAGGCCGTGAACCTGAAGGGGACGTTTCTCGTCGCCCAGGCGGCGCTGCGGGTGATGATGCCCAATCGGAGCGGCCGCATCGTTACGGTCGCGTCGCTCGCGGGTCAGACCGGCGGGCTTGCGGCCGGCGCCTCGTACGCTGCGTCGAAGGCGGCCGTGGTCGCGCTGACGAAGTCGATTGCCCGCTTCGCAGGGCCTTACGGGATCACGGCAAATTGTGTCAACCCGGGTGTGATCGAGACGTCGATGCTCGAAGGCTGGTCGCGGGAATCGCGCGAGCTCGCGCTCGCGGCAACGCCGCTCGGCCGGGTCGGCACGCCTGAGGAGGTCGCTTGCACCATCGTCTGGCTCGTGTCTGACAACGCCGCTTTCGTCCACGGCGCGCACGTGGACGTCAACGGCGGCCTGTACATGAACTGACCAAGGAGAAGGAGGAGGAAATGGCAACGGCAAAGGTGTGCAGAGGCAGCTGGTGCATGGCGTTCGGCTTCGAGCCGATGGCCACACTCGAGCAGGTAGCGCAGGTGCTCTCCGCGTTCGGGTACGACGGCATCGAGATCGGCGGCTTCTTCGACCACGCGACGGTCGAGCGGTTCCCGGACAAGGCGAGCAGGGACAAGCTGCGTGCGTCTTTCGACTCCCTCGGCCTCGAGATCGCCGGAATCGCGCCCGGCCCGTACGGCGACCTGTTCCGCCTCCCGTGGGCAACGGGCTCGCAGGAGGTCTACGACGAGTATCTGAGCTATTTCGACGGCTACCTCCGGCTCGCCGCAGACCTGGAAATCCCGGGAATGCGTGTCGATCCCGGGGCGGCCGGCCCCCTCCCCTACGACGCCGATTACGAGGAGGTGTGGGATCGGGTCGTACGCACCTTCCAGCACCACGCCGAGAAAGGGGCCGAGGTCGGGTGCGTGATGCTGTGGGAGCTCGAGTCGCTGCAACCCTTCAACAAGCCCTCCGAGACGGTCAAGCTGCTGAACGACGTGGGGCACGACAACTTCAAGCTGATGTACGACACCGGGCACTTCCAGGCGTGCGGCGTGATCGGCCACAACCACGTGCAGCCGGCCGAGACCCTGCCCGATCAGATCGACTTCATCAAGATGCTTCCACCAGGCTCGATCGGCCACGTCCATCTCTGCGACACGGACATGAACACCTGTCTCAACATGTTCGGCACCAAGTCGAACTTCGGCGACGGGATCATCGACTTCGAGGCGTTGATGCCGGTGCTCGCCGACGCATACGACGGTGTCTGGTGGGCGGTCGACTCGATCCCGATGGGCTCGAAGGCCTGGCAGGACACCTGGGACGGCATTCCCGTCATCAACGACCTCCTCGACCGGCACGTCCGAGGAAAGTGAGGCCACGATGAAGGCAGCAGTGTTCTACGACCGCGAGGACTTGCGGCTCGAGGACGTCTCCGAGCCGGAGGCGGGTCCCGACGAGGTCGTCGTGAAGGTGCTCGCCTGTGGGTTCTGCGGGTCGGATCTCGAGTACTACTACGGCAAGAGCCCGCTTGGTACGCCCACCGGCAAGGGGCCGCTCGTCCTCGGGCACGAGGTCTGCGGCGAGATCGTGCAGGCCGGCAAGCTCGGTGCGCAGTATGGGCTCGCCGAGGGCGACCGTGTCGCTGTCAACCCTGTCCAGAGCTGCAACGCGTGTAATGCGTGCCGCGCCGGCAAGCTGCAGTTCTGTGCCAACCTAACGGTGCTAGGTGTGACGATGAACGGCGGCTTTGCCCAGTTCGCGAAGACGAAGATCGCGCACGCTTACACGATCCCCGACTCGCTCACCGACGAGCAGGGCGCGTTCGTCGAGATGCTCTCGTCCGCCGTGTACGCGGTGCAACGGGCCGAGATCGAGCCCGAGAGCTTCGCCGTCGTCTACGGCCCCGGCCCGGTCGGGCTCTCGATGGTGCAGCTCCTCAAGAGCGAGGGCGCCCGAGTGGGAATCGTCGGCACCCGGGACTACCGGCTCCAGCTCGCCAAAGACCTCGGCGCAGACCACGTGTGGAACGTGAAGGACGAGTCATCCCCGTTCTACGCGGCAGACCTCGGGAAAGCGATCCAGGATGTGAACGGGGGCGCTCTCGCCGACCGCGTGCTCGTGGCGACCGCCTCGGTGCAGGCGAACCAGCAGGCGATCGAGATCTCGGGTCCCGCGTCCGTCGTCGTGTTGATGGGCCTTGCAGGCCCGGACGACGCTATCTCCTTGCCGCTCCTGTCGAACCTCTATCTCGACAAGACCATCCGCTTCTCGCTGCTCTATCCGTTGCAGTGGCCGACAGCGATCAAGATCCTCGCCGGCAAGACGGTCGACACGAGCAAGATCATCACGCACTCGGCTTCGCTGGACGGCATCGCGCCGGCCATCGAGCGGGTGCTGAACCGGGACGACGAAGTCATCAAGACCGTCATCAAGCCGTAGGAGGGAGCTGCATGGCCGAGCCACGGTATTCCGTCTCAGAGATCACGACGTTCCACCAGACCTTCGAGCAGGACCTCGCCACCTACTCGGAGGTGGGGGCAGAGGGAATCGGGATCTGGGAGTTCAAGCTGGCAGACGGCGACGACGCTGACGCCGTCGCCCGTTTGCGGGACTCGGGGCTGAAGGCGACGACCTGTATCCCCGGGACGCTGTCGATCTTCCCGGTGCCCTTCCCGGGCCCGACTGACCCGCAGGAGCGAACGGAGGGGCTGTGTGACGCGATCCGGCGTCTCGCCCCGTTCGAGCCGGACGTGATCCTCTGCCTGACCGGGCACCCGGGCGAGGGAGCCGATCCGACCGAGGCGCGCGGCGTTCTCGTGGAGGGGCTCCGCCGCTGCGCGAAGGTCGCGTCCGAGTACGGGCTCACGCTCGGCCTCGAGCCATTGCACCGTCACGTCTACGGCCACTGGTCGCTGATCGGGACGATTCCGGAGACGATCGACCTGATGGACGAGATCGGCGAGCCGAACGTGAAGCTGCTGTACGACGTCTACCACCTGTGGGACACCGACGACGTCCTCGGGCACACGCTCCGGCATGCCAGCCGGATCGTCCCGAGCGTGCACATCTGCGACTGGCGCGACCCGACCCGGAACGACTTCGACCGTGTGCTGCCGGGGGACGGGATCATCGACCTTCCGGCGATCTTCGGGGCGCTCGAGGCGGGGGGAGCGATCGACCGGGTCGATCTGGAGATCTTCTCGGACGACGGCTCGTTCAGCGACCAGAGCTTCGACGACTCGCTCTGGAAGCAGGATCCGATCGATGTCTGCCGCCGAGGCCGTGCGGGCTTCGAGCAGGCATGGGCCGCAAGGAAGACGCCGGTGGCCTGATGCGGCTCGCCGGCAAGGTCGCGCTCGTCACCGGCGCCTCGCACGAGCGCGGCATCGGGCGTGGGATCGCGCTCGCGCTCGCCGCAGAAGGAGCCGATGTCGCGTGCAGCGACATCGGCTTCACCGCCGCCGGTGAGGAGCTCTCGGCGCAGCTACGCGACATGGGTCGACGTTCGACGTTCATCACTGCGGACGTGTCGGACCGCGCCTCGGTCGACTCCCTGATCGACCAGGTCGAAGCTGAGCTAGGCGCACTCGACATCGTCGTCTCGAACGCGGGAGTCGCCGACTGGCAGGCGTTCACCCAGATCACGGACGAGAGCTTCGACCGGATCGTCGCCGTCAACCTGACGGGCGCCTTCAACGTCGGCCAGGCGGCGGCGAGGGCGATGATCCGCGCCGGCACGGGCGGGCGGATCGTCTTCACGTCGTCCGTGCACGTGCAGATGGGCTTCCCGTCGATGGCCATCTACGGGTCGACGAAGCAGGCGCTCCGTGCGCTGGCCGAGACGATGGCGATCGAGTTGGCGCCCACCGGGATCACGGTCAACCACATCGGCCCGGGGTGGGTGAAGTCGCAGTTGAACGACAGCTCACCAGGGCTTCAGACACGCGAGGACGAGGAGGCGACGCTGCGGCTGATCCCGATCCCGCGCGCTTCGGAGGCGATCGAGCAAGGCTACGCGGTCGCCTACCTCTGCTCGCCGGAGGCCGACTACGTGACCGGCGAGTATCTGCGCGTAGACGGCGGGTTCGTGGTGGGAAAGTACTGATGGCCCGCACTGTCGGGCTTTCCCAGCCTCTGGCCGACGCCGTCGCCCGCGTCGGCGACGAGCGCACGCTCGTCGCGGGCACCGGCGAGCACCGCATGGCGCCGTTCCTCGACGTCACCCAGGCGGACTGGGAAGCGAGCATCGCCGGAATCCGCTCGGCATTCCGCGCGGCCCGCGATGCCGCCGGAACGCTCGTCGAGCAAGGTGTGCCCGGCCGCCTCATCTTCGTCTCGACCGCTGCGGCGCTGCGGCCGGTGCAGGGCGCCTGCCTGGCCGCGACGGCCGGGGCTTTTCTCCATACGCTCGCCCAGGTGGCCGCGACGGAGCTCGCGGCGAACGGCATCACCGCGAACGTCGTCGCTCCGGGCTTCGTCGACGACGAGCGCTTCGTCGAGGCGACGCCGGCGGGCCGGGCCCCCGCGCCCCAGGACGTCGCTGACGTGTGCGCCTTCCTGGCCTCCGAGAGCGCCTCGTTCGTCACCGGAGCCGTGATCCCGGTCGACGGTGGCTTTTCGATCACGAAGGCCGCAGGAGGGAGTCCGCTGCTTAGCTAGCGCCAGAGAGTGGTCGCTCCTCGGCTATGTGAGTGCGGCTGCGACTCGCGCAGCGAACCGGTCGATCGCATCCGTTCCGTCCAGTGCGCCGAGCTCGAGGTCGTAGCTACGGCTCTCGCCGGGGCCGAGCTCGATCAGCTCGCCACGTTCTCGCGCATCGCGCCGCCCCGCCGTGCGATTCGTGCTCGGCTCGATGCCGACGACGTACGTGCCCTCGCCGAGCATCCGCCAGACGAAGTGGTGGGGCAGCTGCTCCTGACGGAACACCTCGTAGACACCGACACCGAGTGAACGGTTGACGATCGCCGCGGCGACGGCGCCGTCCGCGTCCGCCACCAACTCGTGCTCGAACACCTGCTCGACGTACCCCGCCGATGGTGGCGTGAGCGTCCGGTACCCCTCGACGGGATGGTCGCCGCGAGCGGCGACGGCCGACGCCGCAACGAGCAACTCCGAGCCCTCATCGACGATTGGAAACCCCGCGTTCACGTGGTAGAGCAGCATGTGCGGGGTCAGATCGTGGCCCACGTTCTCGACCAGATCGCGAACGCGCAAGCGCGATTCGCCGACGACAGCCTCGATCCGCCGACGCAGCAGCAGTTGCTCGCCGAAGAGCGTCGCCTGCAACGTCTCGCCCTCCGCCCAGAGGGTGCAGGCGTCCCCGTCCCAGCGCTCTCCGTACCCGGCGAGACGGGCCGGACGGTTCGACACCCGGCCGTGGAGGCCGAACGTCTCCGTCGGCTTTGGTGGATAGTGGTACTGCGCCGCGCTGTCCTCCGCCATGAACAGCGCATGCTCGATCCCGCAGGTCGTCAGGAGCCCGCCGCCGAAGCCCCGGAAGAAGCCGAGCCCTTCGGGCTCGTAGTACCACGGCCCCTCGACGCCCACCGCCGAAGTCCATGCGAGGGGCATGCCGCGCAGCTCGCAGCGGCCGACGTCGAAGGCCCGGTCGACGAGGACGTCGAAGGCGAAGCCGGTCCCGGTGCGGAACTCGAGCATCCGCACGCCCCGAGCGCCTCCGTCAGACAGCGTCACGAGCCGGACGCCCGCGACCTGATCGAGCCGTCCGACCCGCCGGAGCAGCTCCGCGCGGCTGTAGGTCCGACCGAAGAGCTCGGGCATCACTCGTCCCTTCCGGATACGCCCGACACCCGGGCAAGGATCTCGGAGGCGCCATGTGCCGCGCCGTACATCGTGTAGCCGCCGTCGACGACGAGGGTCTGCGCGGTGACGAACGCCGCGGCAGGCAGGCAGAGCAGCAACACCGCGCCCGCAACATCGCCCGGCAGCCCCAGTCGCCCCGCCGGCGTGCGCTCGGTGATCTCTCCCTCGTCGAGCACACCTCGTGCGATCCCGTCTGCGACCATCGGCGTGCGCACGGGGCCCGGCAGGACGGCGTTGACCCGGACTCCACGCCCTGCCCATTCGGCGCCAAGCGTGCGTGTGAGACCGACGATGCCCGCCTTGCTGGCGGCGTACGGAGCCCGCCCCGGCAAGCCCATCGTCGCGCTCAGCGACGAGATGTTGACGATCGACCCCTTGCCGGCTGCGAGCATTCGCTTTCCGAAAGCACGGCAGCAGCGGTAGACACCCGTCAGGTTGACATCGAGAACCGCGTTCCAGTCCTCGTCGGTGAACGACTCTGCCGGGCCGATGTGGTTGATGCCGGCGTTGTTGACGAGAACCGTCGGCGGGCCGAGCAACTCGGCCAGCCTCTCGGCCGCTCGGTCGACGGACTCGGTCGACCGGACGTCCAGTGCGATGCCGACGTGATCGGCGCCCAACGACGCGGCGACGTGATCTGCGACCGACCTGTCGCGCGAGGTGACCGCTACCCGCGCGCCCTCCGCCGCGAGTGTCCTCGCGATCGCCTCGCCGATTCCCTGGCTTGCGCCAACGACCACCGCCACCTCGCCGTCGAGATCCGTCACGGTCGCCTCCGATTATGCGGGCGCCCGCCCGCGACGAGCGTCTGGAGCCCGTACGAGCCGGTGCTCGCTGTGACGACGAGCCCCGCGCGATGGGTTGATGTCCGTCCGAGGCTCATCCGCGCGCTAGTGCATCACCCAGCCGCCGTCGATCCCGATCAGCTGGCCCGTGATGAAGGCCGAGGCGTCGCCGGCGAGGAACGTGACGAGGCTTCCGATGTCGTCCGGCGTGCCGCGACGCTTCAGCGACTGGTGCTCGAGCACGAAGCGTGTGTAGCCCTCCGGGTCGGGGTGGATCTTCTCGGCGTCGGTCGGGAACGCGCCGGGCGCGATGCAGTTCACCGTGACTCCCTCCGGCCCGAGCTCGCGCGCGAGCGCGCGCGTGAACGCCACGACTCCTCCCTTCGACGTGACGTACGAGAGCAAACGGTCCCAGCCGCCGAAGAATGCGATCGAGGCGACGTTGACGATGCGGCCGTGTCCGCGAGCCACCAGCGAGGCGTGACAAGCGCGAGCGCAGAGGAACGCGCCCTTGACATTGACCGCGAGCACTCGATCCCACTCACCCTCGTCGATCTCCGTCCAGGGCCGCGCCGGGTAGATCGCAGCGTTGTTGACGAGCACGTCGATCCCGCCAAGCTCGGCTTCGACAGCGGTTGCCATCGCCTCGACCGAGCCGCGGTCGGCGATGTCGCAGACCACGGCGATCGCGCCCGCACCCGCCGCCCTGAGTTGCTCCGCCCGCGCGCCAGCCTTTTCCTCGGCCAGGTCGACGCACGCGACGGCGGCGGCGGCGGGGGTGGGCGAGAGGCAGACTCCCTCGCCGAGCCCGCCGCCGGCGCCTGTCACGACCGCGACCCGGCCGTCGAGGCGGAAAGCGTCACTCACGCGCGGGCGTCTGCGGGCAAGATCTCGGCTAGCGGCACGGCCCGCCCTTCCGCGGCCGAACGGTACGCCGCCTCGACGAGGGCCATCGTGCCGAGCGTGGTTCTCCCCGAGATCGCGGGCTCGGTGTCGTCCGCGATGGCGCGCATCAACTGTCCCATCGTGCCTTTGAACGCCTGCGGGAACCAGCGATCGTCCCAACGGGGCTGTTCCCACACCCCGTCGAGCGCGCGGGTCGTCCAGTCGATCGTGCTCGGGCTCCCAGCCGGGTAGTCGGGCCAGCCGATCGTGCCTTTTGCGAGGCCCTCGGTGCCCTCGACGCGCCACTCGATCCGGTGGTCTGCCCACGTGTAGCAGTTGTCGAGGCCGATCGCCCGGAGCCCGCCCGCGTACTCGAGGATGTAGAAGGCCAATCCGTCCCCGTGCGGGAAATCGTGACTCGGATCGTCGCGGACCGAGGCCAGGATTCGCTCCGGGTCACCGAACAGGTACCTGAACGCGTCGAGGTGGTGGATGGACATGTTGAGCAGGGCGATCCGCCCATAGGGCTTGATGAACTCCTGCCAGTGGGGCCGGGCGTTCATCACGATCTCGGCCACGACCGCGTCGCCGAGCACCCCCCCGTCGAGGAGCGACTTGAGGACGCGCATCGACTGGTCGTACCGCATGTTGTGGTTGACGCCGAGCTTGACGCCCGCGTCGTCGCAGAGCCGCACCAGCTCGATCGTCTCGTCGAGCGTGAACGCGACCGGCTTCTGCGCGAGGATCCCCTTGATGTGGGGACGCTGCACGGCCTCACGAACGATTCCGAGTTGTTGGTCGGGCGGGAAGGCGATGTCGACGATCTCGACGCGCTCGTCGTCGAGCAGCTCGTGCCAGGTGTCGTAGACGGTGCCGACGCCGCGCTCGTCAGCGGCCGCCCGCGCGTTCGCCGGCGTGCGCGAGGCGATCGCGACGACGTCGAAGCCCGCTTCGCCGTAGGCGACGAGGTGGATGTCCTTCATGATGAATCCGGCGCCGATGCAGCCGATGCCGTAGTCGGTCTTGGGCGGCAGGTCGGGGCCGCTGTCGATCTCGATCGCAACCATCTCCAGCCCCTCCTACCCGCGGACGCCGAGCTCGCGCATGATTTCGGCAGTCCCGTCGTAGGCCTTCTGGGCCCAGGCGACGATCTCGTCGGGATCCGGGGCGTACTCGAGCTCGATCGAGACGGTGCCGTCGTACCCCGTGTCGCGAATCGCGGCGAGGTACTCCTTGATCGGCGTCACGCCCATCCCGGCGGGCATGTCGCCGTGCACCTTCCCGTCACAGTCGGAGAGATGGATGTGCCCGATCAGCCCTTTCAGCTTGGCGACGTCCTCGAACGACGCGTCGGAGAGATGGAGGTGGGAGATGTCCGCGTTGGCGCGCACACCTGGATGATCGATCTCCTTCACGAAGCGGACGAGCTCGTCGACGTCCTTGAGCAACGCCTCGTTGAACGGCTCCAGCTCGAGCACGATCTCGAGGCCCTTCGCATGCGCGTACTCGCCGGCCTCCTTGACGGCGTCCTTGGCGAGATCCCAGATCGCCTCCCGCGGGAAGACCTCCCCGTCCCAGTAGTACTCGCCGACGACGAGCAGGACGTTGCTCGCTCCGAGGAACGCGCCCTGGTCGACGTACGCCTTGATGCGGTCGTGGGTGAAGCGACGCACCGACGGGTTGAAGTCGACGACGCCGAACCCGACGCACACCACCGAGCGCACCGGCAGACCGATCTCGTCGCACGCCGCCTTGATCTCCGCCCGCTCCTCGTCGGTGATGTCGAGCGGGTCTTCGAAGATGTCGTACGTGTCGAAGCCGATCTCCTTCGCGTGCCTGATGCCCTCGATGCGTCCGACCTTCGTGTCGAACCAGATCGAGCTGATGATGCCGAGCTCCATGCCACCCTCCCTTCGTGGTCGCGATCGATGCGATGGCCTGTGATCCTTTCATCCCGGTCACATCCGTGAGGCCTCATCCGCTCGGAGACGCCAGCTGGCGCGACGAGGCGCTAGCAGCGGTCGATCGGACAAGGTCGTCTCGCCGGCTCTGTCAGGTGGGGAAGCCGAGCTCCTCGATGAACCGGTCGTTGAAGTCGGGTCGGTCGGACAGCTCGACGTAGGCGACCTCGTCGAGCATCGCCTCGGCAGCACGCCGTTCCTGGAGCGAGAGGAGCGCCATCTTCGCCCCCTCGCCGGCGACGTTGCCCGCCGAGACGATCCGAACGAGCGGAAGACGCGGGACGAGTCCGATCCGCACCGCACTGGCGGGGGAGAGGTACGAGCCGAACGATCCGGCGAGCAATACCTGCTGGATCTCGGTCTCGTCGATCCCGAGCTCCTCGACGAGGAGCTTCCACCCGGTCGCGATCGACGCCTTCGCGAACTGCAGCTCGCGCACGTCGCGCTGCGACAGATACACGGCGCCGTCGAGCGATCCCTCCTCGACCCAGTGGAGGACGAACACGCGCTCGGCATCGGGACGCTGGACGAACCTGGTTGCAAGCGCGGGCGCGAGGGCGGCGGCGACCTCGGGCGCGGCGAATCGACCTGTCGCATCGAGGAGCCCGACGCGAACGAGCTCCGAGACGGCGTCGACGAGGCCGGAACCGCAGATCCCGATCGGGTCGGTGTCGCCGATCACGTCGAGCTGGATCGCATCGTCCGCGATCCGGACGACCTCGACGGCCCCGTCGGCGGCTCGCATCCCGCAACGGATCTGCGCTGCTTCGAACGCCGGCCCTGCGGGAGCGGCCGTGCACACGAGTCGCTCGGACGATCCGAGCGCAATCTCGCAGTTCGTGCCGACGTCGATGAACAGGCGAAGCCGCTTGTCACGCGTCATCCCGGTCGCAAGCAGACCGGCGACGATGTCTCCGCCGACGTAGGCGCCGAGCGCGGGGAACACGGTTGCCCGTGCCCGCGGGTGCAGAGCGAGGCCGAGCTCGGTCGCCGCCAGCTCCGGATACGAGCGGGCGACCATGATGAACGGCGCCACACCGATCGGCTCGGGGTCGATCCCGAGCGCGATCTGCGTCATCGTCGCGTTGCCGGCGAGCGCAATCTCGTGGACCCTCCCGGGGTCGACCCCTGCCTCGGCGCAGACTTCGTCGGCGAGCTCCTGCAGCGTCGCAGCGGCAAGGCCCCGAAGCCGCTCGAGCGCGGCGGGGTCGAGCATCGTCGCAGAGATCCGTGAGATCACGTCCGCGCCAAAGGGTTGCTGCTTGTTCAACATCGAGCGGACTGCAAGCGGCGTGCCCGACCTGACGTCGAGCAGCGTCGCGACGACGGTCGTCGTGCCGAGATCGAACGCGATCGCGTGGAGGGCGTCGGTCGTGTCGCCCGCCTCGACATCGATCAGCAGCTCGTCGACCACCACCGCGGTGACCCGGTAATCCGCCTCACGCAAGACACGCGGAAGCTGTCGCAGGACGCCGGGTTCGACAGTCAGCTCGAGGTCGTCCATCGCGTCGAGCAGGCGTTGCAGGTCGGTGCGCTGGTCGCGCAGGGTCGGCTCGTCCAGCTCGACGTAGCGTTTCTGCAGCGACGGTCGCAGGATCACCTGGCGACCGACACCGACGGTCGCCGCCTTCGGGCGCGTGACGAGCGGCGGCACCTCGATGACGAGGTCTGCCTGGGCCTGGGCGCGACAGGCGAGCCGCCATCCGTCGCGCAGCTCGGCGCGGCCATACGCGCGCGCATCGAGCTCGGTGATCGGGACAGCTCCGACGACGATCCGCACGCGGCACTTCTTGCAGGTGCCGTGCCCGCCGCACGTCGAGTCGATCGCGATCCCGTTCCACGACGCGGCGTCGAAGACCGAGACGCCCGGCGGCACGCGAACCGCGGTCCCGGACGGCTCGAAGCGGAGCTCGACGCGCGACGGCGGGCCGGCCGCCACGTCGTCGCCTTCGATCGCGTCGATCGTCACGGTCACGCCGTCGCGGCCGCCTGCGCCTGGCGGTGCGCCGCGATCCAGCTCATTCCCCACTCGTCGCGCCCGAGCAGGATGTCCGCCGCCCGGCAGGCGTCGACGGTCTGGGCGGTGCGCGCGTCCATGATCGCGCTCGTGAGCCCCGCGTACGACGCAGCGACGAGAAACGCGGCGTTGAGCGCATGCCGGCGTGGGAGACCGAAGGAGACGTTTGACGCGCCGAGCGTCATGTTCAGTCCGTAGGTGTCGCGGATCCGCTCGATCGTCTCGAGGGTCACTACCACCGCCTGCGGATCGGCGCCGACCGTCATCGCCAGCGGGTCGATCACCATGTCCTCGAGTGGGATCTCCCAACGCTCGTGGACGGCCTCGACGAGGCGTGCGCACACGTCCAGCCGCTCGTCCGCCGTTTGTGGGATCCCGGTCTCGTCGTTCGCGAGGCAGATCACCGCTGCGCCATGCTCCTTCACGAGCGGCAACACCCGCTCGAGGCGATCCGCCTCGCAGGTGACCGAGTTGACGAGCGCCTTTCCCTCGTACGCCACGAGGCCTGCCTCGAGCGCCTCGACGATCGACGAGTCGATGCAGATCGGGAGCTCGGTGTGCTCCTGCACGAGCTGGATCGCGCGCGCCAGCAGTTCGGCCTCGTCCGTGAGCGGCACACCCATGTTCACGTCGAGGACATGCGCGCCGGCCGTCACCTGCTCCTCGACGTCCCGGACGACCTCGTCGAGGTCGCCTGCCCGCAACGCCTCGGCGTACGCCTTCCGACCCGTCGGGTTGATCCGCTCGCCGATGATGCAGAACGGCTGATCCGGTCCGATCAGGACGGTGCTGGACCGTGAGCGGAGCTCGGTGTGCATGCGTGTCTCCTTGTCTCTGGTCATGTGAGGTCGGCGCAGAGACGCCGACGGAGCTGTGGTCGCGAGCCTCAGGCGGTCGCGAGCGCCCGTTTCTCGAGCAGCAGCTTCTTGGCCTTCCTGGTCGCGCCCGAGGCGTCGGCGGCGTACCCGTCCGCTCCGACGACGTCGGCGTACTCCTGGGTGACGGGTGCACCGCCGACCATGATGATCACGTCGTCGCGCAGACCTGCCTTCTCGATCGCCTCGATGTTGACCTTGAACATCGGCATCGTCGTCGTCAGGAACGCGGAGAATCCGACCACGTCCGGCTTGTGCTCACGGATCGCAGCGATGAACGTGTCCGGCGCGACCTGCACGCCGATGTCGACGACCTTGAAGCCGGCGCCCTCGAGCATGATGTCGACGAGGTTCTTGCCGATGTCGTGGACGTCGCCCTTGACCGTGCCCATCAAGAAGGTGCCGATCGGCTCTGCGTCCGTGGCGGCCAGCAAGGGGCGCAAGAGTTCGAGCGCGCCTGTCATCGCGCGACCCGCGATCAGCATCTCCGGGACGAAGAAGTCACCTCGCTCGAACCGCGCGCCGACTTCCTCGAGCGCCGGGATCAGCGCCTCGAACAGCATCGTCTCCGGCCCGATCCCGAGCTCGATCCCAAGCTCGGTGAGGCCGACGACCTCGGGCTTGTTCCCGACCAGCGTGAAGTCGTAGAGGCCGGTGAGGATCTCCTCGGTGGTCATGCGGTGTCTCCTCCGTGGTCTCGCATGTGGATGACGTCGGTTAGGGCTGCGGCCTCCGCGACGACGCGCTCCGAGAGCTCCGCCAGCCGTTCCGGGGTCGTCCGCACGGTGGGGGCGGAGACCGAGATCGCGGCGATCACGTTGCCGCTCGTCCCGTAGACCGGGGCAGCGGTCGAGCACAGGCCAACCTCGAGCTCTTCCCAGGTCGTCGCGAAGCCCTGGGCCCGCACGCGACCGATCTCGACGGCGAGTTCCTCGGCCGCCGTGATCGCGTTCGGCCCCAGCTTCGCGAGGCGGCCAGTGGGGAGCGGTAGTGCGCCGTAGGCCATGAACAGCTTGCCCATCGACGAGGTGTGTGGCGGGATGGGTCGCCCGACCCAGTCCCAGTTGCCCGCACCGAGAGGGTGCGCGGTGTCGATCTGGGCGAGGCGTGCGACGCCGGCGGCGCTCGGGACGGCGACGTTAGCCGTCTCGCCGGTCTCACGGCCGAGACGCTCGAGGAACGGCCAGGCGAGCGTGCCGAGGTCTCCCACGCTCGCATCGCGGCGCGCGTACTCGACCAGCACCGGCCCGGGTCGGAAGCCGCCACCCGGCCGGCGTTGGGCGAGCCCGTTCCGCTCGAGCGCGCGCAGGACGCGCGCAGCGGTCGACTTCGGCAGGCGTGTGTCCTGGACGACGCCGGCAAGCGACACTGCCTCGTCGCTCTCGACGAGACGCACGAGAATCCGCGCCGCGCGCTCGATCGACTGTGCCCCGTCCTCGACTCTCAGCATGGTGCCGTATTGTGAGACCAAAACACGCTCGAGTCAAGCATCAATAACTATTCTTCCCGGAATGAACTAGTCAACTGTCCCGTACTGTGGCACTATGATCCGGTGCGTCGATGTGGGACGCTCCCTCGTACCCGAGCCCGAGCCAAAGGAGACCGACCGTGAAGACCGCCGAGCGCACCCGGGTCGCCTTCGAGCGAGGCACCCCCGACCGCGTTCCCGTCCATTGCTGGCTCGGGCTCCCGCTGATCAAGCAGCTGCGTAAGCCCGACGAGTCGTTCCTCGACCTCTTCGAGCGCTGGATCGACGATCCGATGGGCTCGATCGTGAAGATGCAACAAGACCTGGGTCTCGACCCGATGATCACCACCTACAGCCAACACATCGGCGAGCACGAGATCTGGCCGCGGATGCTCTTCCCGCGCCCGTACGAGACCGAGAGCTGGGTCGAGACCTTCGAGGAGACAGAGCGCGGGGAGGGGTGGCGGCACCACCAGCACACGATTCGCACCCCCGACGGCGACCTTGCGTACTCGTATCGCACCGAGGACGGGTTCGGCACGTCGTGCCACGACTTCCTGCTCGCCGGCGACGAGCCCGAGACGAAGCTTCCGGCGCTCCGCCACTTCCCGCCGGGTGACGTGTACGACATGACGGTGATGAAGGGCATGGTCGACAAGGTCGGCGACGAGGCGTGGTGGCTCCACCACGTGATCGGCCCCTGGGACATGGCCGCCGAGATCCGGGGTCTCGTCGACCTCTCGATGGACATCTACGACCGGCCCGAGTTCGTCCACGACCTGATGCGCGTCTGCACCGACTGGCTCGTCGGTTTCTACCGTCAGCTCGGGGAAACCGGGATCCACTCGATCTCGATGAACGAGACGTGGGTCGGCGTCGGCGTCGCGCGCGACCACTTCGTCGAGTTCATGAAGCCGTACGAGGCCGAGTGCGTGCAGGCGGCGCACGACGCGGGCTACCTCGTCAGCTTCCACAACTGCGGTCGCGCGACGCTCCTGCTCGAGGACATCGCCGACACAGGCCCGGACGCAGTCGAAACCCTTACGTCCGATCGCTCGTCGGGCGACGTCGATCTCGCCGACGCCAAGCGGCGGATCGGCGATCGCGTCTGCCTGTTCGGCGGGTTCAACGAGCACCTCTTGCACGAGGGCGGGCCGGACGCAATCAGAGCCGAGGTCGCACGCTGCCTCGACGCGGCGATGGAAGGCGGAGGCTATGTGCTTCGCTCGACCGGGCAGATCTTCAATGCCGAGCCGGGCTCGATCGAGCTGATGTGCGAAACCGCACGCGAGCTGGGTCGTTACAACTGAGCGACGACCCGGGCATTCTCGACGTCGAGACCGTCTCGGACGGCCCGGGTGGCTCGCTTCCGCTGACACACGAGCTGCTGGCGGGGCCATCGGGTGATCTGTTCGGCCTCTCCCAGAACGCGGGGATGGGGTGGGAGGCGACGAAGACCGGTCGTGACCCGTTCCTGATCCTCTCGACTCTCGGTGGCGTCCGCGCCGACGACGGCACGCCGATCGCCCTCGGCTACCACACGGGTCACTGGGAGGTCGGGTTGCTGGTGCGGGAGGCGGCCGAGGAGCTCGACCGGCTCGGGGGGCTCCCGTTCGCGGCGCACGTGTCGGATCCGTGTGACGGACGCACGCAGGGCACGACCGGAATGTTCGACTCGCTCGCCTACCGCAACGACGCCGCCCTCGTGCTGCGACGGCTCGTGCGGAGCCTGCCGCGACGGCGGGGCGTGATCGGCGTCGGCACGTGCGATAAAGGCCTGCCCGCGATGATGATCGCGCTGGCGGCGTTTCCCCAGCTCGCCGGGGCGATCGTCCCGGGCGGCGTCACGTTGCCGCCCCGTCGTGGCGAGGACGCCGGCGCCATCCAGACACTCGGTGCGCGCCATGCGCACGGGCTCGTCTCCCTCGAGGCCGCCGCGGATCTCGGCTGCAGCGCGTGTGCCACACCCGGCGGGGGCTGCCAGTTTCTCGGCACCGCCGCGAGCGCCCAGGTGGTCGCCGAGGCGCTCGGGCTGACCGTCCCTCACGCCGCTCTCGCGCCCTCGGGCCAGCCGATCTGGTTGGACGTGGCGCGACGCACCGCCGTCGCGGTGCACGCACAGTGGAAGGACGGCCGGACGCTCGGCGACGTGCTCACCCCGGCTGCGATCGAGAACGCCATGCTCGTGCACGCTGCGTTCGGCGGCTCGACCAACCTGCTGTTGCACATTCCCGCGGTCGCCCATGCCGCAGGCCTTCCTCGTCCGACGGTCGAAGACTGGCAGCGAGTCAACCGCGCGGTACCGCGGCTCGTCGACGCGCTCCCGAACGGTCCCGAGAACCACGTCACGGTCCGGGTGTTCCTCGCCGGCGGCGTGCCGGAGGTGATGCTGCACCTCCGGCGCCTGGGCCTCGTCGATGTCTCCGCGCCGACCATCAGCGGCCGCACCTGGGACGACATCCTCGACGAATGGGTCGACAGCGAGCGCCGTTCCGTCCTGCGCGCGCGGTTGCTCGCGCTCGACGGCGTCGACGCCGACAGCGTGGTCTGCCCGCCGCAGCGCGCGCGGGAGAAAGCCATGACCGCGACCGTCTGCTTCCCACAGGGCAACATCGCTCCGGCTGGCTCGGTGATCAAGGCCACCGCGATCGATCCCGCGGTGGTGGACCACGACGGTGTCTACCGTCACACCGGCAGGGCGCGCGTCTTCACGAGCGAGCGGGGCGCGATGGCGGCGATCAAAGGCGCCGCTGGTGAGCCGATCGAGGCCGGCGACGTGATGATCATCGCCGGACGCGGGCCGCTCGGGTCGGGGATGGAGGAGACCGCTCAGGTGACGATGGCGCTCAAGTTCCTCCCGTTCGGCAAGGACGTCGCGCTCGTCACCGATGCGCGGTTCTCGGGCGTATCCACCGGCGCCTGCATCGGCCACGTCAGTCCCGAAGCGCTCGAGGGTGGACCGATCGGTCGAATCGTCGAGGGTGACACGATCCGGATCGTGATCGACCGGCGCGAGCTGATCGGCTCGGTCGACCTGATCGGCCACGGAGACGAGCGCTGGTCGACCGACGAGGCAGCACGCGTGCTCGCCGAGCGCCCGATCCACCCGGCGATCGCTCCCGACCCGGGGCTCCCGGCAGACACGATGCTCTGGGCGCGGCTCCAGTCGGCGAGTGGCGGTCTGTGGGGTGGCTGCGTCTACGACCAGGCCGCGATCGCCGAAGTGCTCGACGCAGGTCTCGAGGCGCTGCGACTTGCCCCGACTGCGCCCTGAGCTCCCGCACCGCCGAAGCACGCCTGCGGCCCGCGCCGCTGTGTGGCACCTTGCTCCCGTGGCGCCCTTGTGACAGGTCGCATCCCGCAGTCCACGCGGACGGTACCGAGGCCGCGATGATCGGGCTCACGAAGATCGAGCCGGGATCTGGACACGTGGGACTCGCCGAGCGCGACGAGCCCCAAGCGGTTCCAGGCATGGTCGTGCTCGAGGTTCTCGGCACCGGGATCTGCGGCACGGATCTGCACATCGAACGGGGTGAGTACGAGTGCCGAGCGCCGGTCACACTCGGTCACGAGACGTGCGGGCGGGTAATCGCGGTCGGGAACGGAGTCGACGGAGCCTGGATCGGACGACGCGTGGTGACCGAGACGTACTTCTCGACCTGCGAGGCGTGCCCCTACTGTCTCGCGGGTCGCCGGAACCTCTGCGCCGAACGGCGCTCGATCGGGACGCACGTCGACGGAGGCTTCGCACCGAGGCTCTGTGTCCCCGCTCGGAACCTTCACGTCGTCTCCGACGAGATCGACGACGCGGCCGCCACGCTCGCTGAGCCGCTGGCATGCGTCTGCAACTCGCTCCTCTCCCCTCCCGTCGTCGAGCCTGCGGACGCGGTGCTCGTGATCGGCCCGGGCGCGATCGGTCTCCTCGCGGCACAGGTCGCCCGCCTGGCAGGCGGTAGGGTCGTGGTGAGGGGGATACCCGGAGACGCCGTTCGGCTCGCGCTTGCGGAGTCGCTCGGCTTCGCAACCTCCGTCGTCGGCGACCGGCAAGAGCCGAGCTGGCTCGGGGCCTCTCGTCCGAACGTGACGATCGAGTGCTCGGGCAGCGAGCCCGGAATCCGGTATGCGTTGGAGCGAACCGCGCCGGCAGGCAGGATCGTCCAGATCGGCCTTCGGGGCGCGGATGTCACCGTCCCGATCGACCTGATCTCCTTCCGCGAGCTCACGGTGACGAGCGGGATGGCCTCCACTCCCGCCTCCTGGATCGAGGCCATGCGGCTGCTCGAGCACGGTCTTGTCGAGCTCGAGACGCTCGTGAGCGGTATCGCGGGGCTCGACGATTGGGAGCAGTCGTTCGCCCGCACACGGCGGGCCGAGGGTCTCAAGTTCGTGCTCGATCCGCG
>JBPCLB010000143.1:0-5607 GCA_051003695.1 Gaiella sp. | reverse complement strand
GACCAGCTCTCCGAGCCGCCCCGTGTGAACGTGATAGTCACGTTGCTCGGCGATTGGAGTCATGCGGCCGACGATACAAGGGTCGCCTAGAGTCCGGGCATGGAGCCGCAGTTCGTCAGATTCGACGACGTCTCTCCGTTCGTACTCGCGGAGGGAGTCAGCGGTCGACCGTTGTTCGGCACCGGTGCGATGCTGAACGTGATCGAGTTCGCGCCAGGCGCGACGGTTGCCGCCCACAGTCACCCGCACGAGCAACTCGGGATCGTCTTGCGCGGCATGCAGGCGCTCGTCGTCGCCGGCGAGGCGCACGAGCTCGGGCCGATGGAGGGCTATGTCCTCCCGGGTGGCGTCGAGCATTCCGCGTACTGCGGGCCGGAAGGGGCTCTGGTGCTCGACGTGTTCCAGCCGGTGCGCGAGGACTATCGGCAGCGCTGGAACCAAGCGACGTAGGTCGGTCTCGGTTATGGCCGGACGAGCACTCGCCCCGCCTCACCGGCGAGACTCGCGGCGACGGCATCGTTCACGTCGTCCAGCGAGAACGACGGGCCGACGAGAGACGCCAGCTCGAGGCGGCCGTCGCGGACGAGCTCGAGCATCGCCGGCAGCGACACCGCGGGATCCTCCGATCCGTAGAGCGTCCCGGTGAGCCGCTTCTCCTTGCGGATCAGCTCGAACGGGTCGATGTCCAGCCGGAGACCCGCTGCGGGGAGCCCGACGATCACCGCGAGGCCACCGTCGCGCGTCGCGCGCAGCGCGGTCTCCGTCGTCTTCGGGTCGCCGACCGCGTCGAACGCGACGTCGACGCCGTCGGGCAGGAGCTCCTGCAGCCGGGGGCGGAGCAGCTCGGGCTCGAGCGCGTGCGTCGCGCCGAGTCGCAACGCCTGCGCGCGGCGGGCCTCGACCGGGTCGACAACCACGATCTCGGACGCTCTCGCGAGGCGCGCGCCCTGGACCACGAACTGCCCCACGCCGCCCGCGCCGAGCACGAGCACCGACGCGCCGGCCTCGAGGCGCGCCGCGTAGAGCACCGCCCCGACCCCGGTCAGCGCCGCGCAACCGAGCAGCGCAGCCTGGTCGAGCGGAATCGCCGCTCCCAGTGGAAGCGCCACCTGCTCGGAAACGACCACGCGCTCGGCGAGGCAGCCGGTCGCGGTGCCCCGGTACACGGTCTCACCGCGATACGACATCCCCGTCGTCCCGTCGGGCAAGGTCCCGTTCGGGATCGCCGCATTCAGCAGCTTGCAGGTCGCGGGCCGTCCCCGCCGGCAGCCGACGCAGCTACCGCACGAGGGCGCCCACGAGAGCACGACCTCGTCGCCTGGCCGCACGGCGGTCACGTCCCGCCCGACCTCCTCGACCACGCCTGCGCCCTCGTGACCGAGCACCATCGGCGTCGGCCGCCGGAACTCGCCCTTCACCTGGTGAAGGTCGGTGCCGCAGATGCCCACCGCGGCCATCCGCACCACGACGTCGGTAGGCCCGGGCTCGTCGAGGTCGAGCTCGACGACCTCCAGCGGCTCACCGACGGCATGGAAGAGTGCGGCGCGCGTCTTCATCCGCGCAGCGAGTTTGCAACAGTCTGTTGCAAGTTCGCCGGTCTACCCGCCGAGCGCGGCCTTGACGTCGGCGCAGGTCGTCACCGTGGCGACATTCTGGAGCGCGAAGTTGATCGAGGCGTTGTGCCACTCCGCGTTCATCGTCGAGCAGCCGTCCTCGGGTACGACGATCTCGTAGCCCTTGTCTGCGCCGGTACGGGACGTGTGCTCGATCGACATGTTTGTCCAGGCGCCGGTGATGACGATCGTGTCGCGGCCGAGACCCGCGAGCAGATTCTCGAGCCGGGTGCCCTGCCAAGCCGACATACGCATCTTCTCGACGACGTGGTCCCCTTCGTGCGCCTCCAGGCCTTCGGCGGGCGCCGCCCCCCAGGAGCCTCGGACGAGCGCGCCCGTGTCCTTGACGCCGTTGAAGAGTGGCGCATTGAGCTTCAGTCCCGGCGCCCCGTCCTCGACGATGTACCAGACGTGGATCACGGGGATCCCCTTGTCGCGGCAGAACGCCGCGAGCTCCTTGACGTTCTCGACGACGTTCTGCTCCTTCGCGTGCCCCGGTGATCCGGACTCGGCGAACGCGCCGCCGTCGCTGATCACGTCGTTCTGCAGATCCTGGACGATGAGGGCGCAGCGGCCCGCATCGAGGCTGTAATCGGGCATCTCTCCTCCTACCGCATATACGGCTCGCGGCGCGGGCCGACCATCGTGCGGATCGTGTAGACGGACGTGCTGGACGGGATGAACAGCGTGTGCCAGTCCGGCCCGCCCCAGGTGTGGTTACCGGTGTTCTCGGGCACGAGGATCGTGCCGAGGTGCTCACCCTCGGGCGAGATCACCCACACGCCGCCAGGCCCGGTGACCCAGATGTTCCCGCGCTCGTCACACTTCATCCCGTCGGGGATGCCCTCCTCGATCACACCGCTGCCGACGCCTGCGAAGAACATGCGGCCGTTCGCGAGCGTCCCGTCCGCGGCGACGTCGAAGACCTTGATGTACGCGCGTGGCGTGTCGTTCACGTACAGCAGCGATTCGTCGGGCGAGAAGCAGACGCCGTTCGGCATCTCGAACTCGTCCTCGGCGACCGCGAGCTCGAGCTCCTCCTGACCGCCACCCGGCGGGATGCGGAAGACGCCCTGCCAGCCGAGCTCCCGCTCGCGCTCGATCCCGAATCCCGGGAACCGGCCGTACCACGGGTCGGAGAAGTAGATCGTCCCGTCCGAGCGCACGGTCACGTCGTTGGGGCTGTTCAGGTACTTGCCCTGCCAGTGGAACGCGAGCGTCTCGCGCACGCCATCCGGTCGCTCGCGGACGAGCGAGCTCGTGACGTGCTCGCACACGAGCAGGTTGTGATCGGCGTCCAGCGTCATGCCGTTGCACTTGAACGACGGGTTCCTGACCTCGGTCACCTTGCCGTCGAGGGTGACCTTGCGCCGGATGTCCGCGGGCATGTCCGAGAAGTACAAGACCTGCTCCCCGGGATGCCAGATCGGCCCCTCGGTGAAGGTGAATCCAGTCGCAAGTTGCTCGACCGCTGACGCCTTCTCGACGAGCTCGTAGATCGCGTCCGACTTCGCGTCGATACCCGACACGGCGTTCTCCTTTCGTGACTGCGTCGTCGGCGCGACTCTACAGCGAACGAATCGAGAATCGATCACGAACGAGCGCGGGCAGTGACGAGCTACGGGTAGACCTCCGGCATGGATCGGGGGCACCTGGCAAACACGGACGAAGGGCGGACCCCGGCGGGCGAGATCACGTACCTCGAAGCGATCACCGCCGCTCTGCGCGACGCCCTGCGCGAGGACGAGCGCGTCTTCCTGCTCGGCGAGGACATCGGTTCGTTCGGCGGCGCGTTCGGGGCGACCAAGGGGCTGCTCGAGGAGTTCGGAGAGCATCGGGTGCTCGACACGCCGATCTCCGAGGAGGGCTTCGTCGGAGCGGCGATCGGGGCGGCGTGGATGGGCGAGCGTCCCGTGGTCGAGCTCCAGTTCGCGGACTTCGTGACGACGCCGTTCGATCAGATCGTGACCGTCGCCGCGAAGACGCACTGGCGGAGTGGTCAGGCGATCCCACTCGTGATCCGGATGCCCTCTGGTGGGGGCGTCCGCGGCGGGCCGTTCCACGCCGGCTCGCCCGAAGGCTGGTTCGTCGGACAACCCGGTCTCAAGGTCGTGTGCCCGGGTTCGGTCGAGGACGCCTATGGGCTGACACGCGCTGCGATCGACGATCCCGATCCCGTGCTCGTGTTCGAGCACAAGGCGTTGTATCGCCGGCTGAAGGCGCCGCCTCCGGCTCTGGGCCACCGGACGCCGATCGGCCGCGCTCGCATCGTCCGCGAAGGCGCGGATGCGACGATCGTCACCTACGGCTCGGGTGTCACCACTGCGACCGGTGCAGTCGAGCGCCTTGGAGTGGACGTCGAGATCGTCGATCTGCGCACGGTCTGGCCGCTCGATCGCGCGACCGTCCTCGAATCGATCGCGAAGACCTCCCGGTTGCTTGTCCTGCAGGAGGCTGCCCGCTCGACCGGGGCTGCCGGGCTCGTCCTCTCGCTCGTCGCGCAGAAGGCGTTCGAGCACCTCGACGCACCGCCGGTGCTTCACGCTCCGCCCGATACGCCCGTGCCGTTTGCGCCGGAGCTGGAAGACGCGTTTATGCCCTCGGTCGACTCGACCGCGCAGGCGCTGGAGCGACTCCTTGCCTACTGAGCCTTGTCTCGAGCTCGGCTCGGTGAGCGCCGACGAGCGCCGAGCCCTGTACCGGCTCGTCCTGCTGCAGCGGCTCTTCGAGGAACGGGCGCTCGCGCTGTACCGCCAGGGACGGATCGCAGGCTCGTTCTACGACGGCCGCGGCCAGGAGGCGGTGGCCGCCGGGGCCGGCCTCGCGCTACACGCCGAGGACGTCGTCTGCCCGCTGAACCGGGAGCTCGCGACACACTTCGCCAAGGGTGTCCCGGTCGCCGACGCGTTCCGCAACTTCCTCGGTCGCGGCGACTCTCCGACGAGAGGCCGAGACGGGAACCTGCACTTCGGCGTTCCGGCGCTCGGCGTGTTTCCGCTCGTCTCGATGCTCGGCGACCTCGTTCCCGTCACGGTCGGCGCCGCGCTCGCGTTCAAGCGGCGAGATGAGCCGCGCGTCGCGCTGACGTTCGTCGGGGAGGGCGCATTCTCGGTCGGCGACACGCACGAGGGACTGAACCTCGCGGGTGTCTGGCAGGTGCCGGCCGTGTTCGTGATCCAGCGCAACCAGTACTCCTACTCGACCCCGATCGCACAGCAGATGGTCAACACGACGATCGCCGAGCGGCTCTTCGGCGGATGGTCGATCCTGTGCGAGACGATCGACGGCACCGACGCGATCGCGACGTTCGACGCCGTCCGCACAGCGGTGGAGCGGGCCCGCGCGGGACTCGGGCCGCAGGCCGTCGAGGCGGTCACTCTCCGCATCCACGGTCACGCGGCGCACGACGACGGGGGGTACGTTCCGGACGAGCTGCGTCGTGTGTTCGAGGAGCGCGACCCGGTCGAGCGGCTCGCGGCCCGGCTCGCGCTCGACGGCTTATCCGAGGATGAGCTCGCCGGACTCAGTGCGGACGCGGCCGCCGAGATCGCCGACGGGCTCGCCGTAGCCGAAGCCTCCCCGGCACCCGACCCAGCGACGCTCGAGGACGGCGTGTGGGCCGCGCCGGTGGGGTCTGGAGACCCCACCAACGTGCAAGACTTCGCGCACACCGACAAGGAGGGCTGAGCAATGCCATTGATCGAGGTCAAGCTGTACGACCGGCGCGTGACGGAGGAGTCCGTGCCGAAGATGATCGCGGCGCTCACCGATGCCCTCGCCGAGACGAGCGGCGCCTCGAAGGACCACATTCAGGTCGTGATCACGGGTGTCAGCCCGAAGCACTGGGGGATCGCCGGCGAGGTGCAATCGTGACCCTTCGGACACGATTGCATCTGGGAAGAGCCAGTCAACCGATAATCGATTTCACGTCGCGTGAGACTCGCGGGGATTTTCTAGGCGCCCCGCGCCAGCGGGGCGCCCCAGAGCGAAGGAA
>JBPCLB010000142.1:0-9395 GCA_051003695.1 Gaiella sp. | reverse complement strand
CGACAGAGCAGGAGCGCGAGTGCTCGCCCGCCGCGACGGAGCTGCGGTCGGCTATCTGCTGCGGAAGCACCGGTACCGGCGACGCACCCTCGCACGGATGTTCCTGCGGCCCGCGCTCGGCACGGTGGTCGCGATCGTGCGGCTCGATCTCTCCACCGCTCGGACACGTCTCGCAACCCTGCGCGGCAGGATCGCCGGGTACACGCGGTACCCGAAGTAGAGCCGGATGGCTCTGGCCCTACGAGTGCCCCAAGAGCTCGGCGAAGAGCTTCGCGTGGCGGTCGAGCCACGGGCCGAGCGCGAATTGCTCGACCGCCCGGCGCCTGGCCTCGACGGCATACGCCGCCCGATTCGCGAGCACGGTCTCGACCGCGGCGGCGAGGGCCTCCGGCTCGGGTGGCTCGTCCCGGTCGAACCCGTCGTCGTGGGCGACCCCGACACCGGCGGCACCGACGAGCTCCGGTGTACCGCCACTCGCGGGGTAGACGACGGGCAGACCACAGGCCAGTGCCTCCAGCACGAGCGTCGGACAGGGATCGTTGACCTTCGTGTGCAGCAGCATGTGGGCGCGACCGAAGAGCGAGGGGGCAGAGAGCTGCGGGTAGCGCCCGACGAGCTCGACGTGACCCACGAGGTCGAGCTCACGAACGAGCGGCGTTGCGTCCGACACGAGCCGGCCGGTGACGAGCAGGCGCGCGCCGGGGTGCGAGACGCGCACCGCCGCGAGCGTCCGCAACCCGAGCTCGAGACGGTAGGCCTGGGTCTGGTCGCCGCCAAGGAGGAGCACAGGCCCGTCGTCGGGCGGTGCAAGCGGCGGGACGAAGTGGTCGGTGTCGACCGCGTTGTGGAGCACCTCCCACGTCCCTCCCGGCTCGCCGAGGAAGATGTCCGAAGAGCGCTTGGAGAACGCGCTCTGGTAGAGCACGTGGTCGGCCGCCCGCACGACGCGCCGCAGCGGGACGTTGAGAGCCTCGGTCTGCGAGCCCGCCCAGCCGGGATAGGCGACGCCGTCCTGGTTCGCGACCAGGGGGATCCTGCGGCGGCGTGCGAGCGCGAGGAGCGGCCGCAGGTCGCGCGGGAGCCAGGTCGTGCCGAGGTAGAGCACGGTGAAGTCCGTGGGCCGGTTCGGAAAGCGTGTAGCGAGCTTCTGGAACTTCGCCGTGCCGCCCGCCACCGCTTCGCCGGCAGCGGGCACCTCGTCATGGCCGTAGAACAGCCGTAGACCCGGCCGGCGGCGACCCATTGCGAGGCGCGCCCATCGTGTCGCGGCGCGGGTGTACCGCTCGGCACGGGCCTGGTCGAGACTCACCGGCGCTCGCTCCGTGCGACGAACCCATCGAGCAATGCCAGCCAGCGCGGGACGAGGCGCTCGTGCGCCGTTTCCTCCGCCGTGACGCGGCCCGCCGCGCGGAACTCCGTGCCGTCGCGAACACGAAGGACGCCGGCGGCGAGCGTCTCGGCGTCCTCGAGGTCCGCGAGCAAACCGTTGACGCCGTCCCGGACGAGCTCGGGCACCTGGCCGGCACGGGTCGAGACGAAGGGGATGCCCGTCGCGAGCGCTTCGAGGATGCTCTTCGGGCCACCCTCCTGCCGCGATGCGACGAGGTACGCGTCGAGCGCGTGGTAGGCGCGCGGGAGCCCGTCGCGGTGCTCGAGGAAGACGTGCCGATGCCGGATCCCGGCGCGCTCGAGCGCGTCCCGCACGAACCCGCGAGCCGGCCCGGTCAGCAGCACGACGAGCTCGGGCGCGTCGGCGTGGATCCGCTCGAGTGCTGCCACCAGGACATCCGGCCCCTTGATCGTCTTCGGCTCGAGTCCTTCACCCCAGCCCACGCCGTCCTTCTGGAACGACCCGACGACGAACGCCTCGGCGGGCAAGCCGAGCGCCGTACGGGCCTCCGCGCGCCGTGTGGGCGTCACGAGCGGGAAGCGCTCGAGCTCGATGCCGATCGGAATGCGGTGGATCCGCTCGTCGGCCACTCCGGCGGTGAGGACGAGCTCGTGCATCTCGGCGTGGGTGACTTGCACCCGCTCGATCCGCGCGGCGTTCGCGCGTAACGCCCTGAAGGCCTGATCGAACTCCGGGAAACCCGGCGTGCCTGGACGACCGTGGAAGTACGACAGCCCGATTGCATTGCCCGAGCGAAGCCAGACCGGGTCGAGCGCCGCGAAGTGACTGGTGTGGAAGAGCGCCTGGCCCCGCACATGTCGTGCCCACTCGGCGGGTGCGACTGCGTATCCCGACGCGCGGGCAGCGTCGGCGACGAACGCTGCCTCGTCGTCCAGCGCCCAACCGAGGCTCTCGCCGAGCACGAACAGGCGCGAGCGGGGCTGCCACGACCTCGTCCTCGCACGGACGAGTGTTCCTCGCACGGCTCGGATGCCGGCGCGGAGGGCTCGCCCGACACTCACGGCGTCATCCGTAGAACCTCGAGATACCGGTTGGCAACCTCGCCGAGCGAGGGGACGCGGATCGCAGCTCGGTAGCGCTCGAGCCCGGCAGCGAGCCGCTCGACGGCGTCGCCGAGCTCTTCCGACACGTCGTAGCCGACACCGGCATCGCCCACGAGCTCGGGATGACCGCCGCTGCGCAGGTACAGGGCGGGAAGACCGCAAGCGAGCGCCTCGAGCAGCGCGTTGGAGCACGGATCCTCCCGGCTGGCCGCGACGTACGCGTCCTGCGAGCGGAGGAACGCCCCGAGCGCCCCCGACGCGAGCGGCTCGAGCCGGCGGGCGCGTCCGGGCACGCGAATGTTCCCGACGATGCTCACCTGGAACCGGGCCGGGTCGAGGTCGCGGGCGAGGCACTCGAGGGTGTCCGCCCCCTTTCGCTCGTTTGCCGACCAGCTCACCGCCACGAGGCGTAGCGGCCGTCCATCCAGCTCCTCGCGCGAGTCCGGTGGGTAGAAGAGCGACGGGTCGGGAGCATTTACGATCACGACCGGCGAGCGAAGCTCGAGTCCGAGCTCGCGATGCTTCTCGAGGCTGTACCGCGATTGGACGATCGTCGCGGCGGCGTACTCGTTCAGCTTCGCGACGCGCGCGTCGGTGCCGTCGTCGAAGCCGCGATAGGCGGAGACCGGGCCGTCGACGCGGTGCACGAGCCGAGCGGGTCGACGCGCGAAGCGGCGGAATCGCGTCTCGTCGAAGTTGAACGAGTTGTAGAGACAGGCCGGTGTCGTGGCGGAGAGCCTGTTCCATTCGAGCCCGACGCCACGGCTCTCGAGCTCGCGCGCGAGCGCCCGCACGAACTGGTGACCGCCGCCGGCCGGTGACAGCTCGAGCTGGTGGAAGACCGCAAGGTCGGCGCCGCTGCTCGCCGTCCGGCGCACGTCGCGCTCGGCGGCGATTCGCGAGCGCGCGGCGCGTCCGACCCGGCGGAGCTCGATCCGGGCTCGTCGCGCAGCCGTCCGCATCGTGCTCACGAGCGCCTCGAGGCGAGGTCGCAGATCGCGAGCAGCCGGTTCGCGTACCCCTCGATGCCGCCGTCGGCGACGACGTGCGCGCGCGCTGCGCCGCCGAGCGAGCGAGCGAGCTCAGGGTCGGCGAGCAGCCGCGAGACCGCGGACGCGAGGGCCGCCGGATCCGCAGGAGGAACGAACGCGACGTTCTCGCCGTCGCGGAGCGAGGCGGGCGCCCACAGGCCACGCGTCTCGGTCAGCACCACGGGCCGCCCACACGCCATCGCCTGCAGCGTCACGCTCTGCCCGGACGGCTGCGGCACATCACGCACCGGGACGACGACGACTGCCGCATCGCGGTACAGGCGACGGACGTCGGAATCGGAGAGGAGCGCTAGATGCCAGTCGGCGGCGTGCCAGGTGACGTTGTCCGGCAGGCGCTCGGGTGGATCGTGCTTGGTGAAGATGCGCAGCGGCGCGGCGATCGACGGTGCGGCGGCGAGCATCGTGCTCCAGTCGCGGTTGCCGTCGTTCCCGATCGCCAGCACGCCCTCGCCCGTCACCGAGCTCGTCTCCGGCGTCCACCAGCCGGTATCGACCCCGAAGCGATCGACGTGGACGCGCCCTGCGAGCGATGGATGCAGCGCGAGTGTCCGGGCGAGCTCCCCGTCGCCGTAGAGCACCGCGTCCATCGCGCGCAGCAGCGGCAGCGTGGTGGTGCGACGAGCGCGCGACCACGGTCGATTGACGAGACCGGCGACGATCCCGACGAGCGGGCGGCGGAGACGGCCGAGCTTCCGCCACACGGCGAGCGCGACCGCGGTGCCGGTCGTCGTCGCGACGACGACGTCCGCGCGGCGGAGCGCAGGCAGCAGCAGCCGCGTCTGCGCCAGCACGGTCGCGGAGAGATGCGGCGGCAGCCGGCCGGCACCCGCCTGCAAGTCGATCGCACGACGCGTGACCAGGCCCGAGACACGTGCGGGATCGACCTCGTGGTGAACGACGTGATGACCCGCACGCTCCAGCTCGACCGCGCCGAAGAGGAACTCGGTCGGTGCCTCGCCCGCGCGCGCAGCCTCCAGCCGAGCGATCCGACCGGGGAAGTGGACGAACGCGATCCTCACGGGACGAGGAAGGTACCCTCCCTCGTGATGCATCGGCAGAGGACGAAGCTCGCATCGCGCGTCAACCGCGTCGCCTCGGCCGTCGAGCGGCGCGGCATCGTCGCCACCTACGAGCTGCACGACCGTCTCCTCTCCAACCGCTCGAGCCGGCGACGCTATGCGGCCGCTCCGCCGGAGCTCGACTCCGTCCAGCGCCAGCTCGTCGAGCAACTCGACGCGGAGGGGTTCGTCACGATCCCGTTCGGTGACTTGCACGCGGACGCCTCGCTGCACGAGGAGATCGACCGTTTCGCCGACGACTTCGTCGAGCGCACCGAGCGAGCGATTGCCGACGGCACGGCGAAGGTGCGCCCCGGCAAGGAGTTCGTCGCCCGCGAGTACAGCTTCGAGGGCGCGACCCTCGATGCAGGCGATCCGTGGTTTCGCGCGTGTGTCTCCCGCAGGATGCTCGACGTTGCGAACGGTTACCTGCGGCTCTGGTCGAAGCTCTCCTACGTCGATTACTGGTACACGGCGCCGCAGCCCGCAGCCGAGGACCGGATCGCCTCCCAGCTCTGGCACTTCGACTTCGACGACAAGCATCTGCTCAAAGGGTTTCTCTACCTGACCGACGTCGACGAGGGCACCGGCCCGTTCGAATACGTACCCGGCAGCCAGCCGGGTGGCCGGTTCCACGGGGTCCGGCCCTGGGCGCCGATGGGCTATGGCCGGGTCGGCGAGGACGAGGTCGCCTCCCAGGTGCCCGACGGCCATGTCGCCACGTTCACGGCTCCCCGGGGCACGCTCATCTTCTGCAACACGAGTGGCCTGCATCGCGGCGGCTTCGCCACCAGCAATCCGCGCGTGCTGGCGACCGCGACGTACTGCTCACCCGCCTCGCTCGCCTCCCTCTCGCGCAGGAACTACACGAGCACACTCGCGACCGACGATCCGGCCGCCCGCTTCGCGATCTCGTAACGGGCCGCTCGATCCGTTCTACCCGGCGGAGCGTGAGGAGACGCGGTATCAGCGCCGCCGGCGGCTTCGCGCCGGCGCACTCACGAGCGGCTGATCGAGACGTTCCGTCGTCCACTCGAGCAACGGCCGGACAGCGCCTTTCAGCTGGCCGGTGAAGAACCCTTTTGCGGAATCGCCCTCCCCCGGGTCGCGGACGTGGAAGGAGACGAGCCCCGGCACGTTGACGTGATTCACGAGCTTCGCGCCGCCGAAGGCAGCGACGGTGACGTCGATGCTCATAAATCCCTCGTTCAGCAGGTTCGCGGGGATCCACGCCGTCGACACGTAGGTCCCGAGCTCGGGCGGCGACTGCCAGCGCGGGTCGGTGTTGAGGGCGTTGAAGACCACCTCCCCCCGCTCGTTCGTGACCTTCAGCTTCGGGAAGAGCGGACCGGTGTGCTCGAGCACGGTGAACCGAACCTCGACCCCCACGGCCTCCCGCACGTCGATCGTGTGCACCGTCTCGCCGTCTCCGTCGACGACCCGCGTGCCGAGCAGCCTGACAGTGTCCGTGCCCGGCGCCTCCTCGAGCGCGTAGACACGCTCGGCGCCCACGCCCGAGGCGTCCTGCAGATAACGCGAGACGACTTCTTCGCTCGGCCCTTCGCTCACCACCATGCCGCCCTGGAGCCAGTACGCGCGGCTGCAGAGACGCGTGATCGACTGCATGTCGTGCGAGACGAAGAGCACCGTTCTACCCGAGCTCGAGATGTCCTCGATCCTGCCCATGCAGCGCTGCTGGAACTCGTAGTCACCGACGGTCAGTACCTCGTCGATGATCAGCACCTCGGGGTCGAGGTGCGCGGCCACGGCGAAGGCGAGCCGCACGTACATCCCGCTCGAGTACCGCTTCACCGGCGTGTCGATGAACTTCTCGATTCCGCTGAACTCGACGATCTCGTCGAACTTCGACTGGATCTCACGTCGCTTCATACCCAGGATCGCACCGTTCAGGTAGGTGTTCTCGCGCCCCGTCAGCTCGGGATGGAAACCGGTGCCGACCTCGAGGATGCTGCCGACCCGCCCCTTGATCGAGGCCGTGCCCTCGGTCGGCGGCGTGATCCGGGTCAGGATCTTGAGCAGGGTCGACTTCCCGGCGCCGTTCCTGCCGATGAAGCCGACCACCTCACCCTCCTGGATCTCGAACGAGACGTCCTTCAGCGCCCAGAGCTCCTCGAGCGAGTGGTCGACGTGCTCGAGCCGGAGAGCGCGCCGGGCGACATGGGAGAGCGTGTCACGCAGGGTCTCGTAGCCGGCTTTGTACTCGCCGATCGTGTAGCGCTTCGAGAGGCCTTCGGCGACGACAGTGGTCATATCGTGTCCGCGAACCGCGGCTCGGAGCGCCGGTAGAACACGAGCCCGCCGACGAACAACGTGATCGCCACCGCGATCCCGATCACGAGCGTCTGGGTCTCGGGGGCGGGCGTACCGGCGACCGCCCAGCGGAAACCCGTGATGCCCGCGACGGCCGGATTGAAGGAGACGATCAGCGCATAGCGGTCGGGCAGCTCCGCGGCAGCGTAGATCACGCCGGACGCGTACAACCAGAGCTGGACGATGAACGGGACCGTGAACGGGACGTCGCGGTAGCGGACGTTCAGTACCGCGAGCACCGAGCCGAGCCCGATCGCGGTGACCGCGAGCAGCAGCAAGAAGATGGGAGCGAGAAACACCGTCGGCTGGATCGCGACGTCGAACCAGGCGGTGATCCCGAGTCCGACGGTGAAGGAGAAGAGAAAGTCGACGAGCGGCACGAGGATGCATGTGAGCGGGAGGATCATCAGCGGGAAGTGCACCTTCTGGACGAGGACGCGGTTCGCGAGCACACACCCCGACGTGAGTGTGAACACCGCCGCCATGAACGCCCAGGGAACGAGGTTCAGCATCGAGAAGACCGGATACGGAAGCCCCTGCGACGGCAGGTTCGCGAACTTCCCGAAGATGATCGTGAAGACGACCATCGTCAGCAGCGGCTGCATTACCGCCCAGGCGATGCCGATCAGCGACTGCTTGTAACGCACCTTGACGTCGCGCCAGGCGAGGATCAGCGCGAGGTCGCGGGAGCGCCAGAGCTCACCGAGGTCGGGGAGCCCGCCACGCCGCGCGGGGCGGATCACGGTGACGGGTGCGGCGGGGACGTCGAGCATGCAAAGGCCGTTCGTGCCTGGCTCGAGCCAGGCACGTCCGTTCGCAGGATGGTAGCGACGAGGGCGGGAGAAACCATGTTTCCCACTCGAGCGTGATCTCACAGAACCCGGCATCCGGTGGGGTCTGTCCTATGAGACCGACCCTGGGCTTTCGTGCTGTCGGATCGGTGCGGCCCGGCTCAGCCCGGACGAGCACGCCTCGCCAGCCGCCTCCCGACGCGCCTGGCCGTCGAGGCACGGTGCTCGAGCACGGCCACCCGGTGCTCGAGAGTCGCGCACCGACGCTCGAGTACGACGGCCCCGTCGTGCTCGAGCGCGACACCCGCGTCCTCGGCGAGATCGGCCTCGTCGCTCAACGCCGGAGCTGGAGGCGCCGGAAGCGCGCCCGTTACCTCGAGCGAGCGCAGCGCGTCGCGCAGGCGAACGTCGCGGACGAGCAGCCCGCTGCGAAGTCCCGCCTCGACCTCGGCGGCGCCGAACGCGGTCTCGGCGACCAGCAGCTCGCGCTCTCCCCGCGCGAGCCGAGCGAGCGCCTTGACGATGTGCTGGCCGTCCGGCGAGGTAGCCCGCCGGGCAAACTTGTCGACGAGCTGCTGCTCGTCGCGGATCGGGAAGTGCAGCACCTCGAACGGGAACCACTCCCGCACGAGTCGCAAGCCGCTCCCCTCCGCGTCGTGGTTTCCTCCGCTGACAACGACGTCCGGCGTCGCCCGGTGCACGACTTTCACCTGTGCGTGATACGGGCTCGCCAGATCGGCGCTCGGGCGCGCTCGCACAGTCATGCGCTCGAAGAGCGGGTCGGTTCCAGGAACGAAAACGAACTGGCGCATCAGGCCCCGCAGCACGCCGAAGCGGGCGGGCACCTCGGCGAGCTGGTCGGCGAACGACGGCGCCCGCGGCCACCAGAACTCGTCCGCGTCACTCGCGATCACCCAGTCGGCCGCGTGCTCGGTCGCGGCGAGCCGCGCCATCCGCGTCACCCATTCGGCTTGGCGGAGGACGTCGTCCCGCTCTCGGAGCAACACGAGCCGTCCATCACGCTCGTACGACCGCAGGATGTCGGTCGTCCCGTCGGTCGACCGGTGATCGGTCGCGATCACGACGTCGATCCCGCGGGCGAGGTGGTAGCGAAGCCAGTCATCGACGAGATCCGCCTCGTCGCGGACGAGCAGCGTCATCGCGATCCGCGGCACTGGGCCCCTAATGCTCCCGCCGCCGAGCTCGCCTGGCGACCGCGCGCAGACCACGTTCGAGCCGCGCTCCGGTTCGCCCCTCGAGCCCGGCAAGGCGCCGCTCGAGCTCGTCGAGGCGCCGCCGCACGCGGATCAGATCCGCTTCCCCGAGGACAGCCGCGTCGGCGGCGAACGCCGCCTCCTCGGAAGCGCTGGAGCGCGGAAACCGGAGCAGAGCCCGGTCGTCCCGCTCGAGCCGGCGCAGCGCGTCGCGCAGCCGGGTGTCCTCGACGAGATACCGCGTCTCACGTGCTTCGGCGAGCTCCTCGAAGACGGATGTGTTGCGGCCGGCCGCGCTGTCGCGAAACGCGAGCGCGTGATAGGCGGCCCCGGGCCCGGCCGCGACCTCCTCCGAGCCGTAGAACTTGTCGACCGCACTCCCCCACAGCCTGCCCTTCCGCTCGAGTTGCGCGGCCGTCCGGATCGGGAAGTGCAGCACCTCGAGTGGGTACCAGCCGCGCAACGGCAGGAAGTCGGTGCCGCCGACCGAATGGC
>JBPCLB010000141.1:0-3962 GCA_051003695.1 Gaiella sp. | reverse complement strand
TCTCCGCCTGGACGACACCCGGCGCCGAGAGGACGGGTGCGAGCCCGCCGACCGCGGTGACGACACCTGTCGGCAGCGGGCCAGGATCCGCGGTGAGAAAGCGGATTGCGAGCGGCTGCGAGAACCGTGGCAGCGCGTCCTCGTCCGGGACGGGCTCGCCGAGCGCCTGGCGCAGTGCGACCTCCACGAGATCGACGCCGACCGCGTGCCGCACGAGATCGGCCATCTGGCCGCCCGGGATCCGCGCTGCGACCTCGACCACCGCGACGCTGCCATCGGGCGAGGCGATCAGCTGAGGAAATGCGATCCCGTCTCTCAGCCCGAGCGCCCGGACGGCCTGCTCGCCGATCCGTTCGGCGAGCTCCAGCTGGTCGCCGTAGATCGTCGCGGGATAGACGTGGATCCAGCCGACGCCGAACCCGATCCCGGGTGGGCGCAGACGATCGGAGAGCGTCACCAGCGCAGGCTCGCCGTCGCGTGCGATCACGATCCCGTTGAGCTCGGTGCCCTCGACGAAGCCCTCGAGGATCGCCTCGTTCGTCGGCGATTCGGCGAGCGCCGCGTGCAGGTGCGACTCCAGGTCGCCCTCCGTATCGATCCTGAACACGCCTCGCTGGCCGCCCGAGTCGACGGGCTTGAGCACGGCCGGGAAACCGGTCGCCTCGAGCGCGGATCGCGCTCCCGCGAGGTCGCGCACCGCGGCGAAGGGCGGCTGCGGGATCCCCTCGTCGGCGAGCCGGCGGCGCATCGCGAGCTTGTGCGTCATGCGATGGGCGACCTCGAGTCCGATCGACGGCAGCCCGAGCTGCTCGGTCACGGCGGCGACGACGGGCACTGCTCGATCGGCCGAGACCGTCAGCGCGCCCGCGACGCTGTGTCGCCTTGCGACCTCGCGCACCGCGTCGATGTCGGCGCAGTCGACGACTTCGGCGACGTCTGCTGCGATCAGGCCAGGGGCCTCGGGGTTGCGATCGACGGCGACGACGCGGAGACCCCGCTCGCGCGCCTGGTAGATCGCACGTTGCTGATGGCGCCCCGCGCCGACGAAGAGGACGGTCTCCACCGTCGCGATGCTACGGATCGGGGGAGTGCCGTGGGAAGCTACGGAAGGATCGGTCGCAGGTTGTCGTACCGTGCGATCCGGCACCCGTCGCTGCGCGAGAACCGGGCCCACACCGACCTCCCGTCGACCTTCCCCGTCACGAGCGCGGTGCGGTCGTCCCCGAAGATCTGGGTGCACGCGGTGTCAGCCGGGACGGGGAGGAACGCCCTCCGTCCGACGATCGCGAGACGTCGGCATGCCGCTGCTCGCGCGGGATGCGACCCGCCGACCGGGCCGCAACGCAACGTCCACACTGTTCGGCTCGACGGGTCGCGACCGTCGGCATGCGCGACGATGCGAAGCGATGCCGAATCCGTCGCGGAAGCCCCGGGCGGCGCGCACGCCGCGCCCCAGGCGATCGTCGTCGCGGCGAGCACGAGTAACTTCCTCATGACCTGGATACGACGCCGTGGCGGGGTCACGTCACAGCAAGCGGATCGTGGCTTACACTCGGCCCGTGCCCCTGGCCGGCAAGCGGATCGTGATCACCGGCGGCGCGGGATTCATCGGCACGACGCTCGCCCACCACCTCGTCGATGCGAACGAGGTCGTCGCGATCGACAACCTCCACCGGGATGCGCTGACCGGAACCGAGCTCCTGGAGCACCCCAACTTCCGGCTCGTCGAGGGCGACGTGCTCGACCTCGAACGGCTGATCGAGCTCACCGCCGGCTGCACCCATCTCGTCCACGCCGCCGGCATCGCGGGCGTCGACACCGTGCTCGAGAGCCCTGTGCGGACGATGCGGGTCAATGTGGTCGGCACCTACAACGCACTCGAAGCCGCACTTGCGACGAAGGACACGGTCGAGCGCGTGATCGAGTTCTCGACGAGCGAGGTCTTCGGCCAGCACGCCTTCAACGTCAGCGAGGGCCACGTGACCACGATCGGCTCGGTGGGTGAAGCGCGCTGGACGTATGCAGTCTCGAAGCTCGCCGGTGAGCACATGGCCCACGCCTACCACGACGAGCTCGGTCTACCGGCGGTCTCCGTGCGGCCGTTCAACATCTACGGCCCCGGCCAGATCGGCGGCGGGGCGATCCGCGCCTTCATCGAGGCGGCGCTTGCCGGGGCGGACCTGACGATCCACGGCGACGGCTCCCAGATCCGTGCGTGGACGTACGTCGACGACATGGTCGAAGGGCTGCTGCTGGTCCTCGAGCACGAGAACGCGGTCGGTCAGAGCTTCAACATCGGCAACCCCCGCTCGGCGGTGACGATCTTCGATCTCGCCCAGCGGATCAAGCGGCTCAGCGAGTGCCCGGGGGAGATCGTCTTTCAGCCGCTCCACTACACCGATGTCGAGTTGCGCATTCCCAACGTCACGAAGGCGCGCGAGCTGCTCGGCTTCGAGGCGCGGGTCGAGCTCGACGACGGTCTCGCACGGACGATTGCGTGGTACCGCGAGCGGCTCGGCGTGGCGTCGTGAGCGAAACGGAGGCCAGGGCCGGCTTCGCTGCGGGGATAGACCACATTCGCCTGGCCCGGCCGGACGTCGGCGAGGAGGAGCTCCACGCACTCGCCGACGTGATCGCGAGCGGGCAGCTGACCATGGGCCCCAAGGTCGGCGAGCTCGAGCGCGCGCTCGCGGGCGCGGTCGGCACGGCCGACGCGGTCGTCGTCTCATCGGGCACCGCGGCGCTCCATCTCGCTCTACTGGCGCTCGGGATCGGCTCGGGTGACGAGGTGATCGTGCCCGCCTACACCTTTCCGGCAACCGCGAACGCCGTCGAGCTCTGCGGTGCACGCGCCGTCCTCGTCGACGTCGACCCCGACACGTTTCTGGTTCGGCCCGAGCTCGTCGCGGGCGCCGTGACACACCGGACGCGCGCCGTGCTCGCCGTCCATCTCTTCGGCCGTCCCGTCGCGTGGGAGGCGCTGCAGACCGCCGTCCCGCAGTCTGTCGCGCTCGTCGAGGACGCGGCCGGTGCGCTCGGCGCCCGCTACCGCGACGTCCCGTGCGGGGCGCTCGGGGTGCTGGGGTGCCTCTCCTTTCACCCGCGGAAGATCGTCACGACGGGCGAGGGGGGGGCCGTGACGACCGACGATCCGGAGCTCGCAGCGTCGGTCCGGCGGTTGCGACATCACGGCATCGTTGCCACACCCGAGCTCGACGTTCCCGTCCCCGGTCTGAACTACCGGCTGCCCGACCTCCTCTGCGCGATCGGGATCCCACAGGTCAAGCGCCTCGACTCGCTGCTCGCTGCTCGTGCACGGGTTGCCGGCTGGTACGAGGAGCGGCTCTGCCACCTCGCCGGCACGCCGACCGCAGCCGAGGGCGATCGTCACGGCTGGCAGGCTTACGTGATCCGGCTCGGGCGACGTGACGAGGCGCTGGCGGGGCTGCGGGAGCAGGGGATCGAGGCCCAGATCGGAACCTACGCCGTCAACCTGCTCTCCGCGTACGCCGACCGCGGGGTGTATCCCGGTGCCGAGCGGGCGTTCGCCACGGCGCTCGCCCTGCCGTTCGCGACGACGACGACCCAGGGCGAGGTCGACCGCGTCGTCGAGGCGCTGACGCCGTACGTCTGATGTCGGGGTGGGCGGTGGGGTCAGACCCACGGGTCTGACCCCAACGGGTCGTGAATTGCTCTTGACAAGTACCGTGTTTGTGAGCTATCAATCACAAACATGAGAGTCACCACACGTCAGACCGCCGACGAGCGGCGCGAGGCCGTGCTCGAGGCCGCTCGCCCGGCGTTTGCGGCGGGCGGCTTGCACGGCACCTCGACCGAGGACATCGCGGAGGCGGCCGGGATCTCGCAGCCGTACCTGTTTCGCCTCTTCGGCACGAAGAAGAAGCTCTTCGTCGCGAACGTCGAGCGGTGCATGGAGGAGACGTTGCAGACCTTTCGTGACG
>JBPCLB010000140.1:0-4038 GCA_051003695.1 Gaiella sp. | reverse complement strand
GCGATCTCGGTGTTTCTCGCGCCAACGACGCCCGGATCGCCCGCATACATACGCGCTTGCCCCGAGATCGCGGCAGCTGTCGCCGTTTTGAGCGTCGCGTCGCCGTCCTGCACGCACGAGGCGTACGACGCCGCGTATTCGACGCCCGCAGCCAGCGCACCGGCGTCGGCGCGGTTTTGCAGCTGGCGCTTGTGTGTGAACCAGTTTCCCGTGCCGACGACGAGGGCGCTGAGCAGCAGGAAGACGGGGAGCATCACGGCCGCGAGGGCGAGCACCGCGCCGCGCTCGGAGCACACCGAGAGTCGTCCCCGCAAAGCGGGTTCGACGCCGTGCACGCTCTTGAGAGCGCCCCCCTTGGAAACGGCCATGCTTCCCCCTCTGATCCCGCGCAGGCGGGATTCCCCATCAGCATGATGGGCGTTCCGGCACGAATCTGCAACCCCGTTGACGGAGTCAGAGGTGGTCGAGCAGCCTGTCGAGCCTGCTCACGCGCCGAAACCCAGCCGCTCGAGGATCGGAAGCGACATCCTGTCGGCGTGAACGACGAGCGCGCGGATCACGGACTGTCGGGAGCGGCGCCGCCGTGGCCGAACTGGTGCCTGATGCGATCGCGGAACTCGGAGTACCGGAGCGCCTCGTACACGATCACGCCGACGAGCAGCGCGGCGAGCAGGCCGACAGTCGCGAGCGCCGGGATACGAACGGTCAGGGGAATCAGTATGACGAGCACCACCGCGCAGGCGAGCCTCCGCGTGCTGAGGCTGCGCACGTTGCGCAGCCTGAAAGCGACGTGCGCGAGCAGGTAGAGAGCGCCCCCGCCCATCAGCGCCGTTGCCGGAACGAGCTTCAACGGTTCGCCGACGTCGCCCAGCGACTTCTTCAGCCCGAGGGCGATCAGCACGATCCCGGCGACCATCGGCAGATGGAGGTAGGAGTAGGAGTCGCGCGCGATTTCGTTCTGCTCCTTGCCCTCGGCTGCTCCCGCGAGCCGTCTCTCCGCGACGATCGCGACGACGTCGAAGTACATCCACCACAGTGCGGCGGCTACGGCGATTCCGAGGATCGCGAGCGCGACGACGCCGGCGTCGACACCGATCTCCGCCCCGACTCCGATCGCGACGATCGACTCCCCCAGCGCGATGATTACGATCAGGCCGTGGCGCTCGGCGAAATGGGTCGGCATCAGCTTCCAGCCCTCCGCGCCGAACACGTACGGCGTGCCCGCGTCGATCGTCAGCGCGAGCAGCCAGAGGCAGCCCTGCAGGTAGCCGTCCGTAAAGGACGCACCGACGAGCAGGCCGACTCCTAGGGCAGTGCCCGTACCGAGCCCGATCACGGAGCGACGCAGGCCCGGGTCGTCGCGGCTCGCGAGCGTGAAGAGCGCGATGTGGGCAACGCGGACGACCCCGTAGGCGACCGCGAAGAGCAACGCAGCCTCGTCGAACGCCTCGGGAATGCAGAGTGCAACGACGAGGAAGGCGGCCATCGCGACGAAGATCGCGATCCGCACCGTGCCTTCTTCGGGGTTCACGACGCTCGTCAACCAGGCATACCCGACCCACGACCACCAGAGCACGCCGAGGATCAGCAGCGCCTTCGCAAGCCCTCGCCACGTGGGGTCGGAAGCCATGAAGGCCGTGCATTGCGTCAGCGCGAGCACGAATACGAGGTCGAAGAAGAGCTCGAGCGGCGTGACCGTCTCCTCCTCGCGCATCTCTGTCCGCAAGCGCGACGTGCGGGGTGTTCCGGCAGACGGCACGAGTGCAGTCTTGCAGCCGTGGGTTATATGCTCTGCCGCCTGCGGCGCCTGTTCCCCTTCGGGAGGTCGCCGTGGCATTCCCGTTCGTCGAGTCACCGAACATCACCCTTTCGAGCCGACGCACGATCGACGTCGTCGTGATCCACACGATGGAGATCCCGGAGCGACCCGATGCTGCCGAGATCTGCGCGCGCTGGTTTGCGAGCCCTGCCTCGCAGGTCTCGGCGCACTACTGCGTGGACGCCGCCAGCGTGATCCAGTGCGTGGCCGAGAAGGACATAGCCTGGCACGCGCGCGGTGGCAACACGGCCTCGATCGGCGTCGAGCTCGCCGGTCTCGCCGGGCAAGGCTCGAGGGACTGGGAGGACGTCTACAGCACGGCGGTGCTCGACAGAGCTGCGCGTCTCGTCGCGGACATCTGCCGCAGGCGGCGCGTCCCGATTCGCTGGCTGGATCCGGACGAGCTCGTCGAAGGCCGACGCGGGATCACGGGGCATGTCGACGTGAGCCAGGCCTTCGCGCGGAGTGACCATTGGGATCCCGGACCCGGCTTTCCGCATGAGGGATTCCTCGCTCGGGTGCGCGCCGCCCACGCGAGCCGAAGCCGTACGTCGAAGCCTCGCGTCTGAGAGACGCCGTCAAAGGCCCTGCTGCGACTGGGCGTGAGACAACGCTTGTGTTGAATCAACACGAGCGTTGTCGTGCGGGCTTCCGCGCGCGTGCGGCTCTCCGGACTGCTCCTCACCGCCGGCGCCCGGTCACCGACCCGAGTTCCGTGTTCAGCTCTGCCCGGGGGCACGATCCCCAGTATCCCGCGCGCGCGCCGCGAGCGGCCTCCACCGCGGCGAGCAACATCCGCGCGTAGCGACCACGTTGCTTGCGGAAGAAGTACGGAGACGCGGCGCCGCGACGTACGAGCGCGACGTTCACGTTCACGCCACCCGCGAAGACGTACCGCAGCAGGCGCCCGTACCGATCCTCGCCGTCGAGGCCGAGATCGCGAACGAGTGTGACATTCGAGCCTGCTCCCACGAGCTGCTTCAGCGCCGCGTGTGCCGCTCGGCCGTAGCAGTCGTCGAGGAGCTCGGGGGCGTCGATCTGGAGCAGCCGCACCTTGTCGCCGCCCGACAGTGTGAGCGTGTCGCCGTCGTTGACCCGCTGCACAGTCGAGCGCTCCCCGGCCGGAGCCTCGCCGGCCGGTGCAGACCGATCCGCGCAGCCAGCGACGAGCGCCAGCACGGCGACCGAGAGCGTCAGCCGGTAGGAACCCACACGAGGCGCGTCTCGACGACGCGGACATCGGTCGCTTCGAGCCGGATCGACACGGTTTCGACCTCGGCCGCGGTCGCCGACCAGCGTTCGTCGAGCTCCTCGATCTCGTCGAGCAACTCCTGCTCGAGCTCGGTCAGGTCGTCACGGGTCGCCTCGACTTTCTCGATCGCGCTCTCGCGCCGCTCGGCGACACGGGCGCTCATGCCCCTGCGCGATGCGGCGCCGCCGATCGCGCTCGTGATCGAGCGCGCGCTGCGCCTGCCGCCGAGCAGCGCCCCCAGCACGGCCCCGGCACCGGCCACCAGCTCATTCGTCTGGCGCGACCGAGCGTCGGTCTCGAGCTCCTCGACGCGTCGGCTCGCCTGCTCGAGCGCCCTCTCCAGTCGCGCCTGTTTCGTCTCCAGCCGATCCCGGAGCTTCGCCGCCTCCGCGTCCGCCCGCTTCTGCGCCGCGTCGTCGGAGCGTCGCGCGAAGCCCTCCGGGGTCTCACCGGGATGAGAGACGAGCTTCAGCGCCCGGTTGCGTTGCAGGTCGAGCGTGCGGTTCTCTACGAGGCGCCGTTGAATCTCCTTCGCTGCGGTGGCGAAGAATCTCGGCTCGGCGATCGGCGCCTGCGGGAGGACGTAGGTCACCTCTGGCGGAGCGTCCTCGCGGAAGTCGCGGTCGTCGTAGTCGACCAATGTCTCCCTGTCGAGGTCGAAGCCCGCGTCGAGCGGACCGTAGAGGGCCTCGAGCTCCTGCTGCTCGTCGATCCCGGCGGCGGTGTCGTCGTAACGCAGGGCGACCCGGGCGGCGAGGAACGCCCGGACCCGGGTCGCGCCGGCCGCGGCTCCCACCTCGGACGCCCATGGAGCCGAAGGGTCGAGATACGAGACCGTCGTGCCCTGAGCGACCGGAGGGGGAACCGACGTCTCGTCGTCCGCCAGCTCCACAGCCGTGGCGTCCGCCTGCGCAGGCTCTTCCGCGGCAGCTCGCGCGACGAGCTCCCCGACGCGTCGGCTCGCCTG
>JBPCLB010000139.1:0-12430 GCA_051003695.1 Gaiella sp. | reverse complement strand
CCCCAAGGTGGTCGAGCGCTACCGGCACGGGCACTCGATGCTCAAGGCAACTGACGGTCCGGAAGGCACCGAGAACCTGCGGAAGGCGATGGTCGACTTCCGTGCGGTCGTCGACGAGTTGCTGGAGGTCCAGCCCGCCGAGGTGAACACCCCGTAGCAATTCGTAGGCGGCGCGTCCCCGCCGGTGGGCCGCCGCCCCATACTTGATCGATGAGCGTCGCTCGCCTTCGGCCCGCTCCCGAGAGGGAAACCATTTTTCCTCCGCGCGCCCCGTGCTTTTCGCCTCGGGTGGGGGAAGGAGCCCGCAACGCCGTACGACGCTCGTCTCGGTCGCCGCGGCGACCGCGCTGATTGCGATCAAGCTCGCGGTCGGCATCGCTTCGAGCAGTCTCGGATTCGTCGCCGAGGCAGCGCACTCGGGTACCGACCTCGTGGCGGCGCTGCTGACCTTCTTCGCGATCGGCTGGGCTCTCAAGCCCGCGGATGCCGCTCACCAGTACGGCCACGGCAAGGCGGAGCATCTTGCCTCGCTGGCGGAGGCTGCCTTTCTCGTGATCGTCAGCCTCGTGGTCGGTGCGCTCGCCGTCGCGAGGCTCGTCGGCTGGATCGAGCTCGAGGTCCGGGCCGCGTGGTGGGCGTTCGTCGCGGCCGGCGTCGTGATGATGATCGACATCGCGCGGACCGTCGTCTCGTACCGCGCCGCTCGTCGCTACGCGAGTGCCGCGCTCCTCTCGAACGCGCTGCACTTCGCTGCCGACCTGGTCGGCACGTTCGCCGTGCTCGTTGGCCTGATCGCGGCGCGAGCAGGCCACCCGGAGGGCGACTCGGTGGCAGCGCTGTTGATCGCGGGGCTCGTCGTCGCGGCCGCCGCACGGCTGATTCGGCGGAACGTGGACGTCCTGATGGATCGCGCCTCGGCAAACGCGGTCGACGCAGCACGCGCCGCGATCGAGGCGCTCGAGCCACCCGTCGACCTCCGCAGGCTTCGGCTGCGAGAAGCGGCCGGGCGCACCTTCGCCGACGTCGTGATCGGCGTCTCGCCGGGCGCGGTCGTCGGTCAGGGCCACGCTGCCGCCGACCGGGTCGAGGCCGTGCTCGAGCGGGTGCTGCCGGTTGCGGACATCGTGGTCCACGTCGAGCCGGCCGCAGATGACGAGGCCCTGCGCGAGCGTGTGCGAGCCGCCGCGATGGGTGTCCCCCTCGTTCGCGAGGTACACGATCTCGCACTGATCGACACCGGCGAAGACGGGATCGAGGCGCTGCTGCACCTGAAGCTCCCGGGCGAGCTTCCCCTCGCCGACGCACACGGGCTTGCCGAGGAGGTCGAGCGGACGATCCTCACCGCAATTCCGGAGGTGACCGCGGTACAGACTCATCTCGAGCCCCTGGCCGAGGAGGCAGCCGGCCGGCGGACAGCCGGGCCGCACGAGCTCGAGCTCGCGGTGGTCGAGGCGACGGGCGCGGCCCCGCGCGAGTTGCGCGTTCTCAACACAGACCAAGGTCTCGTCGTGTTCGTCACGCTCGTCGTGGAGCCCGACACCTCGCTCGCCGCCGCGCACGAGCGAGCGAGCGCCGTCTCGCGCAGAATCCGCGAGACCCGGCCCGACATCGCCGACGTCGTCGTCCACACCGAGCCTTGATGGAAACCCACGACGCCGAACGATGCATGGCTCGCTACGGCGCGCGGAAGATGCGGCTCGCGCTCGATTGGGATGGCACCGTCACCGAGCGGGACACGTTGCACATGGTGATCGAGCGGTTCGGCGATCTCGGGGTGTTCCGACGGATGGAGGCGGAGCTGGGCCAGCGGCTGACCCTCCAAGAGGTGATCCGCGTCGAGATGGCAACCATTCGCACGCCGCTCGCGGACGTCGTCGAGTGGGTCGTGCGGGAGGTGATGGTACGCCCCGGTTTCGCTCGGCTCGTCATCGAGCACGATCCGCTCATCGTTTCGGCCGGCTTTCACGAGCTGATCGAGCCGGTGCTCGCTCGCGAAGGTGTACGCGCCCGCGTGGTTGCGAACCGACTCGCGGACGGCAGCGACGGGCTCGAGGCTCGTTTCACGAGCGAAGCTCGGTGCGCCGTGTGCGACGAGGCCTGCAAGCGTGGCGCAATCGCCGAGCTCGGGCGGTTCGCCTACGCCGGCGATGGCATCTCCGACCGGTGTGTGGCGCTCGCCGCGGATCGTGTCTTCGCCCGGGACGGTCTCGCGCGCTGGCTCGGCGAGCGCGGCACGCCGTACGAGCCGTTCGACACGCTCGACGACATCTGCGAGGCAATGAGGCCTGACTCCGAGCGAACCGCCGGCGACGGTCGAGGGGGAGGACCGCCGCCGGCACACGCAGCTTACTGAGGGCGGCGATGCACCGCGCGTCCCCCGGACGGGGCGAAAGCGGTCGTCAGTAGCATCGTCCGCGTGAATGTTCGCCGCGCAACCGACGACGATCTGCCGGCCCTCCAGGCCCGCTGGCGGGAGTTCCAACACGAGGTTCCGCCGGCTCCGCACGTCGAGGTGGACGAGGCCGAGGAGCTCGCCGAGATCTCAGCGATCGTCGAGGCTGGGCTCGCCTTCGTCGCCGAAGCGGACGCGGAGCTCGTCGGTCTCGCGCTCGCCCGGCTGACGGGCAGCCGCGTCGGGCGGCTGACGGATCTGTACGTGCAGCCGAACGCTCGGCGAGCGGGTGTCGCCGCCGCACTCGTCCACGAGGTTGCCGAAGTGCTCGCGAACCACGGTGCCGAGGTGCTCGACCTCGAGGTCTCGACGTCGAACGCGGCCGCACGCACCGTCTACCAGCACTGGGGCTTCGCCGAGGAGTCCGTGACGCTCGCTGCGCCGCTCTCGGTGCTCGTCGAGCGCCTGCAGCCGGGTCGGCACGCGACGTCCTTCGCCTCGATCCACGTACAGTCGGACGAGGTCGACCAGGTCGAGCGGGCCGCCCGCGCATTCGCACCTCGGATCGCGTCGAGAGGTACCCGCCTCGAGGGGCCACGCGACGGCTGGGTGACCGTCTACGACGAGGCGGCCGACCGGGATCCGGCAGCACTGCTCCGGCTTGCGCGAGAGATCTCCTCGAGGATGGGAATCGTCGTGATGGCGCTCTCGCTCGAAGTCGATCAGGTCGTGAGGTTGATCGCGCTCGACCGGGGCGGGATCGTGGACGAGTATCTCTCGGTGCCGGAGTTCTACGGCCAGCTCCCACCGGGCGACGTGATCGGGCTCGCCGCGAATCCGACCGTGCTCTCTCGGCTGACCGGCGCCGACCCGCGGCGCATCAAGGCCGTCGCGACGACCGCCACCGCCCCCGGCGACCTGCCGCCCGCCCGTGAGCTCCTGGCGACGATCGCCTCCGAGCTCGGGCTCCAGGGAGCCAATCGCGGGTACGCGAGCGAATGACCGACCTGACCGTCTACGACGCGGCTCGGTGCCCCTACTGCGCCCGCGTCCGGATCGTGCTGACCGAGAAAGGGCTGCCCGCCGAGCTCGTTCCGATCGACCTCGAGCAGCGTCCGGCATGGCTCTACGAGCTGAATCCACCTGCGGCGCGCGTCCCGGTGCTCGAGGACGACGGCTGGGTACTACCGGAGTCGGCGGTGATCAACGAGTACCTGGAGGAGCGGTTCCCGAACCCGGCGCTGCTTCCGGCCGACGCCGGCGAGCGCGCAGCGGTGCGGCTGCGCGTGTTCCGCTTCGACGATCTCGGCAAGCCGTACTACGCCTTCCGGCGCGGCGACGAAGGCGCTGCCGAGCGGCTCGAGGCGGCGCTCGCTGCGCTCGATGGCGACCTGATTCGGCTCCCGTACCTCGGTGGGCACGCCTTCTCGCTGGCCGACGTCGCCTACGTCCCCTGGCTGATCCGGGCCCGAGATCTGCTCGGGATCGAGCTGGAGCGGTTCGCGGCACTGACTGCCTGGCTCGATCGTCTCTCGGAGCGGCCCTCGATCGCCGAGGAGCTCGCCGTGGTCTCGGCGTTGTGACGGACGTCTCCCTCGACGAGCTACGCGAGCTACTGACCACCGACGACGTCGTCGTGGTCGACGTACGCTCGCCGGCGGAGCACGCGGGGCTCGTCGTCGCGCCATGCGACCCGCGACCGGGACGTATCCCCGGCTCGGTGGGGCTCCCCCTCGACGTCCTCTTCGGGCTCGATCCGGCGGGTGTCGCGGAACGGCTCGGGCGTCCAGACGCGGTGCGTGTCGTCGCGTACTGCCACTCGGGTCAGCGCTCGGCGATGGCCGTCGAGGTGCTAGCCGGTCATGGGTACGACGCGCGCAACTACGTCGGCTCGTGGCACGAGTGGTCACGGGACGAAGCGCTGCCCGCCGAGACCGGATAGAGCTCGGGCTCGTGCCGGAGCAGGGGGTCCGGCCCGAGTGCCTGCCCCCGGAAGGGCCGGCCGCACCTTGCGCTCGCGGAGCACCTTGCCCGGGTTCATGATCCCGAGTGGGTCGAAGAGCTGCTTGATCCCGCGCATCAGGGGCAGGAGATCGCCGTGCTCCGCCTCGAGCGCAGCGATCTTCCCCTGACCGATCCCGTGCTCGCCCGTGCATGTGCCCCCACGGGCAAGCGCGTCGGCAACGACTGCGGACACGAGTCCGTCGGAGCGCGCGAGCTCGTCCTGATCCGACGGATCGACGTGAATCGAGACATGGACATTTCCGTCTCCGGCGTGCCCGACGATGCCCGCGTGGAGGCCGAGCCGCCCGATCTCACTGCGCGCGAAGCGCACCGAGGCAGCGAGCTCGGAGACGGGGACGCAAACGTCGGTCGCGCGCTCCTTGCTGCCGGGGACGCGCGCCGCCGCCGCGTGCGTGACGTCGTGCCGCGCTCTCCAGAGGAGTCGCCGAGCGTCGGCGTCCTCCTCGGCGAGGATCTCAACCGCGCCCTCCCCCGTCGCTACCGCGCGGACGAGCTCGAGATCGGCATGCACGGTCTCACGGGACCCCGCCGCCTCGACCAGCAGCGTCGGCCCGACCGGGAGCGTCGTGCCGGAGAATGCGTTGACGGCCCCGACCATCCACTCGTCGAGCAACTCGACGCGGGTCACAGCCGCGCCGGCACCGACGATCGCCGCTGCTGTGCGGCACGCCGCCTCGATGTCTTCGAAGCCGAGCCGAAGCGCGACCACGTGCTCGGGGATCGGGTGGAGCCGAAGCGTCAGCTCGGTGATCACCGCGAGCGTGCCCTCCGAGCCGACGAGGAGCCCGGTCAGGTCGTAGCCCGCCGACGTCTTCCGTGCTCGGCTCCCGGTGCGGATCACCGACCCGTCCGCGAGCACGGCCTCGAGCGCGAGCACGTTCGCGCGCATCTTGCCGTAGCGGATCGTCGTCGTCCCGGCCGCGTTCGTCGCGGCCATGCCGCCGAGCGTCGCGTCGGCGCCCGGATCGAACGGAAAGCTGAGGCCGTATGGACCAACAGCGCGCTCGAGCTGGAGCCGGGTGACGCCGGCCTGCACCGTGGCCGTCAGCTCCTCCGGTCGAAGCTCGGCGATCCGGTTCAACCGCGTGAGGTCGAGGCTGATCCCACCGCGCAGCGGAATCACGTGACCCTCGAGGCTCGTCCCTGCGCCGAACGCCGTCACCGGCGTCCGGCGTTCGGTGGCGATCGCAAGCACGCGGGACACCTCGTCGGTGGAGACGGGGTAGACGACGAGGTCGGGGCGGCGCGGCGCATGGAACGTCAGGTCGCCGCCGTGGAGGTCGCGGTCGGAGTCTCCGGTGGACACGCGTTGCCCGTCACCGAGCGATTCGGCGAGCGCCTCCGCAATCGTCAGGGGGCCACGCCCGTGCATCGACACCAGTATCGCCTCAGGTGGCGACGCAGGATCGGTGCGCGGCGAGCGCGTCTTGGATCGCGCTCTCGCCGACCGCGTCGACTGCCACACGCGCGAGTGGCTCCGCGTCGCCCTCGTCGCGCAAGGCGGCACGCGGCTCGTCGAGCATGCCCTGCGCGAGGCAGGCCGCCGTCGCCGCCCACGCTGCGCTGTCACTGTCCCGACCGTCCGCTCGGCCCTGTGCGCAGAGCGCGAGCAGCTGGGCGAGGTCGGCGATCGCTGCCACCGAGCCCGTGTCGGCGATCCGAATGAGGCCATGCGCGAGCAGCGTGTCACCAAGCAGGAGCGCGACGTCGCCGTCGGCGGGTGCGAAGAGCCTCGAACGGCCGTAATGGAGCAGGTATCCCTCGTAGATCGTCTCCAGCCCGAGGGCGAAGCGCTCGTCCCGCAGGAGCGGCGAGAACACGGGCAGCTCGTCACGCTGGGCCTCCGAGCGCAGAGCGCCAGCCCAGAGTGGGCTTGCGGCAACGGCCCCGTGCGCGATCGTCGGAAAGACCATGTCGACCTCAGCGGCCTACCGCTCGAAGAACGAGCGCACCGCGTCGACCGTCGTGTCGACCTCGGCGTCGGTGTGCGCCGTCGAGACGAACAGGCACTCGAACTGCGACGGCGGGACGTACACCCCAGTGTCGAGCAGGTGCCGGAAGAGCTCCCCGAACTGCTCCGTGTCGGCCCGGATCGCATCGTCGAACCTGAGGACCGGCTCGTCGTGGCAGAAGAGCGTCAGCATCGCGCCCACGCGCTGAACCCTGCCGAACGGCCCGAGCCCTCGCTCCAGCCGCGCACCGAGGCGTTCGAGCTCCTCGTACACAGCAGGGTCTCGGAGCCGTCTCAGCACCGAGCTGCCCGCTGCGGTCGCGAGCGGATTGCCCGAGAGGGTGCCGGCCTGGTAGACGCTGCCGCTCGGCGCAAGGCGTTCCATCAGGTCTGAGCGCCCGCCGAACGCCGCCGCGGGTAGACCGCCGCCGACGATCTTTCCGAGGATCGTCAGATCGGGTAGGACCCCGTAGCGTTCCTGCGCGCCCCCGCGGGCGATCCGAAACCCGGTCATCACTTCGTCGAAGACGAGGAGCGCCCCGGTCGCCGTCGCAAGCATCCGCAGCGTCTCGAGAAACCCGGGCTCTGGCGGGACGACGCCCATATTGCCGGCCACCGGCTCGAGCACGATTGCCGCGAGACCCTCCCCGTACCGTTCGCAGGCAGCGGCAACCGCGTCGGCATCGTTGAAGGGAACGACGATCGTGTCGGCGGCGACACCCGACGGCACGCCCGGAGTGGACGGGATCCCGAGCGTCAGCAACCCTGAGCCCGCGCTCGCGAGCAACGAGTCCACGTGCCCGTGGTAGCACCCCGCGAACTTGAGCACGCGGTCGCGGGAGGTTGCCGCGCGGGCGAGCCGTAGCGTGCTCATCGAGGCCTCGGTGCCCGAGTTGACCATGCGCACCATCTCGATCGACGGGACGGCGTCGACGATCTCGGCTGCGAGCTCGACCTCGGCTTCGGTCGGCGCGCCGAACGTCGTTCCGCGATCGACCGCGGCGTGCACCGCCTCGAGCGTCTCCGGATCGGCGTGCCCGAAGATCAGCGGCCCCCACGACTGCACCCAGTCGATGTAGCGGTTCCCGCGCACGTCCTCGACGAACGCGCCCTCCCCACGGCGGATGAAGATCGGCTCGGCCAGGCCGACCGCGCGCATCGCGCGCACGGGCGAGTTGACGCCCCCGGGGATGAGACGTGTTGCATCGCGCCACAGCTCCGACGTCTCCTGCAATACCGGCTTCACAACCACGACGCGAGCTCCTTTGCCCCGTCCTTACCGCAACCGGAGGTTCCGCCGGAGCGGAACCCACGGGCGGACAAACCCCTGAAGCGGCCGCTGCCCGGCCGGAAACCACGCAGCTCGAGGCTCGATCCTCGTAGGGCCGAGGCATGTCTCGCGCTCGCTTGCGATCCGACGTTCACAACCACGACGCGAGCTCCTTTGCCCAGTACGTCACGATCGTCCCGGCGCCGGCGCGCTTGATCGACGTGAGCGACTCGAGCGCTGCGCGCCGCGCGGCCAGTTGGCCCGCTGCGGCAGCGGTGCGGATCATCGCGTACTCGCCCGAGACGTTGTAAGCCCAGACCGGGCAGTCGAACCGGTCGCGCACCGACCTGATCACGTCGAGGTACGCCAGCGCCGGCTTGACGATCAGGACATCTGCCCCTTCCTCGAGGTCGAGGGCGCACTCGCGCAGAGCCTCGCGCCCGTTCGCAGGATCCAGCTGGTACCCGCGACGATCGCCGAACGACGGGGTCGATCCGGCAACCTCGCGAAACGGGCCGTAGAACGCGGACGCAAACTTGGCCGCATACGAGACGATCGGCGTCTCCGGCAGCGCAGCGCGGATTGCACCGACCCTGCCGTCCATCATGTCGCTCGGCGCGACGGCGTCGGCGCCTGCCTCGACGTGGCTGACCGCCGTCCGGACGAGCAGGTCGAGCGTCTCGTCGTTTGCGACCTCCCCGTCGACGACGGTGCCGCAGTGCCCGTGGCTCGTGTACTCACAGAGGCAGACGTCGGTCAGCAGCGTCAGATCGGGCGCTTCGGCCCGAAGAGCCGGCAGCGCTCGCTGGACGATCCCGTCGTCGCTCCACGCGCCCGAGCCTTCCTCGTCCTTCTCCTCCGGGATCCCGAACAGCAACACCGCACGGACACCCCGGGCAGAGAGGTCGCGGGCCTCGGCGACGAGCTCGTCGAGCGAGCGCTGGGCAAGGGCCGGCAGCCCCTCGACCGCGCGAACGACGCCTTCACCCGGACACACGAAGAGCGGCATCACGACGTCGTCGAGCGAGAGCGAGGTCTCGCGTACGAGCGCACGCAGCGTGTCGGTGCGGCGCAAGCGTCGCAGTCGAGTCTGGGGGAAGCCCACGGGAGCAGGGTACGCGAGCGGATCGCTCCGCGATTCGCTCGAGAGGCTTGGGCTGGAGCAGAGGTGGGATACGATCGAGACGCTCGTGGCTCACGGGCGCCTTTTGAGACCGCGTCGTCTGGGCTTTGATCGGTTTCCCGGTCGATGTCCCAGCTGTGAGCCCGCCGGGCGCTACCTTGTAGCGATGGGACTCAGGGAAACGCTCCAGAACTGGCTGCGGCCGACTCAGCACGAAGAGCTCGAGGGGGCCGAGGTCGAGGAGGCTGCCGACGAGGTCTCGACCGTTCGAGCGGACGAGCTCGCCGACATGCGCCTCGGCAGCAACGCGGACGAGTTCGACGCCGACCAGGAGGCGCCGCGTACTTGACGGCTCTACCCTGGTCAGGCCCCACGCCGGACCGGAGCGAGGTGGCAGACGACGAGCGCAGCCGTGAGCACGAGCATCAGGCGTCGCCCGATCGGTTCCTGCGAGGTTAGGGAGCTGGACGCTGCGGGCTGGGAGTACGAATTCCGGTGTCGAGAAAGAGCCGCAAGACCGTAGGTCGGCCCGCCGCGACCTTCACCGTTGCGGGTCGAAGTGTCCCGAGCCCCAGGCGCCGAGCGGACCGCACGGTGTAGGCGCCCGGCCGGAGGCCGAGTGCGAAGTGACCGTCGCGCTGGGTCGTCGTGCGAACCTCGAGCCCCGGTCGCGTGAAGACGAGCACGAACCCCGCGGCCGGAGCGTCGCAGCGCGTGCCCTCGCGACACACCGGCGTCACAGGACCCTTGCTCACGACCCCTGTGACGTTGGCGGCTCCGGCGATCGCAGAGGACACGGCGAGACCCGCGATCACGGCGACGACGCACGTCAAACTCCTTCGCTGCACAACGCTCACGGTACCTCCTGTTCTAGCGACGGCTCAGCCCGGACCGAGTCGGGCGGGCGAGGCCCCGAATGCGGAACCCCGCCCGACCTCGAGTTACGGCTTCAGCTTGCTGACGCGCGTGCTCCAGTTCGCGAAGATCGTTCGCGTGCCGCTGCACGAGAACGCGGTCGTCGCGAACTCGATCAAGCTGCACTCGCCCTGAGCGATGTACTGGCCGGCGAGATAGACGTTCTGCCCATCGACGGCCGCAGCTCCGTAGTCACCCCAGCGGGGCCGGTTCGAGAACGCGGTGTACTCGGTGAAGCCATCCTGGGCGGCATTGCCTTCGGCCGCCATCTTCACCTCGCCCGCGCCGACCTTCGCATCGAGCGCTGCGTAGCCCTGGCTCGGGAACAGCGTCTCCCCGACCCGCGTGAACCCCATCACACCGCGTCCGCTCTCGGTCACACCGAGTGTCGGATAGGCCAGGCTCTCGCCCTCGACCGCCAGGATGCCCTGCTTGTCGATCGAGCCACCGCCGGCGTTCGGTTTGATGACGAACCACCCGACGCCGGCTCGCTCGACACTCGCCACGGTCGCGCCCGTCCCGAGAACGGCCCAGACCTTCCCGTTCGCATACCGGACGTCGAGGATCCGCGAGTCGCTCGTGTCGATCGGCCCGAGCACCTGCGGGGGCGGGTTCGCGCCAAGCAATACCGCCCAACAGCCGACACCCGGCCCGAAGAGATCCTCGTTACTCAGACAGTCGAGCAGCGGATGCGTGTTGGGCACGTCCCTCTGCGGCGAAGCCGGAGGGACTGTGTATCGCTGCGAAGGCAGAATTCGCTTCGAGAGCACCGGAGCGGAAGACGCCGAATCCAGCGATCGCGTGTTCGTCAACCGCCACAGCACGAGCTCCGACGAGTCCGCGTTCAGGTCGTCGAAGACGGCGTTGGAGCTGACGAAGTACTCGGTTCCTCCGTCGTTGCCGGCGAACTGCTTTCCGGGCGACAGCGCGGGCCAGACCGTGAACCCTGGCTGATCCGGTGCAACGGGATCGTCGGCCGTATTCCAGAGGAACACGTCGAGCGAGAACGACCCCGACGCAAGCGCCTGCTTGGAGATCGCATAGACCTGGGCGCCGGTGAACCCGTCGGCAAAGAGCGGGAACTCGTTCGTCGTGATGTAGACGCCGTTCCTGTCCACGCCGAGGTGCGGGAAGTCGGCGAAACACGGCCCCCCTGCGCAGTCGTGGTCGGGTGTTCCCTCGGTCCCGTCGTTGATCCCCGGGATCCGATAGACGTTCCACGAACCGAGCGGATCGCCCGATGTGCTGACAGCGAGATCGAGGTAGTTCCGCCCAGTGAAGTCGCCGGTGACGGGGTCCTGATCCAGGTCAACCGCGAGATGGAACCAGCGGTCGGAGTCGGGATCGTAGTGACAGCTGATGTCGAACGTGAACGGGCCGAACGGCCCTGCCGGGCGCACGAACGCCGACGGGAACCCATAGAACTGATTCAGCGAGAGCACGGGGCTCGCCGGTGCTCCGTCGGTTGTGTACACGCGAATCGCGCTGTTGACCGATTCGAGCACGTAACCGTTCCCGGCGCAGACGCCCTGGTCGGCCGGCTCGCCCGAGAACTGGTTCCCGCGATCGGCCAGACGCGAATCGCGGTGATTCAGACCTTCCCATCCCGCGAGCAGCTCCGGGGTCGATTTGCCCATCGCCGCGCCATTGACGCTCGGCGCGGTCCCCTTCGACGCAACGACCGGGCCGTCGGACAACGGGTCAGAGCGGAGCGGGCTCGTACCGCGCCGTTTCGGGCCACGGAGCTCCCGCGCTGCGATGCCGTCCGCGCCCGTGACACTTCCGCCAACGACCGAGCCCGTCGCTCCCTGGCTGATCACCGTCAGCTTCACCGGCGCAGCAGCTTGGGCTGATGCCGCGAGCGCGATTGCCGCGGCGGTCATGGTCGCGACGACGGCGACAAGCCGTGCTGTTCGTCCACTACGCAAACGTGCCCCCTTTTTCTCTTCCGTGAGCGACCGCAATCGTGGCCGACGAATGGGCAACCCTAGCGATACAAAACGCAAGAGATCAAGAGAGAAACTCTCTTTCACCCTTTCGGATGACCAACCCTTGACCAACGCGGTCTACCGAATGGTCGCGAGCTCCGGGAAGACTCGCCTACGAGACGGCGTGCGGCTTGGCCATCGCGTGGTAGTCGAGCGCCTCGTCGAGCACGCTCTCCTCGACGCCGGCCTCACGTGCGACCTCCCGCAGCGAGCGGCCCGACGACGCGGCGGACTTCACGATCTCCGTCGCCTTGTCGTAGCCGATGTGCGGGTTGAGCGCCGTCGCGGCGCTGAGCGTCGACTCCGCGTAGCGCTCGTTCTGCTCGCGGTTCGCCTCGATTCCCTCGACGCACTTCTCGGCAAGCAGGGACGACGCGCTCGTGAGCAGGCCGATCGACTGGAGCAGGTTTCTCGCGATCAGCGGCACGTAGACGTTCAGCTCGAAGTGGCCGTTCATCCCTCCGATCGTGATCGCCGTGTCGTTTCCGATCACCTGCGCGGCGACCTGCGTCACCACCTCCGGAATCACCGGATTGACCTTCCCCGGCATGATCGACGAGCCCTTCTGCAGCTCGGGCAGGAAGAGCTCCGCGAGACCCGCGCGCGGCCCCGAGCCCATCAACCGCAGGTCGTTGGCGATCTTCGTCAGCGAGACCGCGACCACCTTCAGCGCGCCGGAGAGCTCCACGAGAGCGTCGCGGTTGGCCTGGGCCTCGAAGGGGTCCTCGGGCGCGCGGATGTCGAGCCCCGTGGCCTGCCCGAGCAC
>JBPCLB010000138.1:0-4811 GCA_051003695.1 Gaiella sp. | reverse complement strand
ACGCAGCGCTCGTCGCCGAGCCAGATGTCGACCCGGCTCCAATCCGGCTCGAGCTCGGCTGCGAGCTCGTACGCGCGACGCGGAGTCGAGCCGCCGGCGAGCGCGACATGGCCTCCTCGTCGTGCGAGCTCCACGAGCACGCCCGCAGCAGCCGCAGCTGCGCCTTCCGCGTCCGGTGCGATGACGAAGTCGACGGGCGTCATGCGCAGTCGGGGGCGAGGCACGAGCCAAGCCCGAGCGTGAAGCGCAACGCCATAGCGGCACTGTACGAAGGCGGCGGAAGGCGCGGCCATGGCTCGGCGCTCTGACTCGGCCAGGCGCCCCCGTCGTTCCCCGCGCCTTCGCCTCGGGTTACGTCCGGTCGACGCGGTCGTACGCCGGACGGGAGTCGGGGGCGGGATTCGGCGTGCCGACCGGTACGGGCAGCGTGAGCGTGAACGTTGATCCGACGCCCGGCTCGCTGCGGACGGCGACGGTCCCACCCATCGCTTCGGCGAGCTCCTGCACGATCGCGAGACCGAGGCCGGTGCCGAGGCGCCGTTCGGCGCCCTGCCGTTCGTAGAGATAGAAGCGCTCGAAGGCACGCTCGAGATCACCTGGCTCCAGACCGGGGCCGTCGTCGACGACCTCGATCCGGCCGACGCCGGTGAGGATGCGGACGCTGCCGCCGCGCGGCGTCGAGCGAAGTGCGTTCTCGACGAGGTTCGAGACGCACTGCAGCAGCCGGTCGTGATCACCCACCGCGGCCGCCTCCGGCTCGGTCAGCACCTCGAGTCCCACCCCGAACCCGCGCGCTGCGTGCTCGTGACGTCCGAACGCCCCGCGCGCGATCTCCCCGAGCTCGACAGTCTCGGCACGGACGGAGAACGTGCGCCTCCGCAGCCGGGCAAGATCGAGTAGGTCACCCACGAGTCGCTCCAGCCGTCGCGCTTCGCGCTCGATCACCGTCCCGGCGGCGGTCGTGTCGAGCACCCCGTCCTCGAGCGCTTCGGCATGACCCCGGATCGCCGTGAGGGGCGTCTTCAGCTCGTGGCTGATCGTGAGCAGGAACGACCGCTCGGCATCCTGGGCGCGCGCGAGCTCACCCGAGAGCTCGTTGAACGACGTCGCGAGCGTCGCGACCTCGCGCGGCCCGCCCACCGGCAGCGGTGCCGGATGCTCTCCGGCTGCCAGCGCACGGCTCCCCTCGGCGACGCGCGCGATCGGTCGCGCCACCGCCCGTGCGAGACCGAGCGCGACGAGCGCAGCAAGCGCCGCGGCGACGAGACCCGCAAGCAGCAAGCCGATCACGAACGGCCCCCAGTCGGCTGCCTGGCTCGAGGCGGGACGGAGCAGGACGACCGCCTCGTCTCCGTCGAGCCGTGCGGCGTAGAGGAAGGTCGTGCTCCGCACGTCGACCGATCCGCTCGTCGCCTCGGCCTCTCGTAGCCGAGCGCCCTCGGGTAAGAGCAGCCGAGCCTGATCTGGTCGTAGGATCGCAAGCCGCTGCTCGTCGGTCGCGAGGAAACGCCCGAGCTCGGACTCGATCGCGCGGCCCGGGCGTTCCTGCCGCTGCGTCGCGATCAGGTCGACCTGGCGCTCGAGTGCGGCGCGTGCGTCTGCCTCGAGCGAGCGACGGGTGAGCAGCGCGCCCGCCAGCACCGTGACGACGAGCGAGACCAGCACCGTGCCCGTGATGCCGAGGAAGAGTCGTGAGCGAAGCGACACGGTGTCAGCCGACGACTTTGTAGCCCGAGCCGCGAATCGTCCGGATCAGCTCGGGCCGGCCGAGCTTGCGCCGGAGCTGACCGACGTGGACGTCGACCGTCCGCGTGCCGCCGGGGAAGCTGAGACCCCAGACGCGGTCGAGGAGCCGCTCGCGGCTGACGACGATGCCCGGGAGCGCCGCCAGGTGCCAGAGCAGCTCGAACTCTCGCGCGGTCAGCTCGATCTCGGCTCCTCCGAGCGTCACCGTTCGTGCCCGGCGGTCGAGCCTCACATCGGCGAGCTCGACGACATGATCGTCGGGCTCCGGCTCGATGCGCCGCAGCACCGCGTGAACCCGCGCGACCAGCTCACGCGGGGAGAAGGGCTTCGTCACGTAATCGTCGGCGCCAAGCTCGAGCCCTGTGACACGATCCACCTCCTCGTCGCGTGCGGTCAGCATCACGATGGGAAGGCGCGAGTGCGCACGGATCGCGCGGCAGAGATCGAACCCGTCCGTATCCGGCAGCTGGAGGTCGAGGATCGCGAGCCGGACGTCGTTGCGCTCGAGCTCGAGCAGGCCTTCCGTCCCGCGCGTGGCCCAGACGACGCGGAATCCGTCCCGCTCGAGGTAGCTGCGAACCAGGGACGCGATCGCCTCCTCGTCCTCGATCACCAGGATCGTGCCGCCGCGCGTGCTCAGCCGGGACTCCCGATCGACACGCTCCGTGCGGTTCCGTCGGCGGCGCGGACGATCTCGACGCGCTGCCCTGCTCGCAGCGCACGACGAGCGACCACGACCGCGCCGCGGCGAACACTCGTGCGGGGCGTGAGCCCGATCGCAACCCGCCCCCCGTCCGACTGGCGGAGCACGAGCCACGCACGGGTAGCTCTGAGGATCACTCCCCGATCGACTCGCCGTGCTGCGCGGCCGAACGCGCGCACGGCGCGCGCCTCGCCTGCTTCGTCCAGGATCACGACGGCGACGTGGCCGGGTCGAATCTCCGAGAGCGTCGTCTGGACTCCGTTCAATCGAGCCCGCGTATCCGGTCGGAGAGCGACCGTGACCGTTGCCCCGTCGAGCGCCCGCAGGACGATGCTGCGCTCGTCGAGCGACTGGACGACGCCGCGCTCCGCGACGCGTTCGGCTGCCGCCGCCGGCGCGGCTGCGATGAGCGCAGCAAGGACGATCAGGATCAGTGCGCCTCTCCTCACTGTCAGATCGTCACCCGTGGCCGTGAACGCGCGGTGGCCCGAACGTAAGCCGTGTGTAAACCGATACGGCGGTCGGGTCAAGCGCGATCGAGGGTCGCGTGGCGGCGGCTGAGACGCTCCGCGCCTCTGATGAAGACGTACCCGGCAACGAGGCTCGCTAGGCCGACCGCGATCTCCGTGAGCAGCAGCCCGTCGACCTCGGAGAGGGTGGCTCCGTCGGCGATCCGACGTGCCCCTTCGATCCCGTGGGTGAACGGAAGCACGCTCGAGACCACCTGCATCCAGCCCGGGAGGTCGTCAACAGGCACGTTGGCGCCCGTGAAGACGAGCAGCACGCCGAACATGACGTTCGCCAGCACCGCTTGCTCGCGAAGCAGCAGCCCGACGCCGGCGCCGATCAGACCGAAGCCGGTGCACGAGAACGCGCAGATCGCGGTCGCGAGCGCGAGCGGCGCAAAGGACGTTGGAGGGACGTCGATCCCCACGATCAGGCCGCCCACGACCAGCGCGAAGGCAGCAACGACGAACCCGTTGACGACCACGGGAAGCGCGTCCGAGGAAGAGCGGTAGACGCGGAGCAGGGCTGACGAGGATGTAGCCGAGCGTGTGTTGGTGACGCTCGCCGCCGATCGTGAACGTCATCGCGAAGAGGCACGGGATTGCCGCGTATTGCACCGCGTTGCCGATCACGTAGAACTCGTCCGTCTCGAGCTCCGCCGAGCGGCCGATGTAGACGAACAGCAGGATCTGGAAGATCGGCGCGACGAGCATCGACGGGACGTACACCTCCGGCCGCAAGAACGAGAAGAGTGCGCGGAAGCTGATCAGCCCGCCGATGAAGAAGATCCGCAGCGATGTCATGCGAGTGCGAGCGTGCCCGCCCGTCGGGCGCTGCGGAGAACGCTCTCGAGCACGGCGACACCGACGAGCACGTAGGCGGCGCCGAGCGCCGCACCGGCGGCGATCTCCGGCCAAGGCGACTCCCCGCCTGCCGCCTCCCGGATCGCGTCGACCCCCCAGGTGGGCGCCAAGGCCCACGACAGCGGCCGCACCCAGGACGGCAGCAGCGTCAGCGGCACGAGAAAGCCGGCGATCAGCCAGACCGGATACTCGAGCATGTTCCCGAGTGCCCAGGCGGTGCGGTACCGCACGAACGACACCGCAAGCAGGAATCCGAGCGCACCGATCGAGCAGACCGTGGTGACGAGCGCGACCGCAAACCCGAGCGGCTGCTCGAAGGGCAGGTCGACGCCGAAGACGAACCGGCTGAGGAGGAGCGTCGCGCTCATGCTGTAGAGGCCGATCGCCGACATCGCGATGGTCACCGGGAGCAGGACTGCAGCGAAATGAGTCGGTGCGCAGACGAGCAGCTCGAGCGTGCCGGCCCACCGCTCGCGCTGCATCGCCGAGCCAGCCGACGTGCTCGTCGACGACCAGATGCCCATCACCGCGGCGCCGAACGACGCGAACACGAGCGACTCGCCGCTCGCCCCGGCACGAAACATCAAGAACGCGATCGTCGCGAAGAACAGCGGCCAGAGCACCCCGAGCAGTCCATCGAACGAGGAGCGGGTCATCATCTTCAGATGCAACCCGAACCCGACGACGAGCACGCGCGCTATCCGCACGATGTGGGCAGCCTCAGACGCCCGTGGCGGGAACGTGTTCGGTGACGAGGGCGACGTAGGCGTCCTCGAGGGTCGGCTCGCGGCTCGTGACGCGGCCGTGCGAGACGCCACCGAGCTTGGCGAGCACGGCCTGCGTCATGTCGTGCTCCGCCTCGGATTGCACGACGACGACCTGCGCGTGGCCCCGCTCCTCGACCGCAACCGCGGTCACGCCCGGAAGCGACCGCATCTCCTCGACCGCCGTCTCGTCGATCCCGTACACCTCGATCTCGACGACCGCGCCGT
>JBPCLB010000137.1:0-11926 GCA_051003695.1 Gaiella sp. | reverse complement strand
GTCTGGAGAACGACGTACGCGTCGTTTGGGTCGATCGCGACGGCTGCCACCTCCCCCGCTCGCTCCACGAGCTCCGTCCACTGGGGATGCAGCCAGGACAACGTCAGCAACCGCGCCCTGACGTCGGCGGAGCGCTTCGTGTCGTGTGTCGTCGTCGCGAGCAGCGAGCGCGGCCAGCGCTGCTGACGCCGGGCCGCGGCCTCGTGGAACTCCTCGACGCTCGTCGAGAAGCCGCCCGGGTCGCCACCGACCTCGTTCAGCGCGAGCAACCGGTTGTAGCGGTAGAACGCCGTGTCCTCGACGCCCTTCGCCGCGACCGGCGGTGTCGTCTGCTGCCACCGGGTGACGAAGGCGTCGAAGCCGCGCTCCTCGAGCAGCAGGATCCGCTCGAGCCTGGGATCGAGCGCCGCGTGGGTCACGGCGCGACGGTCGGCGTCGCTCACGAGTCCGGTCGAGGGATCGACGTAGGTGCGGTAGATCGGGAACGACGCGAGCGCAGCGGCGAGATCGAGGGCGGCCGCGAGCTCGGCTGGCAGGAGCAGCCTGAGCCTCGCGACCTCGTCGGCGAACGTCGTGCGCGCTTGCTCGAGCTTCGCCTCGCGGGCGATCTCCGCGAACGGCCGCCGCTCGCCCGTGATCTCGGCGTAGAGCCTCGTCAGCGGCTCCTCTCCCGACGGGTCGGCGAAAAGGCCGTCCGCCTGCGCGAGGAAGTCGTACCCCGTCGTCCCGGCGACCGGCCAATCCGGCAGCTCCTCGTCACGCTCGAGGATCTTCTCGACCCACACGTGCTCGACTCCCGCCTCCGAGAGACGCTCCAGGTAGCGCGCGGGGTTTGCGAGCCCGTCGGGATGGTCGACGCGCACACCGTCGACGACGCCCTCCCGGACGAGCTCGAGCACCTTGCGGTGGGTCGTCTCGAACACCTCGGGCAGCTCCTGCTGCACTCCGGCCAGCTCGTCGACGTCGAAGAAGCGCCTGTGTCCGCCGGAGCGCCAGTCGAGATCGAAGAACGACGCGCGCCAGAGCGGATCCCGCCAGAACGGGTTGTGCTCAGCGTCGGTCGCCATGTGGTTCGGGACGATGTCGAGCACCAGCCCGAGCCCGGCCGCCGCGAGCTCTCGGAGCGCGTCCTCCCCACCGAGCTCCGCGCGCACGGCCGTCGGGTCGGTGACGTCGTACCCGTGCTCGGAGCCCGGTCGAGCCTCCCACACGGGCGACAGGTAGAGATGCGAGACGCCGAGCTCCCGTAGCGTCGGGACGAGCGCGCGGGCGTCGCGGAGTGTGAGCCTCGGCCCCAGCTGGAGACGGTAGGTGCAGCGGAGCTCGCGTGTCATGCGTCCAACTCCACGCTCAGCGCGGCGAAGTCCAGCCGCAGGCACGCCCGGCCGCGCCGGAGCTCGAGCGTCCGGGCAGCGTCGTCGGCATTCACGACGAGCTCCTGCGGGAGCTCGCGCCGCAGACACAGGAGCCGCTCCACGAACCGTCGCTGCTCCCGGTCGCCCGCCGCCGGCTCGAGCACCGATCGCTCGAAGGTCGCGAGCGCCTGCGGATCGGGCACCTCGCCGTCGAACCCAGCGAACGCGGCGAACTCCCGGCGCCGCCCCTCTCTCGTCGCCTCCGCGATCCGCGGGTCGAGATGATCGGTGAAGAACTGGAACGGCCGCGGTTCGGCATGCTCTTCGCCCTGGAAGAGCAGCGGCGTGAACCGCGAGAACAACACAACCGCCTGCGCGAGCCTCAGCTTTGCCACCGGCAGACGGTTTCCGACCGCGCGGTTGCCGAACTGGTCGTGATTTTGCGCGCAGGCCACGAGCCGCCCGCCCTGCGGCCGCCGCAGCTCGCGTGCGATCGCGCTCATCGAGCCGTCGTGCGCGGCGTAATAGCCGTCGCGCTCCCCGGTGAGCGCGACGTGCAGCTCGTGGTGGAGCGAGTCCAGCCACATCGCGTCGTGTCCCCACTGCTCGAGCGGGCGGAAGTCCGGCATTCCCATCTCGCTGATCACGAGAGCTCCGGGGCGCAACGCGTGCACGCGTCGGGCGAGCTCCGCCAGGACGTGCTCGGGCTCGTCGTCGGCGACGGCGTGCACCGCGTCGAGCCTCAGCCCGTCGATCGCGTATTCGCGCACCCAGTGCTCCGCGTTCTGGATCGCCCACTCCCGGACACCGCGCAGGCGGTAGTCGAGCGCGTCGCCCCACGGTGTCTCGAAGCGGTCGGTGAACCACGGACCGAATGCCCGGAACGCCTCGCTCCCCGGCCCGACATGGTTGTAGACCACGTCCAGCACCACGCCGAGCTCGAGCTCGTGCGCGACTGCGACGAACGCACGCAGGCCGTCGGGGCCACCGTAGACCTCGTGCGGCGCCCAGGTGTGGAGGCCGTCGTAGCCCCAGCCGCGGTTCCCCGGGAACGTCCCCACTGGCATCACTTCGACCGCGGTCACTCCGAGCTCACGGAGCTCCGCCAAACGGCGTCCGGCCGCCGCAAGCGTCCCGTCGCGCGTGAACGTCCCGACGTGCAGCTCGTAGAGCACGACCTCCTCGAGCGCGAGGTCGAATGCCGCGGCGGGGGCCTCGCGCGCGACCACCCGGGATGGGCCACGAACCCCTGCGGGCTGACGGCGCGAGCAGGGGTCGGGCCACGCTTCGCCCTCGTCGAGCACGAACAGGTAGTCGGCCCCCGGAGCCACCGGCGCAACGCCGGCATGGAAGCCCTCTCCGACCGGCGCGAGCGAATGGTCGTTCCCACCTGCGCGCACGGCAACCGCGACCGCTGCCGGTGCCCACACCCCGAACGACGTCTCCCCGTTCCCGAGCGAGCGGGCGCCGAGACTGGGGGCAGCCACAACCACGTCTTCCTAGGTTGTTCGCGAAGCGAACACCCTCAGCCGGCTGCTTCCGCCGCACGAAGTCCGCGCAGCGCCCACAGCCCGAGCACGGCGACCAGCGCGACTGCGAGGCCGTACGTGAGCAGTGCGTGGATCGGCTCGCCGGAGAGGAATCCCCGTCCGGACTCGAGCAGGTACGTGAGCGGGTTGAAGCGAGCGACGGTGTGGATCCAGCCGCTCAGCAGGTCGAGCGGCACGTAGACGGGTGCGAGGAACAGGATCAGGAAGACCGGCATCTGCATCAGTGGCCCAGCCTGGATCGTCCGGAACCGCATCGCGATCCCGGCCGCCCACGCGAAGCCCGCGAAGTTGACGAGCAGAGCGAGCGTGTACAGCCCCACCAGCTCGGTCGCGCTGCCGCCGACGTCCATGCGTGCGACGAGCGCGACCACCGTCAAGAGTGACCCGGTGATCGTCCAGCGAACGACCGCCGCGAGCGAGTAGCCGAGCAGGATCCCGACGCGGTTGGGCGAGGCGAGCAGCAGCCGGCGCGCAAAACCGCCTTCGAAATCGCGCGCGACGCCGAAACCCGTGAAGACGCCGCCGAACGCCGCCGACTGCAGTAGGACGAACACGAACTGGAACGATGTGTAGTCCCCCTCGTAGTCGAACCCCGGCACGTCGCGCACCTGGGAGAGCCCACCCGCGAATGCGGTGAAGAAGAAAAACGGGAACGCGAGGGACGGGAGCAGCAGCGACGGCGTGGTGAGCACGTTCTTCAGCGTCCGCCAGGCCACCCCCGAGGCGACCGGCCACACCGCTCGCCTCACGCTCGCCTCCCGATCGCTCCGCGGGGGAAACCATGTTTCCCCGCGTGCCCCCTTCTTCGCAATTCGTCGATCCAGCAATCACGAGCCCTCCCGGCCGAATGAATCGGCCTTCGGGCGCCGCAGTGGTTTGCGACGACAGAGAGGCAGCCCGGTCATGTTCGCTCGATCCTGCGCGGCAGCGCCCACGCGGCCGCCGCGAGCGCGACGACGGCGATCGTAAGGGCAGTGCCGAAACCGAGCGCGAGCGCGGTTCCGTCCCAGCCGACGATCACGAGGCTGCGAACGCACTCGATCAGATACGAGACCGGGTTGATCGTCGCGGCGATGCGGAACCAGTCGACGGCGATCAGCTCGCGCGGCGGGTTCATCGACGAGATGAAGAGGAACACGAACAACACGGGAAAGAGCCCCTGCACCGACTCGCCCGAGCCGGTGCGGAGGGCGAGAAAGGCGCCGAGGGCGCCGAATCCGACGGAGACGAGCGCGGAGAACGCCAGCAGGACGAGAATCCCCGGCGCACCCGACTCGAAATCGACGCCGGAGACGAGGCCGACGGCGACGTAGAAGACCGCCTGTCCGACCCCGAGCAGCACGATTCCCGCGAGCTGCCCCACCAGCAGCGCCGAGCCCCGGAGCGGCGTCAGCGCGAGCCGGTTGAGGAAGCCGGTCTGGATGTCACGGGCGAGGTCGGTGCCCGCGTTCATCGTCGAGAAGAGGGCTCCCTGGATGAACGGAACCGCGAGCGCGAACGCGAGGAACGAGTCCGTGGGAAACCCGGGCAGCAACGTCGAGGCCTTGAGCCCGCCCGCATTGACGAGCATCAGCGCGACGGGAAAGACAAGCGGCGGAATCGAGCTGGCGGGCTGCCGCAGCGTCTTGCGGACGGAACGCCCGGCGATCGCGCCGACCTGGGTGGCCAGGACGCTCACCGGGCCAAGCCTGCCGTGGTCATCTGCGGCGAGTCGCCGACGTCCTCGTAACAGACTGTCACAAGCGTTGGAGGACTCGGGCGGTGCGAAGCAACGTCCTCGAAGGCGGTACGCGTCAGGGGGTCTCCTCCTCCCCGGCGCCCTCGAGCGAGCGCCCGGTCTTCGCGAGGAAGACGTCGTCGAGCGTCGGGGCATGCAGCTCGATCTCATCGACCGCGATCCCCTCGGTGTCGAGGCCCCGCACGACGTCGGCGAGTCCGACCTCCTCGGAGAGCCTGAACCGCAGCCCTCGCTCCGCACCGAGTGGCGCTCCGAAGCGCGCGAGCACGGCCGCGATCCGCGGGCGGTCCTGCTCGTGCTCGGGCGTCACGTCGATGCTCGGCCTGCCGATCTCGGCCTTGAGCGCAGTGGGAGTGCCCTCCGCGACGATCCGGCCGTGGTCGATGATCCCGACCCGGTCGGCGAGGACGTCGGCCTCCTCGAGGTACTGCGTCGTGAGGAACACGGTCACGCCGTCCTCTCGCGCCAGCCGGGCGACTTCGTCCCAGAGCGCCGTGCGGCTCTGTGGGTCGAGCCCCGTCGTCGGCTCGTCGAGGAACAGGATCCGAGGTCGATGGGCGAGCGCGAGCGCGAGGTCGAGCCGTCGCTTCATGCCGCCCGAGTAGCCGCCAACCTTCCGGTCGGCCGCCTCGGTGAGGCCGACGCGCTCGAGCAACTCCTGCTGCCGAGCCTTTCGCTCGCTCTTCGGGATCGCCTGCAGCATCGTCTGGAGCCGGAGATGGTCACGGCCGGTCAGCAGCGGATCGAGCGCCGCCTCCTGCAAGGCCGCGCCGATCACGGAGCGCACCCTCGGCCCCTCGCGCACGACGTCGAACCCGCCTACCAGGGCCGAGCCCGACGTCGGTGGCAGGAGCGTGGTCAGCATCAGCACGGTCGTCGACTTGCCTGCGCCGTTCGGACCGAGAAAGCCGTAGATCTCGCCGGGATCGACCTGCAGGTCGATCCCTGCGACCGCGCGAGGCCCCTTCTTGAACTCGCGGACGAGCCCGCGGACGACGATGCTGTTGTCCGCGGCCATCCGGGCAACCTAGCGACGGGCGGGCACCTGGCCGAGAGGTCAGGCGCGAGCGCCTGACCCGGACGATCGACGATCCGTCGTTCCCATGCTGGGGTCTGACCCTCGGGTCCGACCCCACGATTCGCGAGCTGTCGTCACGCCGGTTTCAACCACACGACCGCGAGCGGCGGCAGCGTCAGCGCCGCAGAATGCGAGCGTTCGTGCAACTCGATCGGCTCTGCGGCCACGTCCGCGTCGCCGAGCCCCGAGCCGCCGAACTCCTCGTCGTCGGAGTTGATGACCGTCGTCCACGCCCCCTCACGTGGCAGTGGCAGGCGCCAGCCCTGGCGCGTGACCGGCGCCAGGTTCGCCACGCAGACGAGCACCCGTTCGCGATCACGCGAGACCCGCGCGAACGCGAGGACGCTGTCGCCGCGGGCATCACCGACGAGCCATTCGAAGCCGGCAGGCTCGTGGTCGACCTCCCACAGCGCAGGCTCGCCGCTGTAGATCGCGTTGAGTCGGCCGACGAACCGCTCCAGAGCCGCATGAAGCGGGTGATCCAGGAGGGACCAGTCGAGGGGACGGGCCTCCGACCATTCTGTGCGCTGGCCGAACTCGCTGCCCATGAAGAGCAGCTGCTTGCCGGGGTGCGCCCACATGAAGCCGTAGAGCGCGCGCAGGTTCGCGAACTGCTGCCACTCGTCGCCGGGCAGCTTCGAGAGCAGCGAGCTCTTGCCGTGTACGACCTCGTCGTGGGAGAGCGGCAGGATGAAGTTCTCGTCCCACGCGTAGACGAGCGAGAAGGTCAGCTCGTCGTGGTGCCAGCTGCGATGAACGGGCTCCTTCTCGAAGTACCGCAGCGTGTCGTGCATCCAGCCCATGTTCCACTTGAACGTGAACCCGAGACCGCCCACCGAGGTGGGCCGCGAGACGCCCGGCCAGGCCGTCGATTCCTCTGCGCTCACCGTGACCCCCGGGTGACGTGCGTGCACGACCTCGTTCAGCTCGCGCAGAAACGAGACGGCCTCGAGATCCTCCCGGCCGCCGTAGCGGTTCGGCACCCACTCGCCGGCCTTGCGCGAGTAGTCGAGATAGAGCATCGAGGCGACCGCGTCGACCCTGAGACCGTCCGCATGGAACTCTTCGATCCAGTAGAGCGCGTTCGCGAGCAGGAAGTTCCGCACCTCGTGGCGGCCAAGGTTGAAGACGAGCGTGCCCCAGTCGGGGTGAGCGCCCCGACGTGAGTCCGCGTGCTCGTAGAGCGCCGTGCCGTCGAACCGGGCGAGCGCCCACTCGTCCCGCGGGAAGTGGGCCGGCACCCAGTCGAGCAGGACGCCGAGCCCGCGCGCGTGGAAAGCGTCGACGAAGGCACGCAGGTCGTCGGGGTCGCCGAGCGTCGAGGATGGTGCGTAGTAGCCGGTCACCTGGTAGCCCCATGAAGGCGCATAGGGGTGGTGCATAACGGGAAGCAGCTCGATGTGCGTGAAGCCCAACCGCTCGACGTGGTCGCCGAGCTCGACGGCAAGCTCGCGCCAACCGAGTCCGGAACGCCACGAGCCCGCATGCACCTCGTAGATCGACATCGGCTGAGCGAGCAGATCCCGTGTCGAGCGCCGCGCGAGCCATGCATCGTCGCCCCAGACGTATTGCGAGCGAAACACCAGGGAAGCGTTGTCGGGTGGAACCTCCGAGCGGGCGGCCAAGGGGTCCGCCTTGAGTCTCGTGACCCCGTCCGCGCCACGGACCGCGAGCTTGTAGCGGTGCCCTTCTCTGGCGTTTGCCGCGACGCCTGCCCAGACCCCGGACGCCCCCTGTGAGACGAGCGGGTCGGCGGCGTCGCTCCAGTGGTTCCAATCCCCCACCACCGCGACCCCGCGCGCGTTCGGCGCCCAGACGGAGAATCTCACCCCCTCCGTAAGCTTGGCTCGGGGATGCGCCCCGAGCTGCTCCCAGAGCCGCTCGTGCCGGCCCTCGCCGAGGAGGTGCAGATCGAGCTCTCCCAGCGCGTGCTGCTCGGTCACGCCACGGCCGCCCGCTCGAGCGCACGGAGGATCCCCGCCACCGGGATCGCCGCCCAGTCCGGCCGGTTCCGTGTCTCGTACCCCACCTCGTACACGAGCTTCTCGAGCTCGAAGAGCGCGAGCAGGCGGTCGAATCCGACGCGGCTCGAGGGCAGCAGCCGAGGATCGGCCGCGGCTCTGTAGCCCTCGAGGAACGCCTCCCGACAGGAGTCCCCCCAACCGTCCGGCGGCATCACACCGCGGACGAGCAGCGACGCGTCCTCGGCGTAGGCGAACGAGCGCACCATCCCCGCGACGTCGCGCAGCGCCGAGCGGCGGCGGCGACGCTCGATCAAGGATCGCGCCGGCTCGCCCTCGAAGTCGAGCACGACCCAGGCTGACGCCTCCGCCCAGAGCACCTGGCCGAGGTGGTAATCGCCGTGCGTCCGGATCAGCAGCCCTTCCGGGCCGACGCTCCCAAGCTCGTGCGCGAGGTCGCGAACGTCCGCGACGCGATGCGCGATCGCCGAGGCCGCGCTGCCATCGGGCAACGCGGCGAACGTGCTTCGGATCTCCTCGTCGAGCGCGGCCACGACCAGCTGGAGCGCCTCCGCACCCGGCTCGGCCGGCGCGAGGTGGGGATCGTCCTCGTTCGCCGCCAGCGCGGCATGCAGCTGCGCCGTCACCTCACCGAGCCGCCCAGCCCGTTTCGGGAGCCACTCGGAATCGGCGACAAACGAGTCGAGCGCGAGCGTCCACCCGTCGCCGGCGGCCGGTACGAGAGCTGTGACCGAGACGAGCGACGCCTCGAGCGGCGGGCCCTCGGTCTCGAACGCCCCTTCGAGCCGCGGGACGGCGAGAAAGCCCTGCTCGGCGAGCGCGCGCAGCAGCTCGACCTCGGGATTCGGGCCCGGCTGGAGGCGCCGGTACAGCTTGAGCACGTGACGCTCGTCGATCACGACCGAGCTGTTCGACTGCTCGACACCCATCGGACGCACCGTGGCCCCGGGCGTGTCGATGCCGCAGAGCGCCGCGAGCCGCGCGACGAGCTCGGGCCTTGCGAGCGCATCCTGCGGATGCTCGCCGTCGGTCGCAAGCGCGAGCGTGTAGTGCTCGTGCCCACCCGACCGGAAGCCGACCTCGACGATCGCGAGCGCGAGCCCCGGCTCGTCTACCGGTAGGTCGACGACCTCCGCCCGATCGGGGACGCGATCCTTGCTGGCAAACCACCGCTCCTCGGTGAGGAGCGCGAGCAACTCGGCATGGCTCAGTGCGCGCGGATCAACCATGTCCGTGCTCGAGCTCGAACCAGTAGAAGCCACGCGGCGCAAAGGTGAGCAGGTACGGCAGCTCGCCGATCGACGGGAACGAGGTTCCGCCGAGGAGCTCGACGGGTGTGCGGCCGCGGTAGTCGGAGAGATCCAGCTCGACCGCCTGCGCGCTGCGGGAGAGGTTGTGGACGCACAGCACGGTGTCGTTCTCGTACGCGCGGATGTGCGCGAAAATCGTCGGATTCGCAGGCGCGAGCGCCCTGTATGAGCCGAGGCCGAACACCGGATGCTCCTTCCGCAGAGCGATGAAGCGACGCATCCACCGCAGCAACGAGGTCGGCAGCCGTAGCTGTGCCTCGACGTTCACGGCCTGGTATCCGAACACCGGATCCATCAGCAGCGGCAGGTAGAGCTGAGCGAAGTCCGCGCGGGAGAAGCCGCCGTTGCGGTCGCCGCTCCACTGCATCGGCGTCCGGACACCGTCCCGATCGCCGAGGAACACGTTGTCCCCCATCCCGATCTCGTCGCCGTAGTAGAGAACGGGCGAGCCGGGCAGCGAGAAGAGGATCGCGTGCATCAACTCGATCTCGTCACGTCCGCCGTCGAGCAGCGGCGCGAGCCTGCGCCGAATACCGACGTTCACCCGCATGCGCGGGTCGGAGGCGTACTCCGCGTTCATGTAGTCGCGCTCGTCGTCGGTCACCATCTCGAGCGTCAGCTCGTCGTGGTTGCGGAGAAAGAGCCCCCACTGGCAACTGTCGGGGATCAGCGGGGTCCGCTCGAGGATCTCGACCATCGGCCGCGCCTCCTCGCGCCGTAGAGCCATGAACATGCGCGGCATCACTGGAAAATGGAACGCCATCTGGCATTCGTCCTCGTCACCGAAGTAGTCGACGACGTCCTCGGGCCACTGATTTGCCTCGGCGAGCAACACCCGATCGGGATACCCGGCGTCGACCTCCGCGCGAACTCGGCGCAGGAACGCGTGAGTCTCGGGCAGGTTCTCGCAGTTCGTCCCCTCCCGCTCGTAGAGGTACGGCACCGCATCCAGCCGCAGACCGTCGAGACCCACGTCGAGCCAGAACCGAAGCACCCCGAGCATCGCCTCCTGCACCTGGGGGTTGTCGTAGTTGAGGTCGGGTTGGTGATGGAAGAAGCGGTGCCAGTAGTACGCACCGCGTACCGGATCCCACGTCCAGTTCGACGTCTCGGAATCCGTGAAGATGATCCTCGCGTCGCCGTAGCGCTCCGTCGTGTCGGACCAGACGTACCAGTCGCCCTTGCCGTCGTCCTGGTTGCGCGAGGCCTCGAACCAGGGGTGCTCGTTCGACGTGTGGTTCATCACGAGGTCGGTGATCACCCGAAGCCCGCGCTCGTGGGCGGCCTCGATGAAGGCCGCAGCGTCGTCGAGCGTCCCGTAATCCGGGTGGACGTTCTTGAACTCCGCGATGTCGTACCCGCCGTCGCGCAGCGGGGACGGATAGAACGGCAGTAGCCAGATGCAGTCGACGCCGAGCCACTGGAGGTAGTCGAGCTTCTGCCGCAGACCCGCAAAATCGCCCGAGCCGTCGTCCGAGGAGTCGAAGAACGCACGCGTATGGAGCTCGTAGAAGACGGCGGTCTTGAACCAGAGCGGCTGACGCTCGAAGTAGGACAAGCCGCTCAAGCCCGGTCTCCGTCGTTTCCGAGCCATGCGGTGCCCGAAGGCCGATTCACTCGGCCGGGAGGGCTTGTCATCGCGGACTCCGTGCATTGCGAAGAAGAGGCCTCGTGGGGGAAACGTGTTTCCCCCCACGCCAAACGAGCACGTGTGCCTGTCCGGGGCCGAGCCTCACGTAGTTCGGGCCGGTCGTCCAGCGGTAGCTGCCGTCGTGCAGCTCGTCGACGACGTCGAAGCTCTCCGGGAGCCCGAGCCGGGGATCGACCACGCACACGCCTTCGGTCGTCGCGGCCGGATCGAGGTTGACGACCGTGAGCACGACCTCGGCAAGGATGTCGTCCACGAGCCAGGGTCGGGCGTACGCGATCAGCTGCTCGCCCTCGGTCGCGAGCCACTCGAGCGTCTCGACACCCTGCCCGGTCAGCGCCGGGTGCGCCCGGCGGAGCTGGTTCAGGCGCCGAACGAGCGGCAGCAGCGGCCCCTCGAGCCTGCGCTGCTTGAGCTCGTACTTCTCGGAATCGAGGTACTCCTCGCTGCCCGGTCGCAGTGGCACGTTCTCGCACGCCTCGAAGCCCGAGTAGATGCCGTAGCTGGGCGCGAGCGTCGCAGCGAGCACGAGCCTGGCTTCGAAGGCGGGCCGTCCGCCCTCCTGGAGATACGCGTGGAGGATGTCCTGCGTGTTCGTCCAGAGGTTCGGGCGCAGGTAGTCGCTCCACGAGCGCAGTTGCTCGACGAGCTCCACGAGCTCTTGCCGGGTGTTCTTCCAGGTGAAATAGGTGTAGCTCTGGGAGAAACCGGCCTTCGCGAGTGTCGTCATCATCGCCGGCCGGGTGAACGCCTCCGAGAGGAAGACGGTCTCGGGGTAGTCCTCGCGCACTTCGGCGATGAGCCACTCCCAGAACGGAACGGGCTTGGTGTGCGGATTGTCGACCCTGAAGACCCGGATCCCAGCGGCGCACCAGTGCAGCACGACGTCGCGGAGCGCCTGCCAGAGCCCCTCCCGGTCGCTCGTGTCCCAGTCGAGGTTGTGGATGTCCTGATATCGCTTCGGCGGATTCTCGGCGTACTTCAGCGAGCCGTCCGGGCGATGCTGGAACCACTCGGGATGCTCGCGCAGCCAGGGATGATCCGGCGAGGCTTGGATCGCGAAGTCGAGCGCGAGCTCGATGCCGTGCTGTCGGCCGACGCCGACGAGCGCCTCGAGGTCCGCGAGCGAGCCGAGCTCGGGATGCACGGCGTCGTGCCCGCCTGTCGCAGCTCCGATCGCCCACGGGCTGCCGACATCACCGGGCAGCGTCGTCTCGGCGTTGTTGCGGCCCTTGCGGTTCTTCTCGCCGATCGGGTGGATCGGC
>JBPCLB010000136.1:0-7491 GCA_051003695.1 Gaiella sp. | reverse complement strand
TCGGTGAACTCGATCTCCATGCTGACGGGACCCGAGAATCCCGAGCCCGCGACGTCGCGCAGGATCGAGCCGAGGTCGAGCTCTCCCTCCCCGAGCACGGGGAAGTCGAGCGCTCCTTTGCCGCCCCGCTGGTCCTTGAGGTGGATGTGGCCATACCGTCCGAGCCCGTTCCTGATGTCGATCTCTGGGCTGGCGCCGACGTAGTAGACGACGTTGCCAGGGTCGTAGTTGATCTGGATCCAGTCGTGGCCGATCTCGTCCAGGAGCCGCATCCCGATCTCGGCCGTGGGCAGGAGGTTCGAGTCCGTCTCCAGGCACAACCGGATTCCGGTCGCCTCTGCCTCGTCCGCGATCATCCGCACGTTCGCCTTGAACCGCTCGACCTCCTCCGCGGTCTCGGCATCCCCGGTGAACGTATTCAGCACGAGGACGTCGAGCGCCTTGGCGGCGGCGAGGACGGCACGGAGGCGCCGCAGCCCCTCGTCGAGATGAAGGGGCGCGTGACCGCTCAACGAGACGCATCGCAGCCCGAACCGGTCGAGGAGTTTCCGCGTCTCGTCGATCTCGGCAGGCCCGAGCCGGTCCGGGTCGAGGTGTTCCAGAAAGCCCTTGACGGCGCCGATCTCGACATTCTCGAAGCCCGCTTCGGACAGGCCGCGCAGCGCCTCCTCGAGGGTGTACGGCTTGAAGCAGATCGTCGACCCTGTCTGGATCCAGCTCATGTCGCGCTCCCTTCGTCCGGTAACTCGAGACCCCACACATCCCGGTGGAACTCGATGAAGCCTTCGGGGTAGTCCCAGGTCTCGATCGCGCACACGAGTACCGCCGGTCGTCCCTCACGCAACGCGCTCCTGGCACGGAGAAGTGCGTCGTCGAGCTCCGCCGGCGTCTCGATGCGCTCCGAGTGAGCCCCGCTCGCCGCAGCGACGGCTGCGAGGTCGGGCTGGACGTCGAAGTCGACGGCGAGGTAGCGCTCGCCGGTCGCCCGGGCGATCCACTTCACCCAATGCAGACCCGCATTGTCGAGCACGACCCAGAGGACGGGCGCAGAGTGCTGGAGCGCCGTGGGGATCTCCTTCATGTACATCTGGAACGCACCGTCACCGGTGACGCAGACGACGTCGGTGTCCGGCCGTCCGAGGCTCGCCCCGATCGCGCCTGCGACGCCGAGGCCCATCACCGTCTGCTCGGCGGGGGCAACGGAGCCGCGATGCGTGGTCACCTTCACGTACGGGCAGTAGTACGACCAGAGGTCCTGGCCGCCGTTCTCGTGCACGAGCACGAACCCGTCCGCGAAGACGCGGTTGAGCGCGTGCACCACCTGCTTCGTCTGCAACGGTCCGGCACCGGCAGGGAAGCACTCCTCCTCGATCGTGCGCTCGTAGTCCTCCCTGAAGGCCGCCAGCTCCACCGTCCATGAGCGTCCCCGCACAGGTGACGCCGCGGCTGCGAGCTGCTCGAGCACGAGCCTTGCGTCGCCGACCACGGCGACCTCGGCCTCGACGTTGCGCTCGATCTCCGACGCATCGACATCGACTTGGATCACGTGCGCCGTCGGAGGAAGGTAGCGGCCGAGCCCCGTCTGGAACTCCTCGAGCCGGGTGCCGACGTAGAGAACGCAGTCCGCCTCGTCGACTGGTCGGGCGCTCGAACGGGTGCGATAGAGGCCGACAGATCCGAACGCCAGGCGATGGGCCTCGGAGATCGAGCCTCGGCTGGAGGGCGTCGTGACGACGGGGGCATCGAGAGTCTCCGCAAGCGCCACGAGGGCATCCTCGGCGCCGGAGAGCCCGACGCCGCCGCCGGCAAAGATCACGGGACGCTCGGCTCTTGCGAGCAGCCGCGAGGCTTCCTCGACGGCTGCGGGGTCGCCGGCACTGCGCAGCCCGACCAGTGGCCGTCGGTAGGTCGGAATCTCCACTTCGGTCGCAGCGACGTCGACCGGGATCTCGACGAAGACAGGGCCTGGCTTGCCGTTCTGCGCCAGAGCGAACGCCCGTTGCATCGTCCACGCCGTCCTCTCCGGCAGATCGATCCGCACCGCCCACTTCGTGATCGGCCTGACCATGGCGAGGGATGGGGTGTCCTGGAACCCTCCACTGCCCTCGTGCTCACGGCTCGCGGCCGAGACCACGCAGACGACCGGTGAGCAGGCGTACAGCGCCTCGAGTAGCCCCGGTACGAGGTTCGCCATGCCAGGCCCCGGGCTCGCGTGCACGACACCGACGCGCCCCGACACCCGGGCATAGGCCATTGCCATGAACACGGCGGAGGTCTCCATCCGCACCAGCACCGGCCGCACCGAGCTCTCGTAGAGGTCGTTGTAGAGCAACTGAGGGTCGCCCGGCAAACCGAAGACGTATTCGACGCCTTCGGCCTCGAGCGCCTCCACGATCGCCGCCCAGGGCTTACGCCGCAACACCGCACCATTCCGTCACGGCCGCGGCCAGAGATTTCGCCGCGGCAACCACCTCCGGCAGCATCACGCTCTCGTCCTTGGTGTGCGCGACGCGCACGTCACCAGGCCCGAACACGACGCTCGGGATGCCTGCGGCCTCGTAGAACGAGGCGTCGGACGCGGCGCCGAAGGCCACGGGATGCTGCGGGCTCGGCTGCTGGATGACCCTCCCGGTGACCCGCTCGTGCGCTCGAGCCATCGTCTGCACGAGCGAATGCTCCCACGGCGTCGAAGCAGCGGGCCAGTTGTTGATCCATTCGAAACGCGGCGGATGGTCACGCAGCCAAGGGTCGAGGCCGGACGCCATCAGCACGTACTCCTCGATCTGCGAGCGCACGCTCTCTGCCGTCTCGTCGGGCGGATACCACAGCGAGTAGGCGAGCTCGGCCCGATGTGGGAAGTAGAACGGGACGTCGAGACCCGGATCGGCGTGGAAGACGCCCGGGAGCAGCGAGAAGAAGCCCGGCATGAAGTACGGGTGGCTCTTCGTCAGGCCCCACTGCTGCTCGAGCTCTTGCAGAGCGACGACGATCTTGACGGCCTTCTCCAGCGCGTTGACGCCGATCGCGTCTCCAGGCCCACCCGGGCGGATCGCGAGCGCCCGGTTGCCGCAATGGGTGGCCCGGCCCTCGACGTGGATGCGGAAGTACCAGTTGCCCGCGGCGACCGGCGAGACGGTCAGCGGGTAGGGGATCGACGTCGGCTCGGTGACGATCGCGGCATCGGCGGTGAATCCGGCCTCGAGCACTGCGGATGTCCCGAGCTCGTGCTGCATCGTCTCTTCGCCGACGACCGAGTGTAGGAGCAGATCTCCCTCGAGCTCCACTCCGGCGTCCGCGAGGGCCTGGGCCACGAGCCACATGGCCGTGTCCGAGCCTTTCATGTCGGTCGAGCCGATCCCGTAGAGACGCTCGTTCCGGATCTCGGGGTTCCACGGACTGCCGTTGACCCAGCTGTCGGGATCGACGGGGGGCACGGTGTCCACGTGGCCGTTGAGAGCGAGGGAGCGGCCACCGCTCCCGCGGCCCTTGCGTATGCCGACGAGGTTCCGCCGCTCGGGGTCGGGCGCCACCCAGTGGATCTCCAGCCGCGCCTGCTCGTACCGTTCTCGCAGAATCTCGTTCGCGCGAGTCTCGCCCCCGATCACGTCCTCGCGGCGAACACCGGCGAACTCCGGGTTGACGCTGTTCACGCGCACGAGCTCCTCGAGCAGCTCGGTGGCATCGTCGCGGCGCGCGTCGACGCACGCGAGCACTCGGTCGACGGCGTCCGCAGTCAAACCTCTTCCTTCCGTCCGCTCTCGAGCGAGCGTCCTGTCGCAAGTGCCACGCGAAGCGCGAGGCTCGCTTGCTCGCCGGTGCCCTGCGCCGGCTGCCGTCTCTGCTCGACGCAGGACACGAACTCCTCGATCTCCGGTCCCCAGGGGTCCGCGCTCTCCACGGGAACCGTCTCGGGTTCCCCCTCGAGCGGAAAGACCCGCAGACCTCTGGCGGAGGCCGACGCCCCGATGTTTCCCTCGCCCTCCACCGGCGCTGCCGAAAAGCTGTATTCGGCGACGGCGTCTTCGCACAGGACGCGGATGGAGCTCGAAAAAGGATAGGAGCGTGGCATCGCCATGCTGCCCTCCGCGACGCCGCTCGCACCGTCGTATTCGACGACGGCGTGAACGTGCCCCGGCGCAGGCTCGCTCGCGTAGACGCTGCGCGGGGCGCCGAGCAGCCAGTTCATCTGGTCGAGGTCGTGGATCATGAGATCGACGGCTGTCCCGCCAGACAACGAGCGATCGGCCATCCAGTCGTTCCAATCTGCGGGCGGCGAAAGCCGGAACGCCGAAACGGCCTGTGGCCGTCCGAGTCTTCCTGTCGCGACGAGGCGCTGCAGCTCGACGTACTCGGGCCAGAAGCGGAGCACCATTCCGACCATGAACACCGCGTCGCTCCTTGCGGCGGCGGCGACGATCGCGTCGGCGTCCTCGAGCGTGAGCGCGATCGGCTTCTCCAGGAACACGCTCTTGCCGGCGGCGAGCGCCCGCTCCGCGTACTCGCGGTGGAGCGAGGTCGGCAGGCAGATGTCGACTGCATCGACGGCCGGATCGCGGATCGCAGCGTCGAGATCGCCGGTCGACTCCGCGTCGACGAGCTTCGCCACCCGTGCGGCCCGGTCGGGGCTGCGCGAGGCGACCGTCTTCACGCGTACCCGCGCGCCGAGCGCCTTGTAGTTCGCGGCGTGCGCTGCTCCCATGAACCCGCCGCCGAGCATCGCCACCGTGATCATCAGTGAGCCTCCAGAAACTCGCGGTTGAGCCTGTTGAATGCCTCCGGGATCTCCCAGAACGGCGCGTGTCCCATCTCCGGCCACACGTGCAACACCGATCCACGCACGCGCTCGTGCAGCGCCCGCGCATGGGCGGGCGGCGTGAGAATGTCGGTGTCGCCGACAGTGATCAGCGTCGGGATCTCGATCGCCGCCACCTCTTCGAGCGCCACGTGTGTCACGCACGCTTCTGCCTGGTCGCAGAAGGCAGCCACCGTCTGTGCGTAGGGGTTCTCGGCGTTCTCGCGCTCGAGCTCGGCGAAGCTCTCCGGGTGTTCCGCGTAGAAGCGGGGCGTGAACACCCACAGCCAGATCTGCCGGAGGAGGACGGGCATCCCGGCTGCGCGGGCGATCGCCTGCCAGCTGCGAATCAACGCGGTCGTGTATCGATCCGCCGTCCACCACGGGCAGTGGATGGCGAGCGAGCGAACCGCCGCCGGATGGCGGACCGCGATCTGCTGCGCGATCAGACCGCCCATCGAGGCCCCGACGACGTGGGCCCGGTCGATCTCGAGCTGCCGGAGCAGAGAGACGGCGACGTCGGCGAAGAGCGCGGTCGTGTACGGGCCCCGAGGCCCCTCTGTCCGGCCGACGCCCGGGTTGTCGAAGACGACGACACGGAACGATCCCCGCAGGTACTCGGTCTGGAGCGCCCACCCCGTGTGGTCTGCGCCGAGGCCGTTGACGAGCAGTACAGGATCGCCGGAGCCGTGCTCCTCGTAGAAGACGCGGCGCTCGCCGAGGTCAGCGTGAGGCACCGCGAGGCCTCCGCGTGCGGAGGTAGCGGGGCTCCAGGCGGTCGTGAACGTCGTCCATGTCGCGCACGAGGTTGACGACGGCGCGCGTGTTCCAGCTCAGGAACTCCTCGCCTTGCTCGGCCGTCGACTCGCTCGGCTTCCCCCACACGCCGCCACCGTCCTCGAGCAGCGACCAGAAAGAGCCTGGCGTGGCGAGGAACAACGGGTCGAGCAGCGCAAGCGGGTTGGTGCGCAGCTCGGGCAACGTCGGTGTGAAGTCACGGACCCGGTCCATGTCGCAGAGCTCCTCGTCGATGGCCAGCACGATCGACGTCTCGCCGACGTTCGCGTGGATGCCAGCGCTTCCGGAGAGGTACCGCTCCGCCTCCTCGGTGGCCAACCCGGCCCAGTACGGAAACGGGTACACACGGGCGCCCTCGGGCAGCTCGTCGTGAAACCGTGCGACCGCGAACTCGAGCGCGTGCGAGTTGCAATAGTGCCCGTTGAGCAGCACGATCCTCGTGAAGCCGACATCCGTCAGCGAGAGGCAGACGTCGCGCACGAGGTCGAGGAACGTGTCAATGCGCAGGTGCACGAGGCCGTGGGCGCCCCGATGATCGTGAGCGATACCGAACGGAATCGGCGGCCCAACGAGCGCCTCGAGTTCCGGCGCCGCGCGCTTCGCGACCTCGAGCGGGATGTAGACGTCCGTCCACAGCGGCCCGTGGTCGCCGTGATCCTCGGTCGAGCCGACCGGCACGATCACTCTCCGGCCACCCCCCTCCAGGTACTCGCGCACCTGCAGGTTGGTCATCTCCGGCATGAAAATGGACGTCGACACGCCTGCCTCGCTACGAGATCCCGAGCGAGCCGAGGTGCTCGTACGAGCGGCGCATCGCTGCCGTGACGTCCGCGAGCGGCGGCCACGGCTCGCCCTGGAACTCTGCCTCCACCGAGAGCGGGCCGGCGTACCCGGCGTCGCGCAGGATCGCGAGCACACGGGCGAAATCGACAGTGCCGTCGCCGCAGCCGGGGAAGTCCCAGTTGCCCTTGCCCCCCGTCGTGTCCTTCAGGTGGACGTGCGCGAGATACGGCGTGATCTTGGGCAAGTCGTCGACGGCCTTCTCGCCCGAGTAGAACTCGACGTTGGCCGTGTCGTAATTGACCCTGACCGAGTCGCGGCCGATCTTCTCGAGCAGCGGGATCGTGACGTCGCTCGAGGCCATGATGTCGCCGTGGATCTCGAGCGCGACGACGACCCCGGCAGCTTCGGCTGCGTCTGCCAGTGTCCCGATGTTGTCGAGAAACGCGCTCTCGTTCTCGTCCGCCGACTGATGACCTCCGACCGCCGAGTTCACGATCGGGAGGCCGTACTCGGCGGCCCACTCGACAGCCTTCACGCCATGGGCGAGCCCGTCGGCGGTCGTCAGGTCCGAGTGCGCCGAGAGGCTCACCGCCTCGAGTCCATAACCCTCGAGCTTCCGGCGTATCTCGGCGGGTGATGTGCCGAGGTCGACATGCTCCGTCCAGCCGGGAACGGCGGACAGCTCGACGTAGCGGTAGCCGGCCGCGGCGATCCCGGCGAGCGCGTCGTCGTGGCTGTACGTGTGGTACGAGTTGGTGTGCCCGGCCAGTCGGTTCTCCATTGAGCGCCTCTTTCGACGGTGAGGCGCCCTGCGGCTGCAGGGCGCCTCCGGTTTCGACGACCTACAGCGGCAGCCCCTTCGGCAGCGTGGTCTGCTTGAACGCCGCGCTGACCTTGAACTTCGCGGCGTCCGCCCGCGCGCGGGCCTTGTTGGCCTTGGCGTTGGCTGGCCGCACGAGGTCGTTCGTGAGCACTTCGGCCAGTGTGAGCCTCCTCTTCGTCTGGCCGAGCTTCGCGACGGTGTTCAGGTACTTCGTCCAGTCCGCAGGGCTGTGGTAGCCGTAGAGGCCCGGCGGGCGACGACGTGACGAGTGGTATCCGCTTGCAAGCTGCATCAG
>JBPCLB010000135.1:0-18971 GCA_051003695.1 Gaiella sp. | reverse complement strand
TCTCGTTTTGGCGGCGGACGTGCTCTACGAGGCGCGCAACGTCACGCCGCTCGTCGAGCTTCTCGATGCGTTGCGTGGACCCGCCCTCATCGCGGACCCGGGGAGACGATTTGCAGGGGACTTCGTTGCGAGACTCAGAGCGGCCGGCTGGCGGGTCGAGAGCTGCGCGCAGCGGGCGCTACCCCGTGGGGCCGTTCACCACCTCGACCCTCGCGTTGCGGAGGAAAGTGCCTAGCCGGTTCTGACGGCGAGCTCATCGACGATCGCCGCGAGCGTGTCGGTGTCGGCCTCGATCTCGTCGAGGCGCGCTCGTGCCCGCTCGGCCGCCTCATCCGCGAGCCGGCGCGCGCCCTCGGCGCCCAGTCGCTCGGCGTACCCGTCCCCGTCGAGCACGTCGTCGACCACCTGAAACAGCAACCCGAGCTCATCGGCGAAGGCTCGCCAGGGAGCCTGCTCGGTGTCGGTGAGACCCGCGACGCGGGTGCCGAGTCCGACCGACGCGGCGAAGAGGCGGCCCGTCTTGAGACGGTGAAGCTCCGCGAGATCGACCTGCGCGCGCGTGATGTCGAGGTGCTGTCCACCGATCATGCCGAGTGTCGACACCGCGAGCTCGCGCGCAATCTCCTGATCGTCGTAGCCGAGCGCGAGCCGCAGTGCCTCGGCGAGCAGCCCGTCGCCGGCGAGCACGGCGACTCCCTCGCCGAACGCGACGTGAGCGCTCGGCCGGCCACGCCGCTCGTCGTCGTCGTCGAGCGCAGGAAGGTCGTCGTGAACGAGCGAGAACGCATGGAGGCACTCGAGGGCCACCGCAGCCGGTAGCGCCTCGGTTGGCGGGCACCCGGCCGCCTCCGCGGTGGCGAGGCAAATCGTTCCGCGGATGCGCTTGCCGCCCTCGAGCGCGTAACGCATCGGCACCGCGAGGGCTCCGAGCTCGGACGTCAGCTCGAGTTCGGCGATCGCGCCCTCCACGAGCGCGCGCAGCTCGTCAGGCGCCCGCATCGGCGGCGACCCGGGCGCGTTGCACCTCCGCCTCGATCTGTTTCGCGAGCTCGGCGATCTCTGCGAGACCGTCGACCGCCAGGTCGACGTCGCCACCCGAGTCCGCAATCGTCTCGAGTGAGTCGACCCGCGTGCGCAAGCGCTCGAGCAGCTCCTCGGCGCGTTGCAGCGACTCGTTCGAGCCGCTCATGGAGCGGCGACCTCGCGCTGCACGCGACCCAGCACCCCGTTGACCAGGCGCGCGGCGTCCTCGGTTGCGTAGCGCTTCGCAAGTACCACGGCTTCGTTGATTGCGACTTCAGAAGGTACTCCACCCTCCTCCAGCTCGTGCACGCCGATCCGCAGGATGTTGCGCTCGAGCGTACCGAGCCGATCGGCAGTCCATTCGTCCAACGTGGAGGTGATCCGTGCGTCGAGCTCCTCCGCACGATCGGCGACCGCCTCGGCGAGCGTTGCCGCGAACGCGTCCGGCTCTCCCTCGAAGAGCGACGCGAGCGGCTGCCCCGTCAGATCCCATTGGTAGAGCAGGAAGAGCGCCTGCCGCCTGGACTTGCGACGACTCAGTTCCATCGCATCTCCCCACCCTCGGCGGCGTGGCGCGCGCGACAACGAGCTCGTCGGTCGCGCAGACAGAGGATGCGGAAGCTCACGGCACGCGGAGGGACGGCAGCAGCGATTCCATCTCCGCAAGGTAGCCGGTCGTATAGCTGCCCGACACGAACGCTTCCGAGCGCAGGACATCGAGCGCGAGCGCGCGCGTCGTCGGTACACCGTCCAGCTCGAGCTCTTCGAGGGCCCGCACCGCCCGCGCGATCGTCGCCGGACGATCCTCCGCGGACACGATCAGCTTCGCGATCATCGAGTCGTAGAAGGGCGGGATCGCGCCACCCTCCACGATCGCCGTGTCGACCCGCACCCCGGGGCCGAGCGGTGGGCGGAACCGCGAGACGACGCCGGGAGCGGGTGCGAAACCCCGCGCAGGATCCTCGGCGTTGATCCGGATCTCGATCGCGTGCCCGCGCCGCAGTGCCCTGCCCGAACGGGCGAGCTGCTCGCCCGCAGCCACCCGCAGCTGCTCTCGCACGATGTCGATCCCGGTGACCAGCTCGCTGACCGGATGCTCGACCTGCAGACGACAGTTGACCTCGATGAAGTACGGCGCTCCGTCCTGCGCGAGCAGGAACTCGAACGTGCCTGCGTTCAGGTATCCGACCTCACGGCAGGCACACGCGACGCTGGCCTCGAGCTCCTCACGCGTCTCCGGGGTGAGCGCCGGAGACGGCGACTCCTCGATCAGCTTCTGGTGGCGCCGCTGAATCGAGCACTCCCGCTCACCGAGCGTGAGCACGCCGCCGTCGGCGTCGCACAGCACCTGTACCTCGACGTGGCGTGCGGGACTGATCGCCTTCTCGAGGTAGATCGAGCCGTCGCCGAACGCCGCTTCGGCTTCGCCGGAGGCGGAGGCGTACGCGCCAGCAAGCCCGGCGTCGTCCTCGACCAGCCGCATGCCCTTGCCGCCCCCGCCTGCGGTGGCTTTGAGCAGCACGGGAAATCCGGTCGCAGCCGCCGCCACGCGGAGCTCTGCGACCGAGCCGCTTCCGTCGCTCCCCGGCACGAGCGGTACGCCCGCGCGGCGCATCGCATCCTTCGCCGCCACCTTGTCGCCGAGCATCTCCATCACTTCGGGGGTCGGCCCGACGAACACGAGCTCGTGCTCCGCGCATGCGCGCGCAAACCTGGGGTTCTCGGCGAGAAATCCGTAGCCGGGATGGACCGCCGCGCAGCCTGTCGTCTCGGCCGCGGCGACGACACTCGGGATCCGCAAGTAGCTCTCGGCCGCCGCGGGCGGTCCCACGCAGACCGACTGGTCTGCGAGCTTCACGTGCAGGGCGTCGCGGTCAGCGGTCGAGTAGATGGCGACGGCTTCGACGTCCAACTCGTGCAGCGCGCGGATCACCCGCACGGCGATCTCGCCTCGATTCGCAACGAGGACGCGTGCAAACATCGACGAACGCCCTACAGGACCGGCGGACCGGCGACCGGGTCGAGCTCGAAGAGCAGCGTCCCGAACTCGACTGCCTGACCGTTGTCGACGTGGATCTCCCGAATGACGCCGTCCACCTCCGCCTTCAGCTCGTTGAAGAGCTTCATCGCCTCGAGCATGCACAAGGTCTGTCCCGCCACCACGACATCGCCAACGTCGACGTAAGGCGGATCGCCCGGTCGCGGGGCACGGTAGAAGACCCCGACCATCGGTGACTCGACGCGCAGTGCAGAGACCGTGGCCGGCGCGGGCGCAGCCGCATGGTCGGGCTCGACGACGGGCAGCGCCAGCGGAACAGCGGACGGCTCGTCGGCCCGGCGCACCGAGACGCGCATCCCCTCGTCCTCGATCTCGATCTCCCCCACGCCCGACTCCTGCACGATTTTCACGAGCTCCCGAATCCGCTCGGCGCGCTGCGCATCGACGTCGCCGACGAGCAGCGACGCCTCGCGCGAATGCCTCGTCCTGATCGTCTGCAGGAGCGTTTCCGCGTCCTCGCCGAACATCGCCAGCAGCACGAGATCCTCCTCGGACGAGGCAAGCCCATCGGCCGCGTCGCGGACATCCTCTGCGCTCGGCGGATCGTCCTCGAGCGCCGTCGGCTCGCCGCCGAGCAATTCGACCGCCCGCTGCACGGAGGGCTCGATCGCCGCGGGGGGCGTGCCGTAGCCACCGACGACGAGACTGCGGAACTCGTCGATGACCGTGCCGTAGCGGCGTGCCGAGAGCACGTTCAGCAGCGCTTGCGAGCCGAGGATCTGGCCGATCGGCGCCGCCAGCGGCGGCCATCCGGCGTCTCCGCGGATCCGGACGACCTCGGTGAGAACGTCGAGCAGCCGATCCGCGGCCGCGTGCGCACGGAGGTGCGAGTCGAGGGCCGCAACGAGGCCTGCGGGAAGGTCGTACTGCGCGGCGCGAACCGCAATCCGTGGAGCGACGGGAGCGACCGGCTCGTCACCGATGTGCTCGTCGACGAGGTCGGAGGCCTCCCACAGCAGCTTGACGTCGACACCGGTCTGGCGCCCGAGCCCGTGCATCGCCTCGACGAGCGATTCGCCGGCGACGCGGTGGAGCGCAAGCGCAAGCGGATACACGGCGGTTGCGATCAGATCGGCCCCGACGCGCGTCGCGACGATCGCATTCAGCAAGCCTGTTCCTGCAGCGCCTTGGACGAAGAGCCCGACGGGAAGACCGGTTGCCTCGCGCAGGCGCTCGACGAGCTCCTCCGTGAGATGTGGGAGCAGAGCGTCGGACGGATCGTTCACGATCACGCGGGTCGCGCCGAGGTCGGGAACCCGCTTGCCCTGCTCGACGAGCGTGTCGACCTCGGTTCCGCGGCCGGGGCTGTAGACGAGCCCCGCATGGAACTCGCCTCCCGACGCGACGATCGCCTCGCCCGCCTCGCGGAGATTGGAGACGTCGTTGAGCGGGTCGTGGAGACGGAAGACGGAGATTCCGTTCTCCGCAGCGCAGGAGACGAAGCGCCGCACGATGTCGCCGGAAACCGGTTTCGAGCCGACGAGGAAGCGGCCGCGAAGGGCCATCGAGAGAGGTGTCTGCGTGCGCGCGTGCAATGCGCGGATCCGCTCCCACGGGCTCTCCATACCGCGGTGCACAGCCGCGTCGAACACACCGCCGCCCGACACCTCGAGACACGCGAAGCCCGCCCGGTCGAGGATCTCCGCGATCCGCAGCACCTCACCGGTCGGCACCGTGCCCGCGAGCGGTTCCTGCGAGAGCAGCCGGATCGTGGTATCGACGAGCTGCGCCATGCGGCGAAGACCTTAGCGCCTGATGACGCTCTGGCTCGGGGTCTGACCCCGCATCGACATTCCTTGTCCCCACGCGCTCATGTCGCGGCCGAAGGGCGATTCATTCGCCCGAGAGGCCACGCCACTGTTGAGTCCAAAGCAACGTGAAGAAGGGGCTCGTGGGGGAAACATGGTTCCCCACGCTCTCAGGCGCGAGAGATGTACCGAGCCTCGCGCGGGTCGACCTTGATCCGCTCGCCCACGTTCACGAAGAGCGGAACCTGCACGATGGCTCCGGTCTCGAGCGTGGCGGGCTTCGTCACGTTCGAGACGGTGTCGCACTTGACGCCGGGCTCGGTCTGCGCAACTGCGAGCTCGACCGACGAGGGCAGCTGCAGGCCCGACGGCTTCCCGTTCACCTGAAGGATCTGCACCGTCGACGAGGGCAGCATGTAGGCCAGCTCGTCCTCGACGCTGCCGCGGGGGAGCCCGAACTGCTCGTAGGTCTCCTGATCCATGAAATGCGCCTCGGAGCCGTCGTCGTAGAGGTACTGGACGTTCCGCATCTCCGTGTGCACGCGCGCGAACTTCTCGCCCGCACGAAATGTCTCGTCGACCACGGAGCCCGAGTCGAGGCTCTTGAGCTTCGTGCGCACGAAAGCGCCGCCCTTGCCGGGCTTCACGTGCTGGAACTCGACGATGCGCCAGACCGAGCCCTTGTGCTCGATGTGCATCCCGTTCCTGAAGCGGTTGGTGTCGACGATCTCCGCCACGGCGTCGGGAGGGTACCTGCTCGGATGCGGGGGAACGCATGGTTGGATTCCGGCCATGGCGCCGCGAAACACCCGCGAGGTCGGGCTCGCGGAGGCTCGCCGGATCGCCGTTCGCGCGCAGGTCCTCGACGGATCGGCGCAAGGCGTGCTCGAGACGGTTCGCCGGCTCGGCTTCCTCCAGCTCGACCCGATCGCCACGGTCGCGGCGCCGCAGGAGCTCGTGCTCTGGAGCCGCCTCGGGCCGTTCGACCGGGCCGAGCTCGACCGCCTGTTGTGGGACGAGCAAGCGCTCTTCGAGTGGAACGCGTACATCTGGCCGATCGAGGCGCTGCCACTCGTCAGGGGGCTGATGCGGCGGTGGCGGCGCTCGACTCGCTACGCGCACGAGCGCTGGGGTCATGCGTTCCTCGCGGAGAATCGCCCGTTCCGTCGCTACGTCCTGCGGGAGCTCGAGCGGCGAGGGCCGCTGCTGTCGCGCGAGCTCGAGGATCGCAGCGCGGGAGCCTCGCGCGACCACCGCTGGTACGGCTCTCGACAGGTCGGGTTGATGCTGATGTCACTGCATCTCCGCGGCGAGGTGGCGGTCGCCGGTCGCCGCGGCAAGCAGCGCCTGTGGGATCTCGCCGAGCGTTGGTATCCGTCGACCGAAGCGCTTTCGCTCGCCGGGGCCGAGCGCGCGCTCGACGAGCAGCGGTTTCGCTCGCTTGGCGTGCGGCTTGACAAGGGGCGCTGGCGCGCCCATCCAGACGTTCAGGACGGACCGGTCCCGGATCGCGTGACGTTGCTCTCGCCGTTCGACCGTCTGATCCACGACCGCGACCGAACCCAGGTGCTCTACGACTTCCGTTACCGACTCGAGATGTACGTGACGCCGGCGAAGCGGGAGTACGGCTATTACGTGTTACCGATCCTCGTGGGCGATCGGATCGTCGGCCGCGTCGAGCCCGTGCTCGACCGCAAGACGCGGATGCTGCGGATCCTCGGAGAATGGGGCGACACGTCACGGCTCGACGAGGCCATGGCCGAGCTCGCGACGTTCCTCGATGCCGAGCTCGTGCCGCGCGCGGCCGTCAGCCGACGACGATCGGGCCCTTCGCGACGGTCGTCAGGCGCTCGGCCCCCGCGTCGGTGACGAGCACGAGATCCTCGATCCTCACCCCGACATCGCCGTCGAAGTAGATCCCCGGCTCGACGGTGACGACGTTGCCCGCACGAAGAGTGTCCGTCGACTCCGGCCGCAGCACCGGCCCTTCGTGGATCTCGATGCCGACTCCGTGACCGAGCCCGTGTCCGTATCGCTCCGCGAGCCCGGCGTCGCCGATCGCCACACGGGAGGTGGCGTCGACGTCACGGGCGGCCGCACCGGGCTTCACCGCGGCCAGCCCGTCGAGCTGAGCGCGCAGGCAGAGATCGTAGAGCTCGCGCAGACGTTCGTCGTCACCGGTGAGAAAGGTTCGCGTGCAATCGGAGCAGTAGCCGTCGACCACGCAGCCGGCGTCGACGACCACCATCGTTCCCGTCGGGATCGGCTCCTCGCGCGACTCGCCGTGCGGCCGAGCACCCATGGAGCCGAACCCGACCATCGTGTCGAACGAGCTCCGCTCGGCTCCGAGGTCCCGGAAGCGACGTTCGATCCACCAGACCACTTCGCGCTCGGTGCGCCCAACGAGACGATCCGCGCCGAGCTCCTCGAAGACCTGATCCGAGAGCGCGGCTGCGCGACGGATCGCAGCGATCTCCGAGGCGTCCTTGACGGCGCGCAGGGACTCGACGTGCCCGGCGGCAGCGGTCAGCTCCAGCCCGCCGCCTCGCAGCGTCTCGTACGAGGTGACCGTGAGGTGATCCGGATCGAAGCCGATCGCTCTGCCGCCCAGGATCTGCGCCAGGCTCTTCATCACGTACCGGCTCGTCTGCACGAAAGCGATCCCGTCGAGCGCGCGCCCGGCGTCGGCGTAGCGGAAATCGCTGTAGAGGGTCGCCTCACCGGAAGGCTCGACGAGCACGGCGGCGTTCGAGGCATCGGCGAGGCCCGTCAGGTAGCGGACGTTGGCGGGCTTGGTGACGAGCAGCGGCTCCTCGATCAGCGCGCCGAGTCGAGAGAGGCGACTCACGTGGCGCGCTCCGTCAGGAACGCGAGCGCGTCCCGGTAGCCGCCGACCCCTTTCCCGACGACGCGATGCACGACGATGCCCTCGAGCACGCTTCGCTGGCGCCAGTCCTCGCGCCCGTCGACGTTCGAGAGATGCACCTCGACCGAAGGCCCGGTGAACGGCTCGAGCGCGTCGCGGATCGCCCAGCTGTAGTGCGTCCAGGCACCCGGGTTGAGCACGAGCGCATCGACGCCGTCGAGCGCCTGGTGGAGGAACTCGACGTACTCGCCCTCGTGATTCGTCTGGCGGCAGCGCACCGGCACCTCGAGCTCGCGGGCCCAGGCGTAGATCTGTGTCTCGAGATCCTGGATCGACCCATCGCCATACGTGCCGGGATCCCGCCGGCCGAGCAGGTTCAGGTTGACGCCGTTTAGCACCTCGATCCGCACGGCGCGGATGGTAGATGGCTAGGCCGAGCGGAGTCGCGACGACGATCCGGCCACGTGATGCGGGACACCGGCGGGCACGTCTTCCCAGTCCGCAGCCTCGCCCACGAAGATGTGGGAGACGGTTCGCAGTCCCGTCGGCTCGTCGAGCGCGCCAGCGGCGATCGAGACCGTCTCGCCACCCGCGTCCCAGAGCAGCGTGGAGCCGCAGCTCCCACAGAACCCGCGCTGTCGCCCGTTCGCGTCGTCATACCACGTGAGCTCGCCCTCCACCCGCAGCGCCTCACGAGGCGCAGCGCTATAGGCGCCGGCCAGCGTCCCCGAGCGCCGGCAAAGCGAGCAGTGGCAGACGACGACGTCGCGCAGCGGCGGCTCGACCTCGAGCCGCACTGCCCCGCAGAGACAGCGGCCCGTCAGGCGATCAGCCCCCGGAGCGCCGCTCGGACATCTGCTTCCGGCAGCTGGACGTTCCACCGCGGCTGCCCGGGGCGGTCGAGGAGGACGAGCCGCGGACTCCCGCCGTGGGCCTTCTTGTCGCGCAGCAGCGCCTCCCAGGCCCGATCGAGATCCACGCGGACGGGCTCGGGCCGCAGCACCTCCCGGACGGTAGCCTCGGCGTCGCTCTGACCCGAGAGCCGCAGCGCTGCGAGGAGGCCCAAGGAAACCGCGCGGCCGTGTGCGAGGTCGAAGCCTGCGGCCGCCTCGAGCGCGTGTGCGAACGTGTGACCGAGGTTGAGCACGTTGCGGATCCCGCGATCGTCCGGATCGCTGAGACAGATGGCTGCCTTGTAGGCAGCGCAGCGACGCACGAGGTCGGTGTCGGGGAGCGTCCACAGCTCCTCGCCGGCGAGCAGGCCGGTCTTCACGACCTCGGCCATCCCGTTGCGTCGCTCCTCCTCGGGCAGGGTTTCGAGCAGCGACGGATCGCAGACGACCCTTGCCGGCCAGTGGAACGCACCCACGAGATTCTTTCCACCCGGGATGTCGATCGCCGTCTTGCCGCCGAGTGCAGCGTCGACCTGACCCACGAGCGTCGTCGGGACCGGCACCCAGGCGATGCCGCGCTTGTAGGTCGCCGCCGCGAATCCGACGACATCGATCGTCGTGCCGCCACCGAGCGCGACGAGCGTGCCATCGCGCCCGATCCGCAGAGCCGACCAGAGCCGCTCGAGTACCGGCACCGACTTTGCCGTCTCGCCCGCCGGCACCTCGTGCTGCTCGGTGTTGCGCGCACCGAGCGCGAGCTGTGCACGGACGCCGTGGATTCCCGCGACGTGCGCGTCGGCCACGAGCGCGATTGGCCCGTCTGTGGGAACGAGCTCTCCAAGCAGGTCGATCGCGCCGAGCTCGACATGGACGCCTGCCGCGGCGAGCACGACATCGTCGGCATCGGTTGCACGCGCATCGGCGACCGCCTCGTACAGCGGCTGGCGCTCTCGATGCAGCGCCGCGAAGTCCTCGGCACTCTCGGCCAGCGGACGATCCGACGCGCGGACACGTTCCCAGGCCGTCGCGGTGTCGACCTCGAGGACGACCGTGAACGCGCGCTCGCACAGCCGCTTGCGCGTTGCCTCGGAGAGCACGGCACCCCCGCCGAGAGCGACGACCGTCGGTGTCGACGCGTTCAGCGTCTCTCCGGCGATCGCCTCTTCGAGGCTGCGAAAGCCGGCCTCGCCCCGCTCCGCGAACAGTTCGACAACGCTCGCCCCCGCTCGCAGCTCGATCGCAGCGTCCAGGTCGACGAAGGGCCTGTCGAGCCGCTCGGCGAGCGTGGCGCCGAGCGTCGTCTTGCCCGAGCCCATGTAGCCCGTGAGCGCGAGATGCCGGCCGAGCGCGTTCAGCGCCGCCATCGGCCGACTATCCGCTCGAGGTAGGCGCGATGCGCCGCGAGCGTGTCGCGGATCGCGTCGCCCCCGAATTTCTCGAGCGCCGCTCGGGCCAGCTCGAAGGCGACGGCCGCCTCGGCAACGACCGCGAGCGCTTCGACCGCCTGCACGTCGGAGCGCTCCACGAGCGCCTGCGCCGGTTCACCGGTCGCGAGGTCCACCGAGTCGAGCGGATGCATCAACGTCGGCAACGGCTTCATCCCGGCGCGCACGACGATCGGCTCACCATTGGTGATCCCAGCTTCGAGTCCACCCGCCCGGTTCGTGCGACGTGCGAGGCCGGGGTCGATCTCGTCGTGAGCCTCGGTACCCCGGCGTCGCGCGAGCGCGAAGCCGTCGCCGATCTCGACTCCCTTCACCGCCTGAATCCCCATCAACGCGAAGGCGAGCCGTGCGTCGAGCCGATCCGACTTCTCGGCATAGGAGCCGAAGCCCGGCGGAACTCCGGTGGCGACGACCTCCACGACTCCGCCGAGCGTGTCGCGGGCCCTACGCGCGGCATCCGTCGCCTCGCGCATGCCCTCGTCAGTGGTCTCGCCACCGATCTCGACCGGGCGACCGGTGACAGCGATGCCAAGCTCGCCCAGGAGCGCTTTCGCAACAGCGCCCGCTGCCACGTGGGCTGCGGTGTGGCGAGCGCTCGCCCGCTCGAGCGCGTCGCGCACGTCGTCGTGTCCGTACTTGAGGACTCCGGCGAGATCTGCGTGACCGGGTCGCGGCAAGGTGACCGCCTTGACGCCCTTGCCGCTCGGTTCTCCCTCGGGGGCGAAAGCACTCATTCCCCACAGCCAGTTCTCGTGGTCGCGGTTTCGGACGACGAGCGTCAGCGGGGTGCCGAGCGTGCGTCCGTGCCGCAGGCCTGTCAGCACCTGGACCTCGTCGCTCTCGAGCTGCTGTCGCGGGCTGCGACCGTATCCCTGCTGGCGGCGACGGAGGTCGGCGTCGATCGCGTCCTTCTCGACGCGGAGCCCCGCGGGGAGCCCGGTGACGACCGCGACGAGCGCCGGACCGTGCGATTCGCCAGCGGTGACCAGGCCGAGTGCCACGGCGCGATCCTACGCTCGGCCGGCCATTAGAGTCGCACGCATGGCGCGGTTCGACGCGGTCTTCATCGGATCGGGGATCAACGCGCTCGCGGGCGCGGCGCTACTCGCGCAGGAGGGCTGGAGCGTGTGCGTGCTCGAGCGGAGCGAGCGGCTCGGCGGCGCGATCCGCACCGAGGCTGGCTACACGCTCCCCGGCTTCACACACGAGGTCCTGAGCTCCTGGCACCCGTTGTTCCAGGGTTCGGCCGCCTACGCCGAGCTCGCCGAAGACCTCCACGGGAACGGTCTCGAGTACGTCAACACGGAGCTGCCGACCGCGACGGCGTTTCCCGACCACGGCGCGATGTTTCTCCACACCTCGCTCGAGGCCAATGTCGCCGAGTTCGAGCGGCAGCACCCAGGAGACGGTCTCGCCTGGCAGCGGCAGTTCGAGACGTTCATGGCGAGCGCCGACCTCAGCTTCGGTGTGCTCGGAACCGAGCTATGGTCGGCCGGCGGGCTCGGACTCGGACGGTCGCTGCTGAGCCGGTTCGGCCGGCGCGGGCTGCTCGGCTTCGCAGGCCGTGCACTCGCGAGCTGCCGCGACTGGACGGGGCAGACGTTCGCCTCCGACCGTGCCCACGGGTTGCTGGCGCCCTGGGTGCTCCACACGGGGCTCGGACCCGACGACGCGGTCTCGGGCTTCATGACGCAGGTGATCGCATGCGCGGTGCAACTCGGCGGCATGCCGGTGCCGGTGGGCGGAGGTGTGAAGCTCGTGGAGGCACTGTCGGCGATCGTGCGCGAGGCCGGCGGGGAGCTCCGCACCGCTGCGGATGTCGAGCGGATCGTCGTCTCCCAGGGCAAGGCCGTCGGCGTCACGATCGCAGGAGACGAGCCGGTGCACGCGACGCGGGCGGTGATCGCAGGTGTGACGCCGACGCAGCTCTACGGACATCTTCTCCCATGCGGCGACGTGCCCGACGACATCGCGCGGGCGGGCGCGCGCTTTCGCTACGGACGCGCCGGGATGCAGATCCATCTCGCGCTGAACGAGCCGCCACGATGGAAGGGGCCCGACGCCGATCTCCTGGCGCGCACGGCGATCGTCCACGTGACATCTGGTCTGAACGGCGTCTCGCGGGCCGTGAACGAAGCGGAACGCGGCCTTCTCCCCGCCGAGGCGACGATCGTTGCCGGTCAACCGTGCACTGTCGATCCGAGCCGTGCCCCGAACGGCAAGTCGATCCTGTGGCTCCAGCTGCAAGAGCTGCCCGCCGGTTGCGTCAAAGGCGATGCAGCCGCTGAGCTCGACGTCGGCGACGGAACGTGGACGGACGAGCTGCGCGAGGCCTATGCCGACCGGATCGTCACGCGGCTCGGCGAGTCGATCGAGAATCTCGACTCGGCGACCCTGAAACGGATCGTCCTCTCCCCCGCCGACCTCGAGGCGCTCAACTGCAACCTCGTCGGGGGCGACATCTACGCAGGCTCGTGCGCGCTCGACCAGAACCTGCTCTGGCGCCCGTTCGCCGAGGCGCCCGGACACGCGACGGCCGTCGAGGGGCTGTTCCACATCGGCGCAAGCACGCATCCCGGCCCGGGTCTCGGCGCCGGTTCGGGGTACCTCGTCGCAAAGCGCCTGACTCGACCGCCGCTTCCCCGGCGCATGCTTGCAAAGCTTCCAGGACGCTCGTGAGACTGTCCCTCTCCGAGATCTCGACCGTCAGTGCCACGTTCGAGGAAGAGTCGTCGCGTACGCGGCGGCCGGCTTCGACGCGATCGGAATCTGGGAGTTCGAGCTCCCGCCGGACGACGAGGCGAATCGGGCACTGCTCGCCGAGCACGGACTGACGGTCTCGAATTGCGTGCCCGTGGTGCCGTCGTTTCGCCCGCTCGCGATCCCTACGATCGGGCGGATCGCCTATCGGATCACGGCGTCCGCGTCGCCGACTGGCCCGCCGATCCGCGTCGCACCGACCGCGAGCTTCCCGGGCTCGGAATCTCGCGGACGACGGAGCTCGTCGACGCCCTGGCGCTGTCGGGTTTCGCGGGCTCACTCGATGTCGAGATCTTCGGCGACCCCGAGCGGTTCTGGGGTCTGTCGGTCGACGAGGCGGCGCGGCAGGCATACGCGGCAGCAGCAGCGTTGACGTAGCGACGCACCGGATCAGCTCGTCCTTGCCTTCGAGGGCGCCCTACACCCACGTTCTCTCAGGCGAGCACGCCGCCGCGAGGTGCAGCGGGAGCTCGGACGAGACGCCTACATGGGCGCCGAACTTCGCATCGACGATGTCGCGCCAACCCGGGTCGTTTGGCTCGCCGGGAGCTTCTACGACAGCGGAGCAGTACCCGTCGACGGTGACCTGGGCGAGGCGGCGGTCGGGAAACTCTGCCTCGAGCTCGGGGGCCGTCTCGATCTCCACCGACGATGCCAGCCTTGCGACCGAGACGTCCTCGAGAGCATCCCCGAGCACGTCTCCGACGCCGAAGGCCCCCCGTGTAAGCGCCACCGCCACCGGCCACACGATGCTGTACTGCGCCTCCTCCGTCGTTCGCGGCGCTCCCCGGGCCAGCGCCCCGGCAGCGGCGAATGTGCGCACGCGCACTCGGGTTATGGAGGACGGGTCGAACGCAGGGTCGGCACGCAGCGCGAGCGCGGCGGCGATCGCCGGTTGCGACCAGCGACAGCATGGAAACCGCTTCACGTACACGTCGCGGATCTGCCACCGCGCCCGCAGGTCTTCGCCGACCAGCGTGCACTCGAGCGCCGTGAAGCCGCCTGCCGCAAGCAGTGCGGAGGAGGCGCCCAGCATCGCACCCCAGCCGCAGGCGTCCTTCGTCATCGCCGGCTGGGCCACCGAGCGCATGATCGGAGCAAGCGGCGCGTGGTAGGCGGCGAGACCGAGCGCGTGCCGCGTTGCACTGTCGTCCAGGCTGAGCAGTCGCGCGCAGGCCGCGGCCGCCCCGACCGCACCCCACGCCCCCGAAGCGTGGTAGTCCCTGCTTTGCGCATGGAGGCAGAGACCAGCCCGGAGCGCGACTTCGTAGCCCACGACAACGGCCGTGAGGTACTCCGTAATGGTCGCGCCGACAGCCTCAGCGGCGGCTAGCGCGGCCGGCACGACGTTCGCGCCGGGGTGCCCTTTCACAAGTCGGTGGCCATCGTCGAAGTCGAGTGCATTGGCGAGGACGCCGTTGCTCCAGGCGGCGCCCGTCACACTGAGACGTCGCCCGTCCAGGAGCGCATTTGCCTCCGCTCCTGGGTGCTGATTCGCTGCGTAGTCCGCAGCAACGAGCGCAGCGGGGGTCTCACGGCCCGCGAGCGACGACGCGACAAGGTCGCGCTGGAGCAGATGGATCCGCGCGCGCACGTCTTCTGGCACGTCGTTCCACGTCAGTTCGTGAACGAACGCGATCGTCTCGTCGAGAGCCACTCGAGAACAGGAGCGGGACGCCGCACGAGAACCGGGCGGCGCCCCACTCATGCAGCTACTTCCTCGTGGCCGTGAGCCCGTAGCTTGCGAGGAACTCCTTCGCGACCTCCTCGGGGAACTTGCCCCTGATGTCGACGTCGGCGTTCATCTTCTGGATTCGCTCGTTCGTCAGCTCGAGCGAGATCGCCTTGAACATCCTGAAGAGCTTCGGATACTTCTGGTAGACCGACGTCCGCACGTTGAGCGCCGGGTTGTACACGGGGAAGAACTGCTTGTCGTCCCGCAGCACGGTGAGACCCAGACCCTCGACGCGTCCGTCCGTGGCGAAGACGACCCCGAAGTTGCAGATCTTGCCGTCGTCGATCGCCGAGTAGACGACGCCCGTCTCCAGCTTGGCGATGTTGTCGCGATTGATCTGGAACCCGTAGGCCTTCTCCATCCCCGGAAGTCCGTCATCCCGGCTGAAGAACTCGTTGTTGGTGCAGACCGTTGCGTCCTTCGCCCGCGTGCTGGCCAGCCGCGCGAAGTCGGAGAGCGTCTTGACGTTTCCGAGCGATGCCACCGCCTCTTTCCGGACGGCGATCGCGTAGGTGTTGTCGAATGGGGCGGGATACAACCAGGAAATGTTGTTCGCGGCGTCTTCCCGTCTCACAGCGAGCCACTGCTCCCGCGCGTTGTTGACCGGAGTCGTCTTGTTCAGGTGGACGATCCATCCCGTTCCCGTGTATTCCCAGTACATGTCGATCTGGCCGGAGACGAGGGCCTGCCTCGCGACGGAGGTGCTACAGCAGTTCGTCTGATCCTTGACCTCCGCTTTCGCGAACTGGAGCGCCTGCTTCGCGATCTGCCCCAGGATGAGCTGCTCCGTGAACTTCTTCGACCCGACCGTGAACGTCGCTCCGCTGAAGTCGAACTGCGAGAGGTACGGGGCGTTGTACCGGACGTTCTCGACGCCGACCAGGAGATCGATTGGATCGGCGAGCACGGAGTCCACTCCGGCCCCCCCAATGATCTGATCCTCTGCGCCGTCGGTGGAGACGATCTTGTCGTTACCGGCGCCGCCGTCGACGATGTCCTTCCCCTTGCCGGGATCGATCGTGTCGTTGCCCTTGAGTCCGCAGACGACATCCGCGCCCGGCGTCCCTTTCAGCGTGTTACTCGCATTGGTGCCCTTGATCGTGCAGGCCTTCGTGGAGCCGGCGAGACCGACGCCGGCCGTCGCGACCACCGCGAGCACCGCCACGACGAGCGGCAGCAACCCGAGCTTCCTGCTGGTCGATCGCATGTATGAAACACCCTCCTTCGAGAGATGACGGGGGCTACTCGAGCCCGTTTGGTTTGAGAACTCGTTCCGCAATGCCCGCGACCCAGTCCGTCGCGAGCGCGAGCACCGCCGTCAGGACACCGCCGGTGATGATCACGACGTCGCGGTTGAGCCCGACGCCGTTGTCGATCAGGTCGCCGAGCGTTCCCGCGTTGATGAACGTTCCGAGTGTCGCCGTGCCCACGTTCAGGATCAGCGCGGTTCTGACACCGGCGAGGATGACGGGCACGGCGAGCGGAAGCTCGATCTTCGTCAGGACGCGGATCCTGGACATGCCCATCCCGCGAGCGGCCTCGATCAGCGCCCTGTCGATTTGATCGAGGCCCACCATCGTGTTTCGCAGCACCTGGAGCGTGGAGTGAATGACGAGCGCATAGAGCATCGGCCTGAATCCGATCTGCGACATCACAACCGGGAAAAAGACGACGAGGCCGATCGAAGGGATCGACTGACCGATGTTCGCCATGCCGATGACAACCGGCGTCAAGCGTCTGAGGAGCGGGCGGGTCATGAGCACTCCGAGCGGTACCGCGATCGCGATCACGAGCGCTGTCGCAGCCGTCGCGAGGGCGAGGTGCTCGACCAGCTTCTCGCGCACGTACCCGCCTTCGAGCAGGCGTGTCTCGATCGAGTCGAGCTCGCTGCGCGAGACGTACAGGTACAGCCAGATGCAGACGCCGGTCAGGAAGACCGGCATCGCCAGATAGCCGATCCAGCGCGGGAACGGGATGTGCGCCTCGCGCGCTTCCGGCGCTGCTTCGACCGTCATCGTCGTCTCCCGGCAACCCCGCTCACGAGAGCGACTCCTCCCGCGTCGGCTCGCCGACGGCGGCGACCGGGTCTTCCCCGCGGAACGTCCGCCGTGCCTCCTGGCGCATCGCCCTGATCGCGACAGCCACCGCGTCGATGTCGATGACGCCGCAATACGCGCCATCCTCGTCGACCACAGCCGAGGCGCCCTGCAACGAGTTGAGCATCTCGTTGAGCGCGTCGTACAGCGTCGCCTGCCGCTGCATGACCTGGGCGGAGAGCCCTAGCTCCGAGAGCTGGTCGTGTTCGTGCTCGAGGTCGAGCATGTTCACCCATCGCTGCGGTCGGCGCTTCTCGTCGAGCAAAAGCACGGACCCCTTGTCGGACGTGAGTAGCGCGGCCCGGACGGTGTCGCGATCGGCCGACACATGCTCTGTCGGCCAGGGGACGAGCTCGACGTCGGCGATCCGCGCCAGATTGAGCCGCTTGAGCGAAGCGCCCGCGCCGATGAAGTCCTCGACGAACGCGGATGCGGGCGCTGCCAGGATCGTCGCCGGCGTGTCGAACTGGGCGATGTGCGATCTGTCGTCGAGGATCGCGATGCGGTCGCCCATCTTGATTGCCTCGTCGATGTCGTGGGTGACGAAGACGATCGTCTTGCGAATCTTGGTCTGAAGCTGGAGGAACTCGTTCTGGAGCCGGGCGCGGGTGATCGGGTCGATCGCGCTGAACGGCTCGTCCATCAGGAGCACCGGCGGATCCGCGGCAAGCGCTCTGGCGACGCCGACACGCTGACGCTGGCCGCCTGACAGCTCCTTGGGGTACCGGCCGCTGTAGGCTTCGGGATCCATCCCGATCAGCTCGAGCAGCTCCGCGACGCGCTCACGGATCCGCTTCTTCTCCCAGCCGAGCATCTTCGGAACGGTTGCGATGTTGTCGCCGATCGTGACGTGCGGGAACAGGCCGATCTGCTGGATGACGTAGCCCATGCGTCTCCTGAGCCGGTCGGCGTTCACCGCCGTCACGTCCTCGCCCTCGAGGAAGATCCGACCGGAGGTCGGCTCGATCAGGCGGTTGATCATCCGCAACGTGGTCGTCTTGCCCGAGCCCGACGGCCCCACGAGAATGACGATCTCGCCGGCGGGGATCTCGAGCGTGAGGTTGTCGACGGCGTTCTCCCGCTGTCCCGGGAACCGCTTCGTCAGGCTCTCGAGCCTGATCAGCGCCTGCGACGAGCTCATCGGATCCCCCGGGAGGTCGTCAATCGGCCGAGTGCGGCGTAGAAGGCGTCGAACAGGAGCGCGAGCGCGACCACCGCGAGGATCGCGCTCAGCGTCAGGTGCAGAGCCGTCGGTGTGCCAATGCGGGCCAGACCCGCGAAGATGTCCTCGCCGAGGCCGGGGCCATTGACGTATGCGCCGATCGCCGCAACCCCGACGATCAGGACGGTCGAGACGCGAATCCCGGTCAGAATCACGGGCCAGGCAAGCGGCAACTCGATCCGGACGAGCCTGCGGACCCGGTTCATACCCATGCCCTGCGCCGACTCGATCACGGCGGGGTCGACGCCACGCAGGCCGACGACGGCGTTCCGCAGGATCGGCAACAAGGCATACATCACCAGTGCGACGAGCGCCGGCTTCGTTCCGAGCCCGACAATGGGGATCATCAGGCCGAAGAGCGCGAGGGACGGGATCGTCAGGAACGTGCCGGCAATTGCGACGACGATGGCGGACAGCCGCTCTCGGCGGTAGACCAAGACATCCGTCGTGATGGCGATTACCGTCGCGATCGCGATCGCGTACAGCACGATCTGCGCGTGATCCACGGTGAGGTCGAAGATGTGTCCCTTCCTGAAGTTGAGGTAGTGCAAGAAGTCACCCATCACGACCTCGAAACCGTCGCAAGACGGGTGCCGCCCACCTCGGATGAGCCCTGCCAGCCGATCTCCGCCGAGATGTCGTCCGCCGCGTTCTTCACCAGCTGGCCGGCCCGCTCCAGCTCCTGCGCGAACCGGAACTTCGGCGCCGAGACGTTGAGCGCGGCCACGACTCGTCCGCGAAAGTCGCGCACGGGTGCAGCTGCGCCGACGAGACCGGACTCGAATTCCTCGTCGACGAGAGCGAACCCGCGATCGCGCGCGGCCGCGATGCGGGCGTAGAGCTCCTCGACATCACGAGGCGTCCTCGGCGTCGCCGCCGCGAAGGTGACGTCCCGGAAGAACTCGTCCAGCCCGGCGCGCTCGTGGTCGAAGAGGAGCGCACGACCGGACGAGCTCGAGTACGCAGGCACCGTGCGGCCGACCCATCCGACGGTCTGGATCGTTCGGTCTGTGCCAGAATGCAAGCGGCGGAGAGCCAACCGCCGGCAGCCATGATCCCCACCGATACGAACACGAGAGACGGATTGCTCGAGCGCCTAGAACGCGGTCCAGTGATCTGCGCGG
>JBPCLB010000134.1:0-5930 GCA_051003695.1 Gaiella sp. | reverse complement strand
GCAAGGTCGCAACGGTGGCTCCCGGCATCAGCGGTCGCGACGTTGCGACGATGCGCTTCGAGCTCTCCCGCCCCGCGACCGCAACCGTCGAGGCCGTCCGGACGGGTCTCCACTCACAGACGGTCGTCTGGGAAACCCGGGCCAAGCTCGGCGCGGGCTCGCAGGAACTGAGCTGGAGCCCCAAACTGGACACCCGAGTCGGTTCCTACGTGATGCGCCTCACGCTCGAGGACGGCGACCTGCGACGCACGTACGGCGGCGGAAGCCGCCCGGCCTCGCCCGAGCGGGTGAGGAGCGCGGTGATCCGCGTGTTGGGCATCGAAGCAGCGTTCTCCCGACGCAGCTATCTCCCGACCGAGCCGATGGAGCTGCGGATCTTCGCCGACGCGCCCGACCTGACCCTGACGTTCCTCCGGGTCGGGCACGGGCCCGACCCGAGCCTGCGCATGGACGAGATGACAGGACTGCCGATGGGCGAGCCGGTGCGGATGGACTGGACGGGAAAGCGCTCCGCACCGCATCTCGTCCACGTACGATCGGGCGACTGGCCGACGGGGCTCTACGTCGCCCGGATCGAGGCCGGAGACGGCCGTGTCGGATTTGCGCCGTTCGTCCTCCGTCCGACCGCGCTCGGCACCGCGCGCGTCGCTGCGGTGCTACCGACGAACACCTGGCAGGCCTACAACTTCCAGGACACCGACGGCGACGGCTGGGGCGACACGTGGTACGCGGGCGGCTCCCCGCCTGTGCTGCTCGACCGGCCGTACCGCGAGCGCGGCGTGCCACCTCGGTTCCGGCGCTACGACTTCCCGTTCCTGCGCTGGCTGGAAAAGACGAGCCTCCGAGCGGAGATCCTCGCGGACGACGACCTCGAGGCGGTCGGAAGCGGCGACGAGCTCCGACGGCTCTACGACCTGGTCGTCTTCCCCGGCCACTCCGAGTACATGACGGCCGAGGCGTACGACGCGATCGAGCGTTTCCGCGATCTGGGGGGCCGGCTCGTCTTTCTCTCGGCCAACAACTTCTTCTGGCGGGTCGACAAGCAGGATCAGGAGATGCGCCGCGTCGGCCGCTGGCGCTCGCTCGGTCGTCCCGAGTCCCGGCTCGGCGGCGTCCAGTACCGCGCGAACGACGACGGCAGCAGACAGGGATCGTTCTATGTGACCGACGCCGACGCCGCGCCGTGGCTCTTCGCCGGCACCGGTCTCGCGAACGGCGCCACGTTCGGCGAGGAGGTCGGCGGGTTCGGGATCGAGGCCGACATGACGACGCCCGACTCGCCTGCCGGCACGCGCGTGATCGCGTTGATCCCGAGCCTGTTCGGGCCGGGGCTGCACGCCGAGATGACCTACTACGAGACGGCGGCCGGTGCGCGCGTCTTCTCAGCCGGTGTGCTCGACTTCCCCGCCTATCTCTCGACTCCGCGTGGCCACCGGCTGCTGCTCAACCTCTGGCGCCACATGCTCGAGCCTGTGCTTGCCGCAACACGGGAATCCGCAGGAGCGGATTCCCGTGGCGGTACAAACCCCTGAAGCGGCCGCTGCCAGCCCGGAAACCAGAACTTCGGAAACCACAACCTCGAACTCCTCAGCCGGCCTCGTCGCGCAGGGGCGATGCCTGCCGAAGAACGCTCCCGCGACCCGAGCGCTGCCGCCGAACTCCTGGAACGCGAGCACCGTGCGCGACATCGAGCGGCTGCTGCGGCTGTTCGCAGAAGCTGGGCTCGAGGCGCTGATCGACGCCGTGACGAGCGACGACCACGACTGGCTCGCCGTCTACCTCGAGTTTGGGCGACGTTTGAAGGCGGAGGCAGCGCTGCGCGAGCGATGGAAGACGATCGCGCCGCAGGAGGCGCGCGACCAGAGCAGGGGGTCGGGCCCGTCCGGCCCGCACCGGCGGATCGCTGACTACGAGCCGATCCCGAGCTCGTCGGCGTACGCGCGTTCGTAGATCTCGACGAGGCCGACGACCTTGTCGACGTAGGCCTGGGTCTCGGGGAATTGGATCCCGATGCCTCGCGCTCGCCACCGGTCGACGTTGCCCTGGCCGGCGTGATAGGCGGCGAGGGCGGTCGGAACGTCGTCGTAGCGCTGAAGCAGGTTGCGGAGATACCACGAGCCGTACCGGACGTTGAGCTCCGGGTTCAGCAGGTCGGAGACGACGAACAGCTCACCGCCCGTGCGGATCGCGATCCCGCGCGCGGTGTCGGGGAGGAGCTGCATCAGTCCGATCGCGCCCGCAGGCGAGCGGGCGCTGGCATCGAACTTGCTCTCGGCGTAGATGACGGCCGCGAGGAGCGCAGGATCGAGGTCGTAGTTCTCCGCATGGCCGCGCACGATCGTCTCGTAGCGCAGCGGGTACCTCACCCTGTCGATCAGCTCGGGCCGCTCTTGCAGAACCCAGAGAGCACCCGCGGCGCCGACGGCCAACACGAGACAGCCAATCGCGAGAGCCTTCACTCCTAGTGATTCTCGCCGGAGGCGAGAATCACTGCGATCACGCCCTCGACCCAGGTGTCCAGATCCTCGAACGTGCCGGTGTTGGCGTAATGGAAGTCGGCGCGGGAGACCTTCTCCCGATCGGGTAGCAGCCTCGCATCGCGATTGTCGAGCGGCACACGCCGACGCTGCTCACGGAGCTGTCGGGGCGCGGTCACGACGACGACCTTGTCGAAGCGTGTCTCGGCCCCCACCTCGAAGAGCAGCGGCACCTCGGTGACACAGACTGTCGGCGGCTCGTCGAGCTCGGCAAGCTGCCCGCGCCAGTCCAGGTACTCCCTGCTGACGATCGGATGCAGCAACGCCTCGAGCCACGCGAGCGCGTCGGGGTCGGCGAACACGCGCTCCGCGATCCGCGCGCGGTCGGGCCACCCGTCCTCGGCGAGGATGTCGGTGCCGAACCGCGTGACCAGAGCGTCTCGCACCCCGTCGTCGCTCGCCAGCAGGTGGTGGACGATCTCGTCACTCGAGACGGTCGCAGCACCGTGTGCGCGAAACGCCGCGAGCACGGTCGACTTCCCGGCGCCGATCCCGCCTGTGATCGCGACGGCGATCGGACGGGGCGCATGTGGGCGAGGCACGCCTCGCCGCTGCGCTTACCCGCAGATCGGGATCCGCACGCGCGGATCCCGATCGCGAAAACCCCTACGACGCCCGGTGCCCGGCCGGAAACAGCGCAATCCCTGATCGACCAGGCGCACGCGGGCCTACGTCGTCTGCTCGGCCTCGGTCTCGAGCTCGCCGGCGTCGATGTTGAGTGCGTCCTCCGCCTCGTCGGTCGCGATCCCGTCGGCGTCGTCGGCATCCTTCGTCGCCTCCCCGGCGTCACTCTCCACGGGTAAGTCGTCGCCGGAGGCAACGGGCGCTGCCTCGCTCACCGACGCGATGTCGAGCGCGTCCTCCTCCACGTCCCTCGCGAGCCCGCCGTCCTCGTTCGCCTCTCCCGTCGCCTCGTCGGCGTCGCTCGCCGGCTCCGTGTAGGCCGATGCATTGGGAGGAAACGCCTCCTCGGAGAGCCGCAGGTCGGGCGTCGAGAACACCGATTCTCCACCGTCGGCGCGCGGCACGGGCACTGCCCCCTCCTCGACGCGCTTGAGCGAGAGCGAGAGCCGCCGGCGCTCGCCGTCGATCTCGAGGACGAGCACGTTGACCGGATCGCCCTGCGAGACGACCTCGCGGGGGTTCTCGACGTGGTGGTTGGCGAGCTCGGAGATGTGCACCAGCCCCTCGACCCCCGGGAGGATCTCGACGAAGGCGCCGAACGTGACGACCTTGGTGACGCGACCCTCGACGACGTCGTTCTCGCCGTAGTGGTCGAGCACCTGCTGCCAGGGATCGGACTGAGTCTGCTTGAGACCCAGCGAGATCCGCTGGCGATCCCTGTCGATGTCGAGCACCTTCACCTTGACGGTCTGACCGATCTCGAGCACCTCGGAGGGGTGGTTGACGTGCGACCAGGAGAGCTCGGAGATATGGATCAGGCCGTCCATTCCCTCGAGATCGACGAAAGCGCCGAAGTCGACGATGTTCGAGATCGTGCCCTCGACCACGTCGCCCGGATTGAGCCGGTCGAGGATCGCCTGGCGCATCTCTTTGCGCTCGTCCTCGAGCACGGCGCGACGCGAGAGAACCACGTTGTTACGCGAGCGGTTGAGCTCGATCACCTTGCAGCGAAGCTCCTTCGCCATGAACTCGTCGAGATCCTGGACACGCCGGATGTCGACCAGCGAAGCGGGCAGGAAGCCGCGGACGCCGAGATCGAGGATCAGACCGCCCTTGACGACCTCGATCACACGGCCGTTGACCGGCTCACCGCTCTCGGCCGCTGCCTCGATCGCCTTCCAGGCGAGCTCGAAGCGCGCGCGCTTCTTCGAGAGGAGCAGCCGTCCCTCGGCATCCTCCTTCGTCATCACGAGCGCGTCGATCTCCTCGCCGAGCGCGACCTCGTCGGCCGGGTTCACGTTGCGGCGGATCGAGAGCTCGGAGACGGGGATGACGCCCTCCGACTTGTAGCCGATGTCGACGAGCACCTCGTCCTTGTCGACCCGGACGACGACTCCGTGGACGACCTCGCCCTCGTTGATCGTCGGGAAGGTGCTCTCGTAGTCGGGAATCAGCTCGCCGTCCGGACCGGTCGTCCAGACGCCGGCCTCCTCGACGGGAATCTCGGCGATCGACACAGTCGGTTGCTCCAGGGTCTCGTTGGCCATCGGGAATCGCGGAGTATAGCGGGGGATTCGCGAGGGTTTCGTCGCGCGAATCCCTAAGAAATACAGAAACGAGGCCGGCCCGGGTTCGCCCCCGGGCGGGCGAGGTGCACGCCGTCTAGTGCGCCGGACGGGTCCGGCACCCTACACGGGTTTCGGGTGAGACGTTATGAGACGCCGCACTAGCCGACGCTGGACATGTCGGCTATCCCGATCTCGAGTCGAGACGGTACCGAAGCGGCTACTTCGCATCGGCCCAGGTCTCCCCCACGCCGACCTCGAGCGCAAGCGGCGGATCGAGCGGATAGGCACCCGCCATCTCCTCGCGCACGAGCTCGCGGACGGCGCTCGTCTCGACGTCCGGCACCTCGAGCAAGAGCTCGTCGTGTACCTGGAGCACGAGCTGTGACGCACGGCCTTCGGTGCGCAGCCGCTCGTGGATGCGGATCATCGCGACCTTGATCACGTCGGCCGCCGTACCTTGCATCACGCTGTTGACGGCGAGGCGCTCGCCGAGCGAGCGCGTCTGCCAGTTCGAGGCGCGAAGCTCGGGGATCGGCCGGCGACGGCCGAGCAGCGTCGTCACGTAGCCGTCCGCCGAGGCCTGCGCGATGGTTCGAGCGATGAACTCCTGGACCAGGGGAAAGCGCGCGAGGTACGTGTCGATGTACTCCTGTGCCTGCTCGCGCGGGATGTCGAGGTTCTCGGAAAGCCCGAAGGCCGAGATGCCGTAGATGATCCCGAAGTTGACCATTTTCGCGATGTCGCGCTCTGAGCGCGTCAGCGAGGCACGCTCCTTGCCGAGCACCTCGGCGGCCGTGGCCGCGTGGATGTCCTCGTCGCGCGCGAACGCCTCGCGTAACACCGGCTCGCCCGAGACGTGGGCGAGGATCCGCAGCTCGACCTGGCTGTAGTCGGCCGAGAGCAAGCGCGTCCCCTCCTCCGCGATGAACGCCGAGCGGATCTGGCGCCCGAGCTCGGTGCGCACGGGGATCGACTGGAGGTTGGGATTCGTCGTCGAGAGCCGGCCTGTCGCGGCGACCGCCTGGTTGAAGGTCGTGTGCAGGCGGCCGTCGTCGCCGAGCAATGTCGGGAGCGGCCCGAGGTAGGTGTTGACGAGCTTCGTCAGCTCGCGCCACTCCTCGATCACCGGCACCAGTGGATGCTCGGCCCTCAGACCCCGCAGCACGCGCGAGTCGGTCGAATACCCGGTCTTCCCCTTGCG
>JBPCLB010000133.1:0-5255 GCA_051003695.1 Gaiella sp. | reverse complement strand
CTCTTTTGAAGGAGACGGAAACCACCGAGATCGACACTTACAGTTTCTTGTCGGAGGCGGCAGGTGTAGATAAGAGACAGGGTAAGGAACGCGCCCCCAACCCCTCCATCCGCACACGACAGCGCCGATCGACCATCTACGATCGGCGCGTGCGCGAGCTCGTCATCGGCGGCCGGCGGATCGCCGACGACACGGAGAACTTCGTGATCGCCGAGCTCGGTCACAACCACCAGGGCGACCTCGACAAGGCACGCGACCTGATCCGGATCGCCGCCGAGTGCGGCGTCGACGCCGTCAAGCTCCAGAAGCGCGACAACCGCTCGCTGTACACCCGCGCGTTCTACGACAGCCCGTACGACAACGAGGCGAGCTTCGGGCCGACCTACGGAGCCCATCGCGAGGCGCTCGAGCTCGACGGGGCCGCCTGGGACGCTCTCATCCCGTTCGCCCGCGAGCGCGGGATGATGCTCTTCGCGACCGCGTTCGACCCGCCCAGCGGCGACTTCCTCGCCGAGCGGGACGTGCCTGCCTTCAAGATCGCCTCCGGCGACCTTCGCAACCTCCCGTTCCTGCGGCAACTCGCAGGCTACGGTCGCCCGCTGCTGCTCTCCACGGGTGGCGGCACCCTGGAGCAGGTCGAGCGGGCCGTCGACGCGATCGGATCGATCAACCCGGCGCTCGCGCTCCTGCAGTGCACGGCGGCGTACCCCGTCGAGGTCGAGGAGCTCAACCTGCGCGTGATCGAGACCTATCGCGAGCGCTTCCCGGAGCTCGTCGTCGGTCTCTCCGACCACCACAACGGGATCGCGATGACTTTGGTCGCGCACATGCTCGGCGCGCGGATCGTCGAGAAGCACTTCACGCTGAACCACGCCTGGAAAGGAACCGACCATGCTTTCTCGCTGATGCCCGATGGCATGAGACGGCTCGTCCGCGACCTGAGGCGAATCGAGTCGGCGCTCGGCGACGGGGTGAAGCAGCCGTTCGCGAGCGAGTCGAAACCGCTCGAGAAGATGGGGAAGAAGCTCGTCGCCGCACGTGACCTTCCTGCCGGGCATGTGCTCGCGGAGGGCGACCTCGTGGCGCGCTCGCCTGCCGACGAAGGTCTTGCACCGAGCGAGCTCGAGCGGCTACTCGGTGGCACGCTCGGCAGACCGCTCCAGCGCGACGAGGCACTCGTCGAGGCTGACGTCATGGCGTTTGCCGCTCGCGAGGTTTGATCGGCGCCTGGCGGCGAACTCAGGCGCGTTCCGATCACCTGTCTACGCTCATCGAATGTCCGAGCTCGCGAGTGTGGCGCAGCCTAGGCGCGTGGTTGCCCTCTGTGCGCTCGTGGTCGTCAGCGGACTCTGCGTTGCGGCTGCCATCGGCGCCGTCCTGCGATCCGCCGACATCGTCTCTCAACGCGAACGGCTCCTCGACGGGTCTTTGCCGCGGGGCAAGACCTCGGCGCTTGTCTTTCTGGGCGACCACGCCCAAGCGGTAGAGCACTTCGGGAAGCGAATCTCTGTCGGCTCGCGATTCGTCGTCGTCGGCGAGCATGCGAGCAGTCCGCTCTACCGCCAGCTCACGCGGTACTACTTCTTTCCGGCGCTATCCGTGAAAACACCGCAAAGCGCCGATTACTTGGTGCAGTTCGAGTCCGGGGCCGTGCCCATGGGTTTCGAGCGGGTCGCATTCTTTGGCGACGCGTGGCTTGCACGGCGCACGCGATGACGGACGCCCTCGCGCTACTCGCTCTCCTGATCGCCGTGGCGGCGGTCGGCGTCCTCGTCGTCCGAGCGTGTGGTCTCCCGCTCGGGCACGGGTGGACACCGACCGTTCTAGCGCTGTGCGTGCCCGTGGGCCTACTCGTTACCGGAGGGGTTGCGACGCTCACAGCCGCCATGCGGGTCGGAGCCGATGTCGCGGTCGTCCTTCCCGCCTCGGTCGCCGTTGCGCTGGGAACATTCCTGCGTCGCCGGCGCCACCCGCCCGCACCATGGGTCGTGCTGCCGACAAGCCAGCGTCAGGCCGCCAGGGCACTCGAGTTCGGTGCGCTCGCCGCTTTTGCGCTCGTCTCATTCCGGACGATGCGCACGCTCGTCGTGACGCCTCTGGGCGGCTGGGACGGATGGGCGATCTGGGGTCTGCACGCGCGCGCGCTCTACGAGCAGGGAGACCTGTGGGCACCGGTATTCCGCGACCCGGTGTATGCGGAGCACCATTCCGAGTACCCGGTGCTGACCCCCGCGTTGCAGGCGCTCGCCTCGGATGCGATCGGGCGGTTCGATACCGAGTTGATCCACGTCATTCCTGGGGTCTTTCTGATCGCGGGAGCCCTCGCGACCTGGGGTGTGCTGCGAACCCTGATCCCGCCCTGGCTTGCAGCTGTGGTTGCTCTTGCAGTGCTCGGATCGGAGCCGCTGTTCGCGAACGCGGCGGCAAACTACGCGGACGCGGCCCTCGCGCTCGTGGTGGCGGCCGGCGTGCTTCTGCTCGCCGTCTGGGTCGAACGATCGTCGTCTGCCGCGCTCGCTCTGGGTTCGATCTTCCTTGGAGCGGCCGGGCTGATCAAGGCCGAGGGGTTGGTGCTCGGTGGCGCCGCGCTCTTCGCGTTGGTCGTAGCCTTGTTCGGGACGGGACGAATCAGGAACCGCCAGCTGCTTCGCGCCTGGGCGGGGATCTGTGCCCCCGCGATCGTGTGGAACGTGTTCGTTGGAGTCCGTGGGCCGCGCGCAGAGGCCTATGACTATGGCGCTCTCCTGAATCCCGATTACCTCGCTGACGAAGGATTCCGCGTCGTTCGAGCGCTCGATCGGATGGTCGAAGCGCTCTTCCTCGACTGGGGTTTCTCGATCTTGCTGCTACTGGCTCTTGGAGTGCTCGCCATCGCTGTGGGGGCCTATCGAATGACGGCCTTCCTCACGGCTTGGCTCGTTGCCTCGTGGGCGGGGCTTGTGATCGCGTATCTCGTCTCGAATCTCGAGATCCAGGCTCACCTGGTCACATCCGTCCGGCGTGTGGTTTTCGGAGCGGGGTTGACGATCCTCGTCGTCGCTCCGCTCATCGCGGCGACGTCGTGGGAGCGGGCACGCGTCCTAGAACACGAGGTGGTAACGACCGGCCAACGCAGAGCCGATCGGCCGGGCACGGCGTAGGATCGGCGGATGCACGATCCGCTGTTCGACCTCGCCGAGCGCGTCGCCGTCGTCACCGGCGGTTTCGGGCAGCTCGGCGTCGAGCTCTCGCTCGGGCTCGCCGAGCGCGGCATGCGCGTCGCGATCGTCGATCGCCGTTCGGACGTGCCGACCCGGCTCGAAGAGTCGATCGACGACGGCTCGATTCGGAGTCTGGACGTGGATGTCGCCGACCGCGGCTCGGTCGAGGCGGCGCTCGCGGCGCTCGAGGCCGACTGGGGCGCGCCCCACCTGCTCGTCAACGCCGCAGCGATCGACGCGCCGCCCGACGCGCCGGCCGCCGAGGTCGGGCCGTTCGAGGACGTTCCCGTCGAGGCGCTCGAGCGGGTCGTCCACGTCAACGTCACCGGGGTCGTCGTCTGCTGCCAGGTGATCGGCGGCGCGATGGCGCGGGCCGGACGCGGCTCGATCGTGAACGTCGGGTCGGTGTACGGGATGCTCTCGCCCGACCAGTCGCTCTACGACTTCCGGCGCGAGACGGGCGAGACATTCGTCAAGCCGGTCGCCTACTCGGTCTCGAAATCGGCTCTGACGAATCTCACCCGCTATCTCGCGACCTACTGGGCGAAGGCGGGGGTGCGCGTCAACACACTGACGCCACACGGGATCGCGAACGGGCAGCCCGAGGCGTTCGTCGAGGCGTTCGCGCGTCGCTCGCCGATGGGGCGGTTGATGGAGGTCGGGGAAGCGGTCGGCGCGGTCGTCTTCCTCGCCTCCGACGCGTCGTCGTATATGACGGGGGCGAACCTCGTCGTCGACGGCGGCTGGTCCGCCTGGTGATTCCGGGCGACGTCGGGAACCTGATCGGTGGCGACGAGCGGCCGGCCGGCTCCGGCGCCTGGCTCGTCAAGCGCCGGCCGGCCGACGGCGAGGCGCTGTGTCGCGTCGCGCGTTTCGACACCGTCGACGCCTCTGAGGCGGTCGCGGCGGCCCGAGAGGCGCAGGTTGCGTGGGGCGCGCGCACGGTGGTCGAGCGCGGCGTCGTCGTTCGCCAGACCGCCGAGCTGCTGAGCGAGCGTCGCGAGGAGGCGTCCGAGCTCGTCGTGGCCGAGACGGGAAAGCCGCTCGCGCTCGCGCGCGCCGAGACCGACGCCGCGGTCGAGATGGGCTTCTTCGTCGCGGGAGAAGGCCGCCGCTTCTACGGGCTCACGACGACGGCGAGCATGCCCCACCGCAGCGTCTTCACCGTGCGTACTCCGGTCGGCGTCGCCGCGCTGCTGATCTCGTTCAACACCCCGCTGCCGAACATCGCCTGGAAGGCGTTCCCGTCGATCCTCTGCGGGAACGGCTCCGTGCTGAAGCCCTCGGAGCACGCGCCGCTCTCCGCCTGGTGGTTCGGGAGGATTTGCCTCGAGGCGGGTTTGCCGTCGGGAGTGTTGAACGTCGTGCACGGACTAGGGCGGGAAGCCGGCGCAGCTCTCGTCGAGCATTCCGATGTCGACCTCGTCAGCTTCACCGGCTCGGCCGAGACCGGTTCCTGGGTCGCCGAGACTGCCGGCCGACGCCTTGCCAAGACGTGTCTCGAGCTCGGCGGCAAGAACGCGCTCGTCTTCTGCGACGATGCCGACCTCGACCGCGCGGTCGAGTGGTCGCTCGCCTCCGCCTTCTCGAACGCCGGCCAGCGGTGCGCCGCCGCAAGCCGGCTCGTCGTCTTCGACGCGGTCTACGACGCGTTCCGCGAGCGGCTGCTCGCCGGCCTCGCCGCGCTGGACGACGTGGGGCCGGTGATCTCGAATGAGAGCGCAGAGCGGATCGTCGCCGCGGCCGCGGGAGCAGTGGACGATGGCGCGACCGTGCTGTGCGGCGGGCGCCGTCGACCCGGCGCCGGCTTCCACTTCGAGCCGACGCTCCTCGAAGGCGTCGCTCCGGGTGCGTCCCTGTCCTGTGAGGAGCTCTTCGGCCCGGTCGCTGCGCTCTACCGGGTCGCGGGCTTCGACGAGGCGGTCGGGTTGGTCAACGACTCGCCGTACGGTCTCACCGCGGCGATCCACACGGCAAGCATCCATCGCGCGCTGCTGTTCGCCGAGCAGGCGCGAGTCGGTGTCGTCGTCGTCAACGCGGGCACGCACGGGAGCG
>JBPCLB010000132.1:0-3692 GCA_051003695.1 Gaiella sp. | reverse complement strand
TGCTACGGCTCGCGAAAGCCCATGCGATCGCCGAGCGGCGGGACTACGTGCTGCCCGACGATGTCCGCGCGGTCGCGGTGCCGGTGCTCGCGCATCGGCTGCTGCTCGGCACCGAGGCGCGCACGCGCGGTATCGGTCCCGAGGAGGTCATCGTGGAGGCGCTCGCAGCGACTCCGGCGCCCCTGTGAACAGACGTCGAGGCCTGGTCGCGCTCGGTGCAGGCACGCTGCTCAGTGGCTGGGCGCTCGGCTCCCGAGCCTTGCTCGTGATCGGAACAGGCGTGATGCTCGCGTGGCTCTCGGCGGCGCTCTGGCGGCGGCTGGCGCTACGAGGGCTGACCGTCGAGCGACGTGTTTCCGCCTCCCGGCTCGTCGAAGGAGACCCCCTCGTGCTCGAGGCGCGGCTCGCGGGCCGCCGGCGCGTGCCGTCGATCGCGACGCTCCACGACACGGTCGGACCGGTAGGGGACGTCGCGCTGCGACTGCGAGGAGGGCACAACGGCCAGGCGAGGCTGCCGGGAGCGCCACGGGGCGTCTTCAGGCTCGGTCCCGCACGGCTCGTGCTCGAGGATCCGTTGGGACTCGAGCGGATCGAGCAGGACGTCGGGACGGGAGCGACGGTCGTCGTGCGGCCGCGAGTCCCGGTGCTCACCGGCCTCTTCACCGATGGTGGCGTGCGTTCGAGCGGCGGCCGGGTCAACGTGCCTCGTCCCACAGGACTCGAGCCACACGGTGTGCGCGAGTATCGCGAGGGCGAGCCGCTGAGGGCCGTTCACTGGCCCAGCACCGCTCGCAGGGGACGGCTGATGATCCGCGAGGTCGACGACGCAGCACGCGACGATGTGGCCGTCGTCCTCGACGCCGATGCAGCAGGCGTTGTCGGCGAGCCGGGCTCGTCGAGCCTCGACGAGCTTGCGCGGGCAACCGGCGCGATCGTGCGGGCTCATGCCGCGTGTGGGCGGCGCGTCGCCCTCGTCGTCGCCGCGGGAACTGCGAAGGTCGTCCGGCTCCAGGCGCTCGACGGCGAGTGGGAAGTCGCGCTCGACGTGCTCGCAGCGATCGAGCCGGCAGCGGGAGGGGACGCGCGCGGTCTGCTCGTCGGAGGCGCAGCAGCTCGGGCACACGAGCTCGTGCTCGTCACGGCCCTCGCCGATGACGGCCGCGCCGACCTGCTGACGGCGGCTGCGCTTGCGGGAAGGCGGCGTGCGCTCGTCGCAGTCGATGGTCGAACGTATGGAGGGGGACGCCCGACGCCCGACAGCCCGGCGCTGCTGCGGGCGGCTGCGGCAGGAGTCGCGGTGACGCGCATCCGGCAGGGTGACGACCTTGCCGTCGCTCTCGGTGCGGTTGTCGGGACGTACGGGATCGCCAATGTCTAGCGCGCACGGCGCTTCCCTAGCGCCCAGACCTCTGCTCGCGGCACTGCCCGGTGCGTTCGTCGTCGCCTGGGCGTGGTCGCTGCTCGAGGCGCCGTCCGCTCGGCCCGCGTTCGCCCTGATCGCTGCGCTGGCGCTCGTGCCGGCGGCGGTGGGAAGGAGATCCCTCCGACTCGTGACGGTGGCCACGGTCGGGATCGCGGGGCTCTGCCTCGCCTTCGCCGAGTGGCCGCGGCCCGCGGTGCGGCTGGCGTGGGAAGCGCTACATGACGCTCCCGCCGTCCGCTCGCCGTTCGACCCCACGGGCCAGCCGGGGATTCACGGGCTCGTGCTGCTGGCGACGCTGGGGATCGTGCTCGTGGCTGCGGTCTCCCGTCGACCGCTTGTCGGCGCGACCGCGACCGTCGCCGGGCTCGTGTGGCCCGCCACCGTGCTCGAGGGCCGGTACGGCCTCGCGCTCGGCTGCGCGGGTCTCGCGGCCGCGTTGTGGTTCCCGCTCGTCCGCGGCGCACCGTCGGTCCGCGGCGCACTCCCCGGTGTCGCCTGCCTTGCCGCCCGGGTCGCCGTCTCGGGCGCGGTCGCCTCGACCGGGAACCCGGGGCCGAGCCGAATCGACTGGCGTGGCTGGGATCCGTTCGGCGGCGCGAGAGCGCGCGTCGGCGTCGGCTACGTCTGGGACGCGGACTACCGCGGCATCGAGTTCCCGACCCGTGCGACCGTGGTGCTGCGGATCAAGGCGCCCAAGCGATCGCTCTACTGGCGGGCCTCGACGCTCGATCTCTTCGTCAAAGATCGCTGGATCGAGAACGTCTATCCGCTGGCCGTCGGCGAGCCGAGGCGATTGCTCCCCGCCGATCCGCTGCTACCGGCCGCGGCGGCGAACCCCGCGAACTGGGTCGAGCAGACCGTGACGGTCGTATCGCTTGCCGAAGAGCGGCTGCTCGGCGCGACGCAGCCCATGCGCGTCGATGCTCCCGGGATCTCCCGGGTGCTGTACCAGAGCGGGGGCGTGATCCGCGGGAGCAGGCCGATTCGGCGTGGGCAGCGGTACCGCGTCTGGAGCTACGCGCCGCGACCGACTCCACAGCGGTTGCTGAGCTCCGCGGCACGCTACCCCAAAGCGATCCGTCGCTACCTCGAGCTCGGGAACACGGACTTTCCGCGATTCGGGGCGCCGGCCCGAGCAGCCGCGATCGAGCGCGTGTTCGCAGACGATCGCTACCGGCCGATCTGGGACTACGAGCCGCTCTGGCGTCGCGCTCGGAGCCTCACACGAACGGCCCGTTCCCCCTACGAGGCGACGGTTGCGATCGAGCGCTGGCTGCGCACGACCGGCGGCTTCGTCTACGACGAGCAGCCCCCGCTGCCGCGGACCCTGCCGCCGCTCGTCGACTTCGTCACGCGCACACGCGCCGGCTACTGCCAGCAGTACGCCGGGGCGATGGCGTTGATGCTGCGAATGACCGGGATCCCCGCGCGTGTCGCGGTCGGGTTCACGAGCGGCACGTGGCGCGGGGGCACGTGGACTGTGACCGATCGTCAGGCCCACGCCTGGGTCGAGGCCTGGTTCGAAGGGTTTGGCTGGCTGACCTTCGACCCGACGCCAGGACGCGGGACGCTCTCGGTCGCCTACACGCTCGCATCGGACTCGGCCGACGCCGTCCGTGCGCTCGGCACCGGGCGATTCCTCGACTTCACTCCCGACCCGACTGTGCCGACCGCGATCGCCGAGAGCCCGTCGGAGGGCGAGCGTCGAGTGTCGTGGTGGCTTCTGACGGTGCCCGGCGCACCTCTCCTCGCAGCAGCGGCCGTCCTGGTCGCGAAGGGGCTCCGCCGCCGCCGGCGGCTCGGGGCGTCGGATCCGCGAAGGCTCGCCGAAGGTCTGGCAGCGGAGCTCGTCGACGCGCTGCGCGACAGCGGCGTCCGCGTCGCACCTGCCCCCGGGGTCCTGGAGCTCCGTAGAGTCGTCGAGCGTACGCTCGGCCCGCGCGAGGCAGCGATCGCCGACTCGCTCGGACGAGCGCGGTACGGGCCGCCGCCGGCCGCGGCGACCGCGGCTCGGCATGCTCGCGGTGAGCTGACCGTGATCCGGCAGGCCCTGGGTGTCCGGCACGGGAGACTCGGCCGGCTGCGACTCGCCCTCGCGCCTGCCTCCCTCCGCCGCGGCGGGACAGGCCCTTGACACGTCCTGCACGCTTGCAGAGTGAGTGACGCCTACGACCTCTTTCAGCAAGGGAAGACCCATCTGCGCAGCGGCATGCCCGCGCAGGCGACGGTCGCGCTCGAGCGTGCGAAGCGGCTGGAGCCCAACAAGGCG
>JBPCLB010000131.1:0-7146 GCA_051003695.1 Gaiella sp. | reverse complement strand
AGACGGTTCGAGACCGACGGCTTCGAGCGCCCGACACGGTCGGCGACCTCGCCGAGCGAGAGCTCGAACTCGTCCACGAGCGTCGCGTACGCGCGCGCCTCCTCGACCGGCGAGAGGTTCTCGCGGGCGACGTTCTCGACCAGCCCGAGGAGCAGCGTGTCGCGGTCGCCGGCGTGGCGCACGACTGCCGGCAGGGTGGCGATCCCCGCCTCGCGGGCGGCTCGCCACCGCCGTTCTCCCGCGATCAGCTCGTATCCCCCCTCGGGGCGCGGCCGGACGAGGATCGGCTGAAGCACACCCTGGCTCTTGATCGAGGCGGCAAGGCCGGTCGTCGCCTCGGGCTCGAAGCGCTTCCGCGGCTGCCTTGGATTCGGATGCACCGCGTCGAGTGGGAGGTGCAGCAGCTCGGCCTCGCCGGCGCCGCCGACGAGCACCTCCAGCCCGCGGCCGAGACCGCGGCGTGAGCCGGCAGGATCAGGCGCGTTCGACAAGCTCCATCGCCACCTTCCAGTAGGCCTGCGCGCCGGTCGAGCGGCGGTCGTAGGCGATTGCCGGGAGACCGTGACTCGGTGCCTCCGCGAGCCGCACCGAGCGCGGCACCGTCGTCGTGAACACGAGCTCGCCGAAGTGCCGTCGGACCTCATTCTCGACGTCGGTCGCGAGCCGTGTGCGACCGTCGACCATCGTCAGGAGAATCCCTGCGAGGCCGAGGCCGGGGTTGAGGCGTCGCTTCACGAGATCGATCGACCCGAGGAGCTGCGAGAGCCCCTCGAGGGCGTAGTATTCGGCTTGCACGGGGACGACGACCCTGTCGGCTGCCGCGAGGGCGTTCACGGTCAGCGGCCCGAACGCCGGCGGGCAATCGAGAAACACGAAGCCGTATGGGTCGGTCGCCCCGTCGAGAGCGTCGGCCAGGTAGCGCTCGCCGCCGCCGAGCGCAGAGAGCTGCACGGCGTCCGCTGCGAGCTCCGGCTTGGCCGGAACGAGCTCCAGGTTCGCGAACGCCGTCGGCGTGACGAGACGGTCGAGCGGAATGCCGTCGAGGAGGTCGTGGGTCGACGTGCCGTTCGCGTGCACGCCGAGTCCCGAGGTCGCGTTCGCCTGCGGGTCGAGATCGACGAGCAGCACCTTCTCACCGGCCTCCGCTAGGCATGCGGCCAGGTTGACCGCGGTCGTCGTCTTGCCGACGCCGCCTTTCTGATTTGCGACCGCATAGACCCGAGCCGACACGGAGTCATTCAAGCGTCCGCAGCGGACGAGTAGGCAGGTCGAGCAGGCTCGAGGTGCCTAAGGGACGAGCGGACGCTTTCTCGCGAGCCCCACGCGGCGGGGGAAACCTGCAGGTGTCGGCCCTGTCTTGCGCAGGACGACGAATCCGTCGGGTGCGGGCTCGCGCATGGCGGCCAGCTGGCCCGCGGCCAACTCCAATGCCTCGAGGTCGGCCGACGGGCCGACCCACAGGACCGCCGCGCCGCCTTCGCGGACGAGCGGCAGGCACCACTCCGCGGCGGTGACGGGTGGTGCGAGCGCCTTCGCGAGCGCCACACCGAACGTCTCGAGCGGCTGCGTCTCGGCCCGGCCCCAGACCACCCGCAGGTTGGGCAACTCGGCCTGCCACCGTTCGAGGAACGCGCACTTTCGGCGCGTCGCCTCGAGCAGCGTGACGAGCCGGTCGGGAAGAGACGCAGCCAGCGGGATGCCGGGTGCTCCGCCCCCCGAGCCGACATCGACGATCGGGCCGTGCTCGGCCGCAACGAGCGGCAGCCCACGGAGCGCGTCGTCGAGCAACGACCGCCGTGCCTCGGTGAGGTCGCGTAACGACGTGAGCCCGGATGTCGCGACGAGCGCGGCGAGCCACCGGTCGAGCACGTTCGGCTGCGGTGTCACACGGAGGCGGCGCGGCGCGGCGAGACGACGACGTAGCGATTGGGCTCGTTGCCCTCGCTCGCGGTCACGACCTCGGGATCGTCCTTGAGCGACTCGTGCACGAGCCGCCGCTCGACCGCGCTCATCGGGTCGAGCGGGATCGACTGCCCGGTCGCCGAGGCACGCTCCGCCGCGCGGCGGGCCGCTTGCTCGAGCGTCGCCGCACGACGTTCACGGTAGCCCGCGGCGTCGACCGAAATCCGGCGGCGGTCATCACCGAACGCGCGGTGGGCGAGGGCGTTGCCGAGGTACTGCAGCGCGTCGATCATCTGCCCATGGCGCCCGATCACGACGCCGAGATCGTCGCCGGTGAGCGTCCCGGTCACGGTCTCGCCGTCGTCGGTGAGCTCCACCGAGGCCTTGACCCCGAGTGCCCGCACCACCCGCTCGAGCAGCTCGCGCACGAGTGCCGCCTCGTCCTTCGGCGGCATGGCCGGCGGCCCGGCGGGAGTGGGATCGACGGGCGTTGCAGGAGCGGCCGTCGTCGCAACGATACGGGCGGGTGCGTAGCCGACGCCCAGCAGACCCCGCTCGCCTTCGCTGACCACCTGGAAGCGCACGGCTTCGCGATCGAGGCCCGGCGCGAGCCGCTCGAGCTCGCGCAGCGCCGCCCATTTCGCCTCCCCGACCGTCTCGCCGGTCGCCTCGACCGAGAGCTCCTCGCTCACCGCCTCCGCCCGCCGCCGCTGCTGCGCTTCCGTTTCACCCGGCGTGGCGGGCCTGCGACCACCGGAGCGGCGGTGCCGCTCGCGGTTCGCCGGCGGCCGCTGCTCGCTGCCCCCGGCTTCGGTTCGTCCTTCGACGGCGTCCGGGAGGTGCGCTTCTGCGCAAGGTCCGGCTTCGGCATCAGCTTTCGGGTGACCACCCCCTGGCCGGTCGTCCACAGGTTCGTGGTCAGCCAGTAGATCATCAGGCCCGAGGGAAAGTTGAGGATGAAGGGGATGAAGACGATCGGCAGCACGAGCATCAGGATCCGCTGCGCCTTCTGCATCGTCGCCGTCATGAAGTACGACGAGGTGAGTTGGCTGATCACGTAGACGACCAGCAGCACCGGGCCCCAGCCCTCGAGCGTGTCCGCGGTGATGTCGACGAGACCGAGGAACTCTCGGCTCGAGCCGTCGGTGAAGAGCGACGTCTCGGCGTCGCGCAGCACGTAGAACAGCGAGATGAAGATCGGGATCTGGAGGACGATCGGCAGACACGACGACGCCGGGTTGATCTTGTTCTCCCGGTAGAACTTCATCAGCTCCTCGTTCTGGCGCTGCCGATCGTGCTTCCAGCGCTGCTGGATCTCCTTCATCTCCGGCGCGTGCGCCTGGAGGTTCTGCATCGAGTGGATCTGACGCACCGTGACAGGCACGAGGATCACCCGGACGAGGACGACGAGCGCGACGATCGACCAGGCCCACGAGAAGCCGGCCGTCCCGTGGAACCATTCGAGCAGGTTCGCCAGCAGGTCCTCGATCGGGCGCAGTGGATTCGCGATGCCGATCATGCGGGTCGCTCGGCGCGTTGTCGGGGGCGCACACGGTCGACGCCGCCGTGGCTCCAGGGGTTGCAGCGCAGGAGCCGCCAGACGACGAGGCCGGCGCCGCGGGCGAGGCCGGCCTCGCGGAACGCGTCGAGCGCGTACTCCGAGCAGGAGGGATGGAACTTGCAGGTGCCCGGGGGGACGAGCACGCCGACCGTGCGACGCCACGCGTGCACGAGAACGATGCCGATTGCGCCCATGCCCGCCGCTCTCACGTGGGCACCTTCGCGAGGACCTCGTCGAGTTGCTCGCGAAGCCACGTCGCACCCCGCGCGGCCGCCGGCTCGGCGAGGCCGCCGCGAGCGGCCAGCACGTAGTCGGCGCCGGCCGGGACGTCGTCGCGTGCGCTCCAGAGCTCGCGCAGCTGCCGCTTGACACGGTTTCGCGTGACCGCGTTGCCGACGGCGCGTGGCACCGCGAGACCGAGTCGCGGGGGACCCTCGGCGTCCTCCGGCCGCGGAAACCAGTGGAGGGTCAGGTAGCGGGTCGACGCGGAGCGGCCCTGGCGATAGACGGTGTCGAAGTCCCGCGACCGGGACAGACGTGAGCGCCGCTCCACGTGCGCGTCGGTCAGGCCGAGAGGCGCTTGCGGCCCTTGGCGCGCCGGCGTTTGATGATCGCCTGGCCGCCGCGGCTCGCCATGCGGGCACGGAAGCCGTGCTTGCGCTTGCGGCGTCGGACGTTGGGCTGGTAGGTGCGCTTCACGTGAGAGGCGTGTCGGCTCGAGGGCCGTGGGCGACGGTCGCCTCGGCCGGACGAGGAGTATAGACGAGCCTTCCCGACGACGGTTATCCACAGCCGCTCCGGGTCGCGGTCAGGAGAGAAATCGCTGCTCGTGCCCGAACGTCCGTCGCCTCCCGAGACGCGAGTCGAGGCAGGTTTCCACAGCTGTGGACACCGGTGTGGAAGCATGTGAAACGCCTGCAAATAGCGGGGTTATTCGAGAGTCCCGGGATGAGTGGTGAGCCCGAGCTTGGTATGCTCGCCGCTTCCTCGGCACCGAAAGGAGCGCGATCGCAGCGTGAACCCAGCCCCCGACCAACTCTGGGAGGACATCTCTCGACGCCTCCGTGAGACTCTCAACGAAGCAACCTTTGCGACCTGGTTCGCGGGCACCGGCCCTGCAGAGCTCTCGAACGACTCGCTCTCGGTGTCCGTCCCGAACGATTTCACCCGGGAGTGGATCGAGGGCCACTTTCTCGGGCTGATCCGCGGCGCGACGCGGGACGCGCTCGGTCGTGACGTGCGGATCGTGCTCCGGGTTGTCCCCGCCACGTCCGTCGAGCAGCCCCTCGAGCAGCCTGGACCGGCTGCGAAGGCCGCGCGCGTCGACCCCGCTGTGCTCACGAACCCGAAGTACACGTTCGACAACTTCGTGATCGGCTCGTCGAACCGCTTCGCCCACGCAGCCGCGCTCGCGGTCGCCGAGGCGCCGGCGATGGCGTACAACCCGCTGTTCATCTACGGCGGCACCGGGCTCGGCAAGACGCACCTCCTGCAGGCGATCTCCGCCTACGTGACCGACCACTCGAAAGGCATGACCACCCGGTACGTGACGAGCGAGACCTTCACGAACGACTTCATCAACTCGCTGCGCGACAAACGGATCGAGGGGTTCAAGCACCGCTACCGCGCCTACGACGTCCTCCTCGTGGACGACATCCAGTTCCTCGAGGGCAAAGAGCGGATCCAGGAGGAGTTCTTCCACACGTTCAACTCGCTCTACGAGGCCGGACGCCAGGTCGTCATCTCATCCGACCGTCCGCCAAAGGAGATCGCGACGCTCGAGGATCGCCTCCGGTCGCGGTTCGAGTGGGGCCTGATCACCGACATCCAGCCACCCGACGTCGAGACGCGCATCGCGATCCTGCGGAAGAAGGTCACGACCGACGCGATCGACGTGACCGAGCCCGAGGTGCTCACCTTCGTCGCCAGTCGCGTCTCGACCAACATCCGCGAGCTCGAAGGAGCGCTGACCAGGGTCGTCGCATTCTCGTCGCTCACGGGATTGGACCTGACGGTCGACCTCGCCGAGCAGGTGCTCCGTGATCTCTTTCCCGACGGGGACGTGCCGGCGGTCACGATTCCCTGGATCCAGGAGTCGGTGTGCGACCGGTTCGGGCTCACCCACGACGAGCTCGTCAGCCAGAAGCGATCGCAGGCTGTCGCCTATCCGAGGCAGGTCGCGATGTACCTCTCACGCGAGCTCACTGATGCGTCGCTGCCGAAGATCGGCAAGGCGTTCGGGGGTCGCGACCATACGACGGTGATCCACGCGACGACGAAGATCACCCGATTGATCCGTGAGGACAGATCGGTGTACAACCTCGTCCAGGACCTCACAGCCCGCATCAAGCAACGTGGATAATGACGACCGCCCGGATCACCGACACGCAGTTCCTGTGGGACCAGTCGAACAGCTCGAGCGAGGGACCCACAGGCCTTTCCCGCATCCATGCTGACGTGCGCGCCGTCTTCCCCCTCATCCACACTCCCTAGAACTACTACGAGAGGTTTAGATAGAGAAATGATTGAAACCGACATCGCGGTCGGTTCGACCGTTCACATCACGTGCACGAAGGACGATCTCGTTGCACGACTCGGCACCGTCTCGCGTGCCGTCTCGACCCGCGGAGCCGTCCAGGTTCTGGCTGGCGTACTCGTCCAGGCGCGCGACGGTCTGCTCGAGCTCGCCGCCACGGACATGGAGCTGTCGTTGCGCACCACTCTGCCGGCGAGCGTCGAAGGAGAAGGCTCGCTCGTCGTGCCCGGCAGGCTGCTGCTCGAGCTCGTGCGGTTGTTGCCGGCTGACGAGGTGACGATCTCCTACCGCCCGGAGGACGGCACGGCGGAGATCAGCTCCGGGGCGTACAGCTCGCGCGTCAACGTCTTCGCGGCCGAGGACTTTCCGAGACTCCCCACGGTCGATGTGCCCTTGCACGCGATCGCGGCGCCGTCGTTGCTCTCCACGATCGAGCGTGTCGCACGCGCTGCCTCGCGAGACGAGTCCCGGCCCGTGCTCACGGGGATCCTCGTGCGGTTCGAAGGTGAGAAGCTCGTGATGGCGGCGACCGACTCGTACCGGATGTCGGTCAAGGAGACCGTGCTCGAGAACCCAGGCCCCGAGCTCGAGGCGATCATCCCAGCCCGGGCATTGCAGGAGCTCGCACGGATCGGTGCCGCGTCGGAGACGATTCAACTCGGCGTCAACGAGAACCACGTCGTCTTTGGCGCGGGCGATGCCTGGCTCACGACCCGGCGGATAGACGGGCAGTTCCCAAACGTCCAGCAGCTACTGCCCGAGACCTTCGAGACCGAGCTCGACCTGCCGCGAGCCGAGCTGCTCGACGTCGTTCGCCGTGCGGGTGTGATGGCGCAGCGCAACGCCCCGCTACGCCTGCGCTTCGCCGAGGGCGAGCTGACGATCTCCGCCCAGAGCCAGGACGTGGGCGAGACCCGGGAGTCGATCCCCGCCGGCTACACGGGAGAGCCCCTCGAGATCGGCTTCAACGCGGATTTCCTGCGTGAGGGACTCGAGTCCGTCGCCGCAGAGACCGTGCAGCTCAAGCTGATCAACCCGCTCCGGCCGGGCCTGCTCTCTGCCGCGGACGATGCGTTCTGGTACCTGATCATGCCGATCCGGCTCGCCGGCTGATCGTCGGCAGGGTCACGCTCGCGGACCTCCGCTC
>JBPCLB010000130.1:0-5211 GCA_051003695.1 Gaiella sp. | reverse complement strand
AAACTGCGCTAGCGCGCCTGGCGGAATGGGATGCTCGGAGGATCGAGACGGCCCTGAAGAGCTTGTGCTCGGAGCTGGGCGAAAAGCCCAAGGTCGTGTTCGGTCCGATCCGTGTCGCCGTCACGGGATCGCGAGTCTCGCCGGGCCTCTACGAGAGCCTCGAGTTGCTCGGACGCGACGAGAGCCTGCGCCGTCTCAGGCGCGGCGTGGAGCTCGCCACGTGAGCGTCCTCGCTCCGGACGCTTTCGAGGAACGGCTTGCGGCGTACCTTTACGACCGCTCCGAGGAGGCCCGCGCCGTCAGAGTCGGGGAGAAGGAAACCTCCGAGCAGGCGGCAATCGTCGAGCGGTTCGCGGATCTGTTCACCCGCGACCAGCTCGATTCGCTGCGAGCGGCCGAGGACGGAGGCGCCGACGAGCGGGTCGCACGTCTCCGGCTCACCTGCGAGGGGGGGCTCGTGACCCGCGAGCTCGCGGCCCGGCAGGACGCTCTGGAGAACGCACTCCTCGGAGCACGGGTGACATGGAGCACGGAATTGCTGCCCCTTCGCTCTGCGCAGGCGCGACTAGCGGTCCTGCCGGACTACGCAGAGCGCAGCGAGCTCGGGAGCGCCGTGCTCGAGGTCTCCGCGGGCTTCAACCCCAGCCGGGCCGAGCTGCTCGCCGAGGGAGAGGCGCTCGAGCGCGAGCTCAGCGGCGTGACCGATCCCGTCGCGCGCAACGAGGCGGAGAAGGGCGTGCGGCTGAGGCCGATTCTCGACGCGGTCGACCGCGCCCGCGTCGCTTCGAGCGCGGGCTTTACCCGGCTGCGGGAGCGCTGGCTGGTGCGGCTGCTCGGGCCTGCGACCGAGGACGTGCCGAGCTCCGCTCATCTGGGCTGGATCCGTAGACTCTCGCCGCTCGAGGCGACGTACACCAAGGAACGCTCGGTTCCGGTCTGCGAAGCCACCTTGCGCTCGATCGGCCTCGACCTCGCCACCGAGCCGGGAATTCGCGTCGACCTCGAGGATCGTCCGCAGAAGTCGCCACGTGCCTGCGTGATCCCGTCCGACCCACCGCGCCTCGTCCACCTGATCACGCGAGCCCAGGGTGGCTTGCACGACTACGAGGCGTTCCTCCACGAGGCCGGGCACGCGCTCCACTACGCCGGCGTCGAACCGGGCCTGCCCTACACGTTTCGTCGCCTGGCGCGCGACCATGCGCTGACCGAGATCTACTCCTTCCTGCTCGACTCGATCGCACGCGAGCCAGGCTGGCACGCAGAGCACTTCGGACTCGACGACGCGACGGCGGTCGACCACGCCGAGGCGACGGTCTTCGTCGAGGCGTTGATGTTCCGGCGGTACTCGGCAAAGCTCGGGTTCGAGCTCGATTTCTGGTCGCGCTACCCGGCAGTCGGCGCGACGCCGGACGGGTACGAGGAGCGGCTCGTCGCTGCGACCCAGTTGCGGTATCTCCCTGCCGCGTACCTCGCCGACATGGATCCCGGGTTCTACTCCGCCGACTACCTTCGTGCCTGGATCCGGGCAGCTCAGGTGCGGCGGTGGCTCCGGCGCGAGGTCGGGGATGACTGGTGGCGCCGCACCGAGACCGGTGCCTTCCTCCGCGAGCTCTTCCGCGAGGGCACACGCCCGACGACCGAAGAGGTAGCCGCGCGGATCGGCTTCGATCCGCTCGATACCGAGGCGTTGGTCGCCGAGCTCGGCGCGTAGCGACCACTCCGCTAACGGACAGAGCCGCAGGACGTCCGACAGCTCGGGGCCTGGGGACATTGAGTCGTGGTCGACGGACGCCTTGACGCAGTCTCCCCGCTCGCGTATAAGACACCTGAATCGGGTCTCAGGTTTGGGACCGAGTCCGTCCAACGGAGGACACATGCAGCGTCTCTCAAGATTTGCGCTCCTGGTCGTTGTGACCGCGCTGATCGGCGGTCTCGGGGCAACCGCGAACGCGGCCCGCACGGCGACGTCGGCCGATCCCGTGCAGATCGGCGTCGTGTACTCACGCACCGGCCTGCTCGCCTCGTACGGCGCGCAGTACGTCCAGGGTCTGCGCTATGGGATCGCGTACGCGACGAAGGGCAAGAACGCCGTCGGCGACCGCAAGATCGAGCTCACGCTGATCGACGACGCGGGCGATCCGGCGAAGGCCGTCTCGGCAGGGAAGGATCTGATCGGCAAGGGCTACAAGATTCTCGCTGGCACGGTCTCGTCGGGCGTCGCACTGCAAATGGCGCCGCTCGCGGCGCAGAACCAGATCCTGTACATCTCGGGCCCGGCCGCCTCCGACGCGATCACCGGGGTCAACAAGAACACCTTCCGGTCGGGCCGCCAGAGCTATCAGGACGTGCTCGCAGCAAGTTCGTTCCTCGGTGGCGGGGGCGGGAAGAACGTCACGGTCTTCGCGCAGGACTCGGCGTTCGGGCTCGGCAACTTCCTCGCGGTCTCCACCGTCATGGGAACCCTGGGCGGCCAGAAGGTCAACAGGATCCTCGTGCCGCTCTCCGCCCAGGACTTCACCCCCTTCGCCCAGCAGATCAAGCAGCAGAAGACAGATCTGCTCTTCATCGCCTGGGCCGGCACCACCGCTCCGGCGATGTGGCGGGCGCTCGACCAGCAAGGGATCTTCTCGTCGGTCGACAAGGTCGTCACCGGGCTCGACCAGCGGGCGAGCTACCCGACGTTCGGCTCTGGTGCGGGAAAGATCTCGTTCCTCTCGCACTACGTCTCCACGGCGCCGAAGAACAAGGTCAACGACTTCCTCGTCAGCTCGATGCGGAAGCGCGGCCAGGTGCCCGACCTGTTCACTCCCGACGGGTTCGTGGCGGGGCAGATGATCGTGCGCGCGATCGAAAAGGGCTCGCCGACCGATGTGAGCAAGATGATCTCCGCGCTCGAGGGCTGGAGCTTCACGGGGCCGAAGGGCCAGCAGACGATCCGCGCTTCGGATCACGCGATGCTGCAGCCGATGTTCCAGGTCAAGCTGAACGAGGCGAACGGCAAGTTCACGCCGGCAGTCCTCAAGGCGCTGCGCGCGAAGTACACGGCTCCGCCGGAGAAGAAGTAGCAGCGAGCCACCTCGCAACGGCAGGATCGTGTCCACTGAGACCCCGATCCTCGCCACTCACGACCTCGGGCTGGACATCGGTGGCGCGTGCATCGTCGCCGATGTCTCGCTCGACGTGGCAGAGGGTGAGCTCGTCGCGATCATCGGCCCGAACGGGGCGGGGAAGACGACGCTCTTCAACCTCGTCTCGGGACTGACCCGGCCGACCGCAGGCAGGATCGAGCTGGGCGGGCGCGACATCACGCGTGAGCCGCCCTACCGCCGAACGCGCGCGGGGCTCGGTCGCACGTTTCAGGTGTCGAGCGTCTTTCCGCTGCTCAGCGTGCTCGAGAACGTTCGCCTCGCCGCCGAGGCGCGAATCGGGGGAACGCTGAGCCTCTGGCGTCGCGCGAGCACTTTCCGCCCGGCGCTCGACAAGGCCGGCTGGGCGGTCGACCGGGTCGGGCTTGCGGCCCGTTCCTCGTGGCCGTCAGGCTTGCTCTCGCACGGCGACAAGCGGAAGCTCGAGCTTGCGATGCTGCTCGCCGGCGACCCGCGGGTGATCATGCTCGACGAGCCGATGGCCGGGGTCTCGCTGGAGGACGTCGACGACCTCGTGCAGCTGATCGGCTCGCTCCACCGCGACGAGGGCAAGACCGTGCTGATGGTCGAGCACCGGATGGAGGTGGTGATCGGCCTCGCTCAGCGGATCGCCGTGATGCACCACGGCTCGCTGCTCGCGTTCGACACGCCGGACGCCGTGATGGCGAACGAGACCGTGCAGACCGCTTACCTGGGCGAACCGCTATGAACGCTCGCCTCCGGTCCCCTTCTTCACGAATCCAGGAATCGGACGATGACTAGCCCTCCCGGCCGAGTGAATCGGCCTCCGGGCGCAACAGTTGTCGGAGACAACGACAGAGGAGCGGGGCGTTGAGCTCGGCAATCGGAGTGCGCGACTTGCACACCTACCTCGGCGAGTCGCATGTGCTCCAGGGGGTCTCGTTCGAGGTGGCCGAGGGTGGCGTGACGGCGCTCCTCGGTCGCAACGGCGTCGGCAAGACGACGACCCTCCGGGCGATGCTCGGACTCGCGCCACGCTCGCAGGGCTCGGTCACGCTCGCGGGCGAGGACGTGACGCGGCTGCCGACACACGCGATCGTCGGCCGCGGTGTGGGGTACGTCCCCGAGGATCGCGACGTCTTCGCCGGGCTGACGGTGGAGGAGAACCTCCGAATCGCCGAGCGCAGCCGCGAGCCCCGCTACGCCCTCGTCTACGACCTCTTCCCCGAGCTCCGAGAGCGAGGAGCCCAGCGGGCGGGGTCGCTCTCGGGTGGCCAGCAGCAGATGGTCGCGATCGCTCGGGCCCTCCTCAACGAGAATCGGGTGCTGCTCGTCGACGAGCCGACGAAAGGGCTGGCCCCGCTGCTCGTGACCGAGGTCGCGCATGCGCTCGAACGTGCCGCCGAGCTCACGACGGTGCTGCTCGTCGAGCAGAATCTCGCCGTCGCGCAGCGGCTCGCCCGTCACGTCGTCGTGCTCGACGGCGGGCGCGTCGTCCACGAAGGTCCTGCCGGAGAGCTCCTCGCCGATCAGGGTCGGGTTCGTGAGCTCCTCGGCGTCCACGGAGGAGGCGGGCATTGAGCACCTTCGTCCTTCTCACGATCACCGGTCTCGGACTCGGCGCGATGTACTTCCTCGTTGCCTCGGGGCTCTCGCTGATCTACGGGTTGATGGGCGTGCTCAACTTCGCGCACGGGGCGTTCATCACGGTCGGCGCCTACGCGGCCTGGCAGGTCTCGGACGAGATCGGGGGCGGCCTCGGCACGCGATTGCTCGTCGCGACGGTGCTCGGTCTGCTCGTCGGCGCGGTCTTCGCGGGCCTCGTCGAGCTCGTCTTCATCCGTCCTCTCTACCGGCGTCCGATCGAGCAGGTGCTCGTCACAGTCGGGCTCGCGCTCGCATTGGGCGCGCTCGTGCAAGGGATCTTCGGAAGTGACGCCCGGCCGTTTCCGGTGCCGGCTTGGATGATCGACACGACGAGCACTTTCGGCGCGAGCATTCCCAACGACCGCTTCGTCGAGATCGGCGTCGCCGTCGCCGTGCTCGTCGGCCTGAGCGCGTTCCTGCGCTACACGCGGTTCGGGCTGATCATCCGCGCCGGGGT
>JBPCLB010000129.1:0-6221 GCA_051003695.1 Gaiella sp. | reverse complement strand
TCGCGCAGCAGGCCACTGGTACGGGCGTCGGCGAGAGCGAGGGGGATCGACCCCGACGAGGTATTGCCGTAGCGATCGACGTTGACGACGGTGCGCTCCACAGGGACGCCGAGCTTACCGACCGCGTGTTCGATGATTCGCCGGTTCGCCTGGTGCGGAACGTAGACGTCGACCTCGTCGATCGTGCGACCGCAGTGCGCGAGCACGGCCTCTGCCGAGGAAAAGAGCACCCGCGTCGCAAACTTGTAGACCTCCCGCCCGTTCATCTTCAGGATCGACCCGGGGTCGTCGAAATGACGCGAGCCGCTGCCGGGATAGCAGAGGTGGATCCCGCCGGCGCCGTCGGCACCGAGTTCGAAGCCGAGGAACCCGCCTCGGTCGACGCGTTCCATTACGACCGCACCGGCGCCGTCGCCGAAGACGACGAGGGTGGAGCGATCGTCCCAGTCGAGGATCTTCGAGAGCACGTCGCCCCCGACGACGACGGCCCGCCGCGAGAGACCCGAGGCGAGCATTCCGTACGCCTGGGCGACGGCGTACATGAATCCCGTGCAACCGGCGAGCAGGTCGAAGGCCGCCGCCTCGCGCATGCCGAGCTCGGACGACAGCAGCGCAGACGACGTCGGGAAGAGCATGTCGGGCGTGACGGTCGCGCAAATCAGCAGGTCGATCGAGGCCGCCTCGACGTTCGCGTCCTCCAACGCCCGGAGCACCGCGGGTCGAGCGATGTCGGTGAGTGCCTCCTCCTGGGTGGCCATCCGGCGCTCACGGATGCCCGTCCGCTCGCGGATCCACTCGTCGGAGGTGTCGACGTATCGCGCGAGGTCGTCGTTCGTGACGATGCGGTCGGGCACGTTGACGCCGAGCCCCGTGATCCCGACCCGGACGGACGCGGCGGAGCCGATCATCGCTCGACCGCGAACGTCAACGTGCCCCTCGTCGCGAGCTGACCGTCGACGTGCGCGGTCGCCTTGCCGCGGCCGATCGGGCCACGGAGCTGATCGATCTCGCAGGTGAGCGTGAGGGTGTCGCCGGGCTCGACGACGCGCTTGAAACGGCAGTCGTCGATCCCCGCAAAGAACGCGATCTTGCCGCGGTTGGCCGGCTCGACGAGCACCGCGACGGCGCCCGTCTGGGCCATCGACTCCACGATCAGGACGCCCGGCATCACGGGTCGCGACGGGAAGTGGCCGGGAAACCACCACGCGTCCGGACGAACCTCGTAGCGGGCGACCACCCGGCGTCCCGGCTCGAGTTCGACGACCTCGTCGAGCAGGAGGAACGGCGCCCGGTGCGGCAGGATCGACTCGATTGTCTCCCGCCCGAACGGCGTGGGTGGAAGCGTCGTGCCGGGCGCCGACTGCACGCCCGCGAGTCTAGTGCCGTGTCTCGTTCCAGTGCCTCGGCTTGCGCCCGAGCGCACAGCGCTCACGGCCCAACTCTCGTTCACTGATCCGCGCTGGGCGAGCGAGCCGCAAGTGAGCGTCAGCGGCGCCGAAGCTGCGGTGACGCGTTGCCCAGAGCATCGCGCGCCGTCCCCACGAGAGTCGAGATCCGCTTCACGCGAGGGATCGTGAACGGCCCTCGCTGGCCAACCTCGATTCGACGCCGGGCGTTGTTCACGAGCAGCGTGACGACGGCAGGCTCGCTCACCCAGAGGCGCGGAGGTGACACCGAGAAGATCCGCAGCACCGGTGCCGTCCCGTCGAGTGTGAACGGGAGCTCGACGCGGGTCGTGACGATCGCGTCGGTCACCTCGACGCGCACGGTGTACAGCCCGTCGCGTGCAGGCCCGCCGCCTCTCGAGCCCGCCCACGAGAGAGTCTGAGGGCCTGCCTCCAGCGCGTCGTCGAACGCGGTCTCGACCCACCTGCCCTCTCGCAGCAGCGTCAGCTTGACCTGAGCGGGGGCGGCAAGCGTGTACCGGAGCTCGAGCGGCCGCCGGCCCGGAACGACCGTTGCGCCGGCGAGCGAGACCCGGCCCAGCGTCCGGCTCACGGCGACGGGAAGCTCGAGCTCGGCGCTGCGGTCACCGCTTGCGCGGGCGGCGATCCGCACGCGGTAGCGCCCGTCCGGCAGGCCGAGTCCGTCGAAGGCGAGCGTGCGCACCCCGGCGCGCCGCCACCGCGGCGCCTCGAGCTCGGCAACCTGTATCCCTGCCTCGTCGATCACGACTGCCGACACGTTGGCAGCGATCGACAGGGTGAACCTCAGCTCGCTCGTGTCGGCCCAACCGTCAGCGTTCGGCGAGACGACGGGCTCCGAGACCGACGTCGAGCCGAGCGAGAGCGTCCCGGAGAGCTCGAGCGGGAGGACACCCGTCGCCGGTGTCGCGCCGGGCGTCTCGATTCGCCACCGCGCACCGGCGGGAATCGACGCGGACGTGACCCAGTCGATCGTCGTGCCTCGGCCCTCGCCCCGGTCGAGCTCGATCCCGGCCTCGTCGGTGACCGTCACCGTCCAGGGAAGCGCGCTCGAGACGCGCGCTGTGAATCGCGTCCCGCCTGCCTCGTCACGGTCGAGGCTCGGCGCGTAGAGCTTCGGCAGGCCGCGCGCGGCGACCTTGCGAGCCAGGTCGGGGATCTGCCCGTACAGACGCTCGCCCGGACATGTCGTGAGGCCGGTGTCACGGTGCCCCGAGATCGCCCGGAGGAAGACGGGCACGCCCGGGTTGAACCGCTCGTTCCCGGACGAGATGCCGTTGAACGTGCCGAGCGGGTCGACATGGGCGAGGTCGAGGCGCCAGGCGAGCGTGCGCACGAGGGCGTCGAGCGCCTCCGCGGGCGGGTCAACGGTGCGGAAGTCGCCCATCACGGCGATCCCGAACGACCCCGTGTTGAAGCCCCGCGCATGCGCACCGACGACGTTCGCCTCGACACCGCCGTGGCGACCCTCGTAGACGGTGCCGAAGCGGTCGACGAGCGCGTTGTAGCCGATGTCGTTCCAGCCGTTCGCCTTCACGTGGTAGAGCTGGATCGCCCTCACGACCGCCGGCGCCTGGGCCCGTGTGTAGCTGTTCGTTCCGGCCGTGTGGTGGACGCTTGCCATCCGCAGGACCGGAGCGACGTCGGGCTCACCCTTGCGGATCGACTCGTCCGCGAGCCAGGCCGCGCGCGAGACGAGCGCCGGCGCCCCCGCAGCGGCGACCGCACGGAGCGGAACTCGTACGATCGAGCTCCTCACCGTGAACGTGCGCACGCGAGTCACCCGGCCGACCCGCCGCGTCTGGACGGCGCTCGCGCTGCCGACCCAGGTCGGGACTCCGATCCGCCACCCCGCGGGTGGCGCCCCGTCGTCGTCCTCGGCGACCCTGAGCCAGTCGCTCCACCCGGCCCGCCCACGCCAGCGCACGTCGACCGCGCCCGGCCCGCGCCAGTGGACGCCGACGAGCTGAAACGGTCGTGAGCTCGACGCCAGTGAGCGCGCCCCAGGTGTTGGCCCGTCGTGGCGCGCGATCGTCGCTGGCCCGCCGAGTGCATGCTCGGGAGCGACGACAAGGGCTACGAAGGCTGTAAAGAGGGCGAGGCGGCGCATCGAGGTCTTCCAGAGTGACGTATCGGACGATCGGAGGCAAGGGACGAGGCCGCCGTTGATACAATCCTCACAGACGTGACGGTGCCGCTTTTGCGGGTCTTTTTGCTTGTGCCTGCCGTCTTGGCAGGTGCCTTCCTCCTCGTCGGGGCTGCATCGGGAGCGGGTGGCGGGCAACCGCGCGTGCTCGTCGCCGAGTTCGACAACGACGTGAACCCGGTGACGCAGGGATACCTGCAGGACGTGCTCGCACGGGGTGTGCGCGAGGGCTACGACGCCGTCGTCGTCGAGCTCGACACGCCCGGCGGGCTCGGCTCGTCGATGCGCGAGCTCGTCAAGTCGATGCTCGCGTCGCGAGTTCCGGTGATCGTCTATGTCGCCCCGTCCGGTTCGAGCGCCGACTCGGCGGGCGCAGTGATCGGCCAGGCCGCCGACGTGCTTGCGATGGCGCCACAGACGAACATCGGCTCGTCGACACCGATCTCGACCAGCGGTGAGGACATCTCGAAGGATCTCCGGCGAAAGGTCGTGAACGACGCCGCTGCGTACATCTCGGAGCTCGCCCGCGAGCACGGACGCAACCCGGACGCGGCGGAGGCGATGGTCCGGGAGGCGGCCAACTTCGGCGCGAGGGAAGCGCTCGAGAAGGACATCGTCGATCTCGTCGCGCCCACTGTCCCGGCGCTGCTCGCAGCGATCGACGGCCGGGTGACCAAGCCGAAGGGGTTCACCCTGCGCACGGGCGGGGCGAGCATCGAGCGTACCGAGATGTCGCTCTGGAAGCGAGCGCTCGACCTGCTGGTCGATCCGAACGTGATCACGCTGATGCTCTCGCTCGGCCTCGTCGGGCTGCTCGTCGAGCTCTACAGCCCCGGTCTCGTGCTGCCCGGGACGGTGGGCGCGATCTCGCTCCTCGTCGGGCTCTACGGGCTCCAGGTGCTTCCGGTCTCCGTCGCCGGTGTCCTCCTCCTGCTGCTGGCCGCCGGGTTCTGGGTTGCCGAGGCCTTCGTGCCGAGCCACGGGGCGCTGACGCTCGCTGGCGGGGTGACGTTCGTGATCGGCGCGCTCCTGCTCTTCGACCCCGCCGGCGAGAGCTATCAGGTCTCGCTGTGGACGGCCGTGTCGGTCGCTCTCACCCTGGCGCTCCTTCTCGGAGTTGCGCTGCAGAGGGTCGCCCGAGCGCGACAGAACCCGGTCGAGGTGAGCGTCGACCGGCTCGTCGGGACAGAGGCTCGGGTCCGGCGTGACGGCTATGTCCACGTCAACGGCGAGCTCTGGCGGGCGCGTGACTCGGGCGGCCGCCCACTCATGCCAGGCGAAACCGTTACCGTCGAGTCAGTCGAGGACGGGCTCGAGCTCGTCGTCGCCTCCACCCCGACCGAAAGGATTCCCACGTGAACGTCGCGCTGATCGTGATCGCCGTCGTCGCCCTGCTCCTGATCATGCTCCTCTTCGCGACGGTCAAGGTCGCGCGCGAGTACGAGCGTGGCGTGATCTTCCGGCTCGGCCGGTTGCTCCCGCAGCCGAAGGGGCCGGGCCTCTTCCTGCTGATCCCGGTGATCGACCGGATGGTCAAGGTCGATCTGCGCACGATCACGCTCAACGTGCCGCCGCAAGAGGTGATCACGAGGGACAACGTGCCGGTGCGCGTCAACGCCGTCGCGTACTTCCGCATCGTCGAGCCGAAGGCCGCGATCGTCCAGGTCGAGAACTACCTCGTCGCCACCTCGCAGATCTCGCAGACCACTCTGCGTTCTGTGCTCGGGCAGCACATGCTCGACGAGCTGCTCTCCGAACGCGACAAGATCAACCAGATCCTCCAGACGATCATCGACGAGGCAACGTCGCCCTGGGGAATCAAGGTCTCGATCGTCGAGGTCAAGGACGTCGAGATCCCGAGCGACATGCAACGCGCCATGGCCCGCCAGGCCGAAGCCGAGCGCGAGCGGCGTGCAAAGGTGATCTCCGCCGAGGGCGAGTATCAGGCCTCCGAGCGGCTGAAGGACGCAGCGGCCGTGATGGCGCAAGAGCCGATCACGGTGCAGCTGCGGTACCTGCAGACGCTGCTCGAGATCGGTGCGCAAAACAGCTCGACCATCGTCTTCCCGATCCCGATCGAGTTCCTCGAGTCGCTGGGGCAGAAGAAGAGCGACCGAGTCGGAGGCGGCTAGCTGCGTCTCGTCGCCGGGATCGCCGTTGTGATCCTCGCGTTGTCGCCGCTCGCCTACGCCGCCTCGCGGAGCCGGCGGCGTCGGACGGACGGCGAGCTCCGGCCCGCGGGAATGCTCGTCGTCGAAGGGCTGATCGTCCTTGCCGCGGTGGTGCTCGGGATCATCGTCGCGGTCGCGCTCGTCGACTGACCCGTCAGACGTCGCTTCGTCGGATGAGTGCGCATGCGAGGGCGGTCGCCGCGGGCGGCCGGACGTACCTGGCTCGAATCAGGTACGCGAGCGCAAACCACGGGGCTCCCTCAGAGGTCGTCGCCGCCATCGTCGGTCTCGACAACGCCAGGCTCGAAGTCCACGTCTGGGAGTGATCCCACTGCAGTGACGACGTCTGTCACCGGGTCGGTGTCCTCGTCCGAGCCGACGACCGGGGCGAGCGTCGAGACGTGCTCGCCTTCCCTGAGCCGCATCACGATCACGCCCTGCGTCGAGCGGCCGGAGCGCTTGATCCCGTCGGTCGCCATC
>JBPCLB010000128.1:0-6712 GCA_051003695.1 Gaiella sp. | reverse complement strand
CTTGTCGTCGCTCGTGGGCGACGATCTCGAGCCCGAGGAGCGCGCGCGATTCGAGCGCGTCCACGAGCTCCTCCTCGCCGCAGGGCCACTGGTCGAGCTGCCGCCGTCGCTCGCGGCCGCACCACTCGAGCCGACTGCTCGGTTCACCCCCCTCCACCGTCGGTACCGGTCCACGCTGAGCATGGCGGCTGCGCTCGCAGCGGCTGTGCTGTTCGGTGTCGGCTATCTCGTTGGTGGGGGCGGCGGCGAGCAAACGGACCGCCTCCTCGCGATGAGCGGCCCGGGCGGTGCAGAGGCGGAGCTCGCGCTGCTGCCGAGGGATGAAGCGGGAAACTGGCCGATGCGGCTCGACGTCGACGGCTTGCCACCGCTTGGTGAGGGCAGGACGTACGAGCTCTGGCTGACGAAGGACGGGGAGCTCGCGGAGCCGTGTGGCGCCTTCGTCGTCACGGAGAGCTCGACGACGGTCTCGCTCAACGCGCCGTACCCATTGAGGGAGTTCACAGGCTGGGTCGTCGTCGAGACGGGCTCTGAGGCGTTCGTGCTCCGGACCGAGACGGTCTAGCGCGGGGCCGGGACGGGACGGGTTCGGCGCCTACGGACTGCGGCGATCGTTCGCCAGGAACGCAGCGTGCGTCACAGGCATCGCCGCCTGCAAGAACGACTCCGCGGCGGCTGCGTATTGCCGGATCTCGTACTGCGCAGCGTCGTCGTTCCGCAGTCCGCAGAAGTGCATCAGGCTGCGGGGGTTGCAGCTCCAGTAGTACTTCGTGTAGGTGGAGAGGGGGAGCACCGAACGTGCGACTTCCTTCGCGACGCCGCGATCGAGCATGCGGTCGTAGGACGCGAACGCCGAGCGCGCGTTCTGCTCGATCTCGTTCCTCGCCATCGTCCGGGTCTCGTCGTCGACGGGCTCGAACGTGTACGCGCCCGGCTTCCCCACTTGAGTTCGCACGTTGTCCGGGACGTAGAACTCGGGCTCCATCCTCGAATAACGCCCGCTCCACTCGTTGAAACTGTGCCCGCTCCTGTGACGGTTGTGCTCCCGCACGACGAAGAGCGGAGCTTTGACGAGGAAACGAAAGTACCCGTGCTCGAACGGCGATCCGTGCCGTTCGCGGACGAGGAAGCGAATGAGGCCGGCTTCGCGCTCCGTGAACTCGCCGGACTCCTCGTTGAACGAAACTCTCGCTCCGTTGACCACCGCGAGATCTGAGGCGAGCACAGCGTCGAGCGCAAGGAAACCGTGGTCGAGCACAGGGACGACGTTGTCGGGTATGACCTGCTCCATCAGCGCCACGAGATCGAGTCTAGAGGGCCTACATGTCGGCACGTCCGGCTGGTCGTATCCGTCCTGGCGCCCGGGCTTCTATCCCGCCGACTCCGACCCGGCGGACTTCCTCGCCTTCTACGCGACACGACTGGCGACGGTCGAGCTGAACAGCACCGGCTACCGGCTGCCGTCAGCGGAGCAGTTCCGGCGCTGGGCGGCACTCGTTCCGACCGGCTTCACGTTCGCCGTCAAGGCCCCACCCCACGCGCTGCGGCGGCTCGACACGTTGCAGGAGTCCGTGCTAGCGCTCGGTAATCGGCTCGGCTGCGTCCGGCTCGTGGTCGAGACGCCCCGGGACGACGGGCTCGTCGAGCTCCTCCTGGGCTCGACCGACCCGGCGCTCCGCTGGGCGCTCGACCTTCGCGATCCGTCGTGGGCGGGAATCGAGGCTCGACTCCGTGCGGACGGGGCCGTCCGCGTCGACGATCTCGAGACGCCGTCATCGTGGCGGTACGTCCGGTTTCGCGATCCCCCGTACGACGACGACCGCTTGCAGCGAGCAGCCGCCTCGATTCGCGAGTGCCTTCGCCGAGACGAGGTCGTGTTCGCATTCTTCCGCCACGAGCACCAGCCGTCGGCGCCGGCTTACGCCGCACGCCTGATCGAGCTTCTCGCCTAGCGCTCCCCGACACTGGGCGAAAAGACACTGAGCCGGCGAACCCGAAGGCCCACCGGCTCAGATGGGAGGAGACTACACCTCTGCCAACGCCGGTCGAGGCTGCAGCATGCCGTAAAACCCGCAAAGAGCGAACGGTCGAACAGTCGGCGTCGCTCAGGAGAGGCGAATCGAGCGCACGGTGGCCTTCCACGCGCCACGTGGCGCGGCCACCTCGACCACCGAGCCGACCCTCGCGCCCATCAGGGCCACACCGAGGGGCGAATCCGAGGACACACCGCCTGCGGCCGACGAGATCGTGAGCTCGAGCAGCTGCCCGTCCTCGTCCTCGATCTCCACGAGCGAGCCCGGGCCGACGTGCTCGTCGGTCGAATGCTCGACGACCACGGCGTTGCCGAGCCGCTGGCGGAGCTTTGCGATCCGGGCTTCGAGCAAGCCCTGCTCGTTCTTCGCGGCGTGATACTCGAAGTTCTCGGAGAGATCGCCGAACGAGCGTGCCGTTGCGATCGCCTCGATTGCGGCGGCGCGCTTCGGGCCCTCCAGCTCCATCAGCTCGGCTTGCAGAGCGGCCTTCTGCTCTGCGGTGAGCACCTCCGCGCGGGGGTCGGGCATCGCGTCAGGCTACCCGCGCGACCTCGTCAAGGGCCTGTCGGGTCGAGAATGAAAGGCTATTGCATCAGCGGCAACGTTCGCTTGACACCCGGCGACCGCGAGCGTAGATACTCGTCCCCTAAACCACCGATCGACTCCGCGCCGGGACGTGATCGCCGCGCGAGGCGACCCGAATCGTCCCAAAGGAGGGCCGTGGTGCCGACCGATCTCGAGGTGTTCGTCAGTGGCGAGGGTCGCGAAGGTGCAGTCCGCCAGGTTCGCGATCAGATCGACCGTCTGGGCATCACCTACGTCTACTACCAGTTCCCTTCGGTCACGGGGCGAATCATGGGCAAAGGTGTTCCGGCGGTCCACTGGGAGAAGATTGCCGCGAACGGCTTCCAGCTCGTCTACGGCGCGACCGCGAACCTGTTCGTCGATCGCCACGGCGACTACATCGGCTATGGCCCCGAGGCGGCGGAGCTCGTCGGTCTACCGGAGCCGGAGACGTTCATGGCGCTCCCGTGGGACGCGAAGGTCGCGCGGGTCTGGTGTCGCTGCTTTCGCAACAGGGAGGAGCGCAAGGACCCGGGCGGGGTGCTCACGTCGGACAGTCGCTCCAATCTGATCCGGCTGCAGGCGGAGTTCGAGGCGAGCACGGGTCTGCATCTACGCGCCGGCACAGAGCCGGAGATGATGTGGCTGAAGCTGAAGGAGGACGGCACGCCCGACGTCGACGGCGTGACGAAGCCCTACTGCTACCACATCGACCAGTTCTCGGAGCTTCAGCCGATCATTCACAAGGTGATCGAGTACGGCCAGGCCATGGGACTGGACATGATCCAGGGCGACCACGAGGACGCGCCCGGACAGATCGAGCTCAACTTCAATTTCGACCGGGCTGAGATCACCGCGGACAATCTCTCGACGTTCCGTCAGATCTGTCGCCAGGTGGGCCGCGAGCTCGGGGCGTTTCCGTGCTTCATGCCCAAGCCGTTCATGGGCGTCTCGGCGAACGGGTGTCACCACAACATCTCGCTCTGGGAAGGCGATCGGAACGCGTTCGAGCCCGAGACCGACGATCGTCAGAAGCCGAGCCAGGTGGGCCTCCATGCGATCGGCGGAATCCTCGAGCACCTCGGCGCGCTCACGGCGGTGACGGCGTCGACCGTCAACTCGTACCGTCGGCTCTGGGACACGGGGTTCTGGGCTCCCGTCTTCGCCGACTGGGGCTACCAGAACCGGACGACCGCGCTGCGGGTCTCGGCACCTGGACGGTTCGAGTACCGCTCGGTCGACTCGGCCGTCAACCCGTATCTCTCGATGGCGGTGCTGATCGCGGCGATGGCGGACGGCATCGAGCGGAAGCTCGACCCGGGCGAGCCGGAGGAGCGGAACATCTACGAGGCGATGAAGGCCGGGAAGCAGGTCGAGAAGATCCCGATGAACTTCGGCGCTGCGCTCGACGCGCTGGAGGCCGACGAGGTGATCCGCGCCGCGATGCCCGGCGACCTCTACCGTGTGTTCATGCACTACAAGCGAGACGAGTGGGAGCGCTACTGCGCCACGGTCAGCGACTGGGACGTCAAGGAGTATCTCGACGTCCTGCCGTAGACGCCGTCGATCCTCCTAGAGGAGCCGAAGAAAGGGAGTCTGTAGATGAATTGCCGTTATGGGGCAGGAGGAGCGCCGAAGGCACGGCGGCCTCAGCGAGCCGGAAGTCGCGGGATCAGGAGCGAATGTCAATCAGCGAGCGAACGCCGAAGCGGGGTGAACCCCGGCGTCGGCTCCGCTCCTGCGGAGGCGACGCTCGGGGACTGAACAGTGTGTGGGATCGCGGGGATCATCTATCGCGACGGGTCGACGCACCCGATCGGCGACGAGATGACGCGGATGCTCCAGTCGATGAAGCACCGTGGGCCCGACTCGACCGGGTATGCGCTCTACGGCGCCGCCGCCGACGGCACGCTCGTGATGCGGTACAAGCTCGCCGACGCGAACACGCCGCGCGACTTCGAGTACGAGGAGCGGTTGCGGCGGCACCGCGTCGAGGTCGAGAACCGGCTCGCCAGGATGGGGGCCGAGATCGACGAGGTCGAGGAGGAGACGCCGTACGCGTTTCGTGTCTCCTTCCACTACGACGGTGACCTGAAGCGTCTCGCGGACATCGTCGAGGACATCCCCGAGGCGGAGGTGCTCTCGATCGGGCGCTCGCTCGAGATCGTCAAGGATCTCGGCGACGCGGAGACGGTCGGCGGACAGTACGGGCTCGACTCCTTCAACGGGACGCACGCGATCGGTCACGTTCGGATGGCAACGGAATCCGAGGTCGACATCGCCGGCGCGCACCCGTACTGGGCCTATCCGTTCTCGGATGTCGCCGTCGTGCACAACGGGCAGCTGACGAACTACTTCGGGTGGCGGCGCCGGCTCGAGCGGTCGGGGCATCGCTTCATGTCCGAATGCGACTCGGAGATCATCGCCGTCTACCTCGCCGAGCGGATGAGCGGCGGCGACTCGCTCGAGCAGGCGATGCATGCCTCGCTCGATGAGCTCGACGGGGTCTTCACCTACATCGCGGTCACCGACAATGCGCTCGGCGTCGCGAAGGACGAGCTCGCCGCCAAGCCGCTCGTGCTCTACGAATCGGACGATCTCGTCGCGATCGCCTCCGAGGAGATCGCAATTCGGCAGTTGCTCGACCGCGAGATCGAGACCTACGATCCCTACGAGCGCGAGGTGCTGGTGTGGCAACGGTAGGCGAGAAAACGATCAGCTACGACGCCCGCGGGCTGTCCGAGCCCTTCGCGGAGGCGCCACACGTCGCGGAGATCGACGGCGACGCAGCGACCTTCGACGCGAAGAACCTGAGCACGCGACAGATCAATCTCGAGCTGCGACGCCTCCTCTACGAGGAGGGCCTCACCGAGGCCACGGTCGAGAACCCGGGCGCAAAGCACTCGCTCGGCGTCGGGATCCTGACTCGCTGCAAGATCCATTTCAAGGGCTCGCTCGGCTACTTCGGCTGCGGCATCATCGACGGGCCGGAGATCACGATCGACGGCCGCGTCGGCTGGTCGGCCTGCGAGAACATGATGAGCGGTGTCGTCGTCGTCGAGTCCAACGCAGGCTCGCTGACGGGTGCCGCGCTGCGCGGCGGCGACCTCGTCGTCAAGGGCCGCGTCGGCGCGCGCACGGGAATCGACCAGAAGGGCGGCACGATCATCGTCTGCGGCTCGGTCGGCTCGATGACCGGGTTCATGATGCAGCGCGGGCGCCAGATCATCCTCGGCGACGCCGGCCCGGGGCTCGGCGACTCGATGTACGACGGAACGATCTACGTCGGCGGCTCCGTCAAGTCGCTCGGGATCGATTGCGTCCCGGGCGAATGGACCGACTCCGACACCGAGCTGATCGAGCGAAAGTTCCGGATCTACGGGCTCGGCGAGCCGCCCGAGTTGCAGAAGTTCGTGTGCGGCAAGGTCTTGTACAACTACGACTCGCTCGAGCCCTCCGAGAAGAAGCTGGTGATCTAGATGGCTGACGAAGCTCCAGGCACGAAGGAGGTCCTCGGTCGCAGCCGGATCTTCACGCCCGAGGTGATCAACGACATCCACATGAAGGCCGAGCTCGGGCGCTACCGCATGCGCGGGTTCTCGATCTTCAAGAAGATCCCGCACTGGGACGAGCTCGTCTTCCTCCCCGGCACGCTCACGCGCTTCGTGATCGAGGGCTACCGCGAGAAATGCGAGACGAAGACCGTCCTCGGCGCGCGGTTTGCGAAGCATCCGATCGAGCTCGACATCCCCGTCTACATCACCGGGATGAGCTTCGGTGCGCTGTCGCTCGAAGCGAAGATGGCGCTCGCGAAGGGTGCGTCGATGGCGGGGACCGCGACCTGCTCGGGCGAGGGCGGGATGATCCCGCCCGAGCGCGACCTTTCCACCAAGTGGTACTACCAGGTGATCCAGAGCCGGTACGGGTTCAACCCGCACCACCTGATGCTGGCCGATGGGATCGAGTTCTTCATCGGCCAGGGCTGCAAGGTCGGCCTAGGGGGCCATCTGATGGGCCGGAAGGTGACCGAGCAGGTGGCCGAGATGCGCTCGCTGCCCGCCGGGATCGACCAGCGCTCACCCGCGCGCCACCCTGACTGGTTGGGTCCGGACGAT
>JBPCLB010000127.1:0-22542 GCA_051003695.1 Gaiella sp. | reverse complement strand
CTCTGGATCCTCGACGACCTCCACATCCCGAACCCGGTGTCGCCGATGTTCTTCGACATCGGAGGCTGGTGGCTGACGTGCGATCATATGTTCCGCCGGTTCGGGACGCCGTTCGCGTCGGACTGGCTGGTCAAGAACGTCAACGGCTATGTGTACCACGCGGCGGTCCCCGCAGACGCCGACGTGCACGTCGAGTCGAGCGAGTATCAGGCTCGCTATGTCGCCCGTGTTCCTCGAGGCGAGTGGGTCAGCGGGATCGGCGCGTATCTCGGCGCCGTCCTCCCCCACTACTCCGAGAACTTTCTCGACTGGTGGCGCGATCGCCTGCGGCCCGAGATCGAGCGCAACTTCGCCCACCTCGACGCCGCTCTCGACCGGGAGCCGTCGCTCGTCGAGCTCGCAGTCCTCCTCGAGGATGCGATCGACATCCACGATCGCCACTGGAAGATCCACTGGATGCTGAATTTCGCGCAGTTCTCCGCAACCATCGGGTTGAACGGCACGATCGCCGAGGTGAAGGGCGAGGTCGACCCCACGCTCGTCGGTCGACTCCAGAGCTCGGTCGCGGACCGAAACTGGGACGCGATCGAGGCGCTCTGGCAGATGAAGGAGGAGATCAAGCAGGATGCGGAGCTCGCGAGCGCGTTCGCCTGGGAGACCGCCGGCCAGGTGCTGCGCGCGCTCGAGGGATCCGACCGGGGTCGCCGCTTCGTCGCCGAGCGGCTCGACCCGTATCGCAGGGAGTTCGGAAACAAGTCGATCTGGTCGCACGAGTTCGTCTACCCGACGTGGCGCGAGAATCCGGCGCCGATCGTCGAGACCGTCCGTGGCTACCTCGAGACCGACTACGACTTCCCGGCGACGCTCGCCGCGGTAAAGGACGACCTCGAGGCTGCGAAGAGCGACCTCCTCGGGGACGTCTCCGAGTTTGGCGGGCGGGAGAAGCTCGAGCGGGCCCTCGAGCTGTCGCTGCGGATGAACCCGCTCACACCGGATCACCACTTCTACATCGATCAGGCCACCAACGCGTACGTCCGCCTGGTGCTCGTCGCGATCGGCAGGCGGCTCGTCGAGGGTGGTGCGCTCGACGATCCCGAGGACGTGATGTTCCTTCGCTACAACGAGCTCCGCGTCCTCACGGCAACCCAGACGGCGTTCGCTGCGAGGGCGCTGGTCGGCGATCGCCGCGACGACCGTGAGCGCAGCTTCGCCGTTCGCCCACCCGAGTGGATCGGCACGGCGACCGAGGCGCAGCTCGCGTTCCCGTACTACACGCTCTGGGGCTTCCCCGAGAAGTTCCACCGCAAGCAGCCGGAGCGAACAAACCTGATCCACGGGCTCACCGGCTCGCCCGGGGTGGTCGAGGGCAACGCGCGCGTCGTCGGATCCCTCGACGAGTTCGACCAGGTGCAGGCCGGCGAGATCCTCATCTGCCAGATGACGAACCCCGCCTGGGTCGTGCTGTTCACGAAGATCGGTGGTCTCGTCACCGATGCCGGCGGCGTCGCCTCGCACTCCGCCGTCGTCGCCCGCGAGTTCGGACTGCCCGCTGTCGTCGGCACCTCGGTCGCAACACAACGAATCGCGAGCGGCGACCGGGTCAGGGTCAACGGCGCGACCGGCGTCGTCGAGGTTCTCGGGCACGCAGCCGCCGTCGCATGAAGGCTCCGCGCCTCCTCCTGCGGGAGCACGTCAAGGAGGCGATCATGGAACGCATTCTCAGCGGGGAGTACGAGCCCGGGCAGCGCCTCGTCGAGACGCGGCTCGCCAGGGAGTTCGAGACGAGCCAGGTGCCTGTGCGGGAGGCACTGCGCGAGCTCGAGAGCCTGCGGTTCGTCGAATCCGAGCCGTTTCGCGGAGCGCGCGTTCGGGAGGTCTCCCACGAGGAGCTCGTCGAGATCTACCCGGTTCGCTCGGCGATCGAGGAGGTAGCCGTGCGGCTGGCGACGATCGCGCTCGACGGCGATGTTCGGGAGCTGGAGCGCCATCTCGGTGCGATGGAGGAAGCCGCGGCGGACGGTGATCGACACGAGCAGGTGCGCTCGGACGTCGCCTTCCACGAGACGATCGTCGACGCGTGCGGGAACTCGATCCTCGGCGAGGTCTGGCGGTCGCTCCGCATCGAAGGCCGCACGATGATCACGACCCTCAGCATCGGGTTCGAGCTCGAGGAGATCGCCGCGATCCACGAGCCGATCCTCGCTGCGATCCGCGCGAAGGACCCCGACGCCGCCGCCGCGGCGATGCGTCGCCATTTCGCCGTCCTCGGCTCACTGTTGGAGGAAAGGATTCCATGACCCGCCTGGTCGACCTGTCGATGCCCGTCCACCCGGGCATGCTCACGTTCCCCCGCGTGCCCCCGCCGGACATGCGGATCCACGAGACATGGGAGGAGTTCGCCGAGCGGATCGGCGCGGCCGAGCACGGCGCCACCTGGCTGACGGCGAGCTACATGATCTCCCAGAACGACCACGTCGGAACACACGTCGACGCCGTCAAGCACCTGCGCGGCCCCGACGCGCCGGGGGTCGAGGGTATCCCCCTCGAGTACTGCTACTCGGACTGCGTCGTCCTCGATTTCAGGCACAAGGAGTCCGGCTCCCGGATCTTCCCCGACGAGATCGACGAGGCGCTCGAGAAGATCGGCTACACCCTCAAGGAGCGGGACATCGTGCTGATGCACACGGGCGCCGGGGCCTACCAGGACGAGGAGCGGTACCGCACCGACCATTGCGGCATGACGGCCGAGGCGACCCGCCACCTGATCTCTCACGGCGTGCGGATGATGGGCGTCGATGCGATCACCTTCGATCCGCCCGTTTGGGCGATGTTCGAGCAAAAGCACTTCTGGGAGGCCCACCTCGTGATGATGGACGAGGACTACTGGCACCTGGAGAATCTCACCAACCTCGACAGCCTGCCTCCGCACGGCTTCAAGCTCTCGGTCTTCCCCGTGAAGTGGATGGGGACGACTGCAGCGCCCGTTCGCGCCGTGGCGATCGTCGATGACTGAATCCGTCGTCTGGTTCGACGAGAGCGCGTGTCGTGACGTTCGGGTCGCCGGCGGCAAGGGCGCGAGCCTCGCGGCGATGACTGCCGCGGGCTTGAACGTCCCACCCGGGTTCGTGATTCGAGCCGACGTGATGGCGTCGCGTGTCGATCCCGAGGCGCTGCGTTCGTGCGCCACAGGTCTGGACTGGGAGGGCGCGGAGAGACTGGTCCGCGCCCTGGAGCCGCCGAGGGAAGAAATCGGCGGGGCCTACGAGCGCCTTGGCGGCTCGGTCGCCGTTCGCTCGTCGGCCTGCGCGGAGGACTCGGAGGAGGCGAGCTTCGCAGGGCAGCAGGAGACGTTCCTCGACGTCGCAGGCGCGGACGACGTCTGCGACCGGGTCGTCGAGTGCTGGGCATCGTTCTTCAGCGAGCGAGCCTTGTTCTACCGCTCGCAGAAAGGGTCGCTCGACGATCTCGAGATGGCAGTCGTCGTGCAGTCGATGATCGCTGCAGAGAAGTCGGGCGTCCTCTTCACAGTCGATCCGGTGGCGCGGCGACGCGATCGCGTCCTCGTCGAGGCGGTGTACGGGCTCGGCGAGCAGGTCGTCTCGGGCGAGGTGACCCCGGATCACTACATCGCCGATCGCAACGGCGACGTCAAGACCGAGCGTCTCGTGCACGGCGGCGTGCTCACGCGGGACGAGTTGCGGACCCTCGTCGAGGCCGGGAACTCCCTGGAGGGCCACTTCGGCGCGCCCCAGGACATCGAATGGGCGATCGTCGGCGGCACCTTGTATCTGCTGCAATCGCGGCCGGTGACGACGCTGTGATCGATCGCGCGGCACGTTGGATCGAGCCATACTGGAACGCCGAGCACCTACGCCGGACGGCCGACTGGCTGCTCGTACTCGAGCCCGAGGCGAGTGAGCCTCTGCGCGTCGCCGCGCTCACTCACGACATGGAGCGCCACGTTCCCGGCGGCCCGACGCCCGATCTCTCGATTCCTCCGGAGGCCGACACCCGGTACCGGAAGGAGCATGCGGAGCGCTCGGCCCGGATCGTGGGCGAGTGGCTCCGCAGCCAGGAGGCGGCGGAGACGACGATCGCGGAGGTTCAGCGGCTCGTTCAACTGCACGAGGTCGGCGGAGATCACGACGCCGACCTCCTTCAAGCGGCGGACTCGGTGTCGTTCCTGGAGGTCAACGTCGACGTCCCCTACGCATGGGCGCGCCGAGGGGACTGCGATCTCGAACGGGCTCGCGCCCAGCACCGCTGGATGTTCGAGCGGATCAAGCTGCCCGCGGCACGTGAGCTTGCCCTCCCGCTCTACGAGGAGGCAGTTCGTCATGGCGGCTGACTGGCTCGCTCCGAGTTGCCTCGAGGAGGCGCTTGCGCTCCGCGCGGCGCACGGGGACGACGCGACGGTCGTCGCCGGAGGCACGTTTCTTGCGATTCTCCTCAACCAGGGGCTCATCGCCCCGTCGAAGCTGCTCGCGCTCCGGCACGTGCCAGGGCTCGACCGGATTCGCGCCAACGGCGACCTGCGGCTCGGGGCTCTCGTGACGCACAGCGCCGTCGAGCGCTCCGCGGTCGTTCGCGAGCGCTGGCCTGCCGTCGCTCACGTCTTCTCCGTCGTCGCAAGCCCACGGATTCGGAACCAGGCGACGGTCGGCGGAGTGCTCGGCGATGCCGACTATGCCTCGGATCCACCCGCCATGCTGGCCGCGCTCGGGGCTCGTGTCGCCCTCCGGAGCACACGGAGTGCTCGTGAGATCGCGGTCGAGGAGTTCATCCTCGGGCACTACGAGACGTCGCTCGAGGCCGATGAGCTGATCACCGAGGTCGTGATTCCAGGCGGCATCGACCGAGCCGTATACCGGAAGTTCCGCTCTCGCTCCCACGAGGACCGCCCGTGCGTGGGTGTCGCGGCGGCTGCGGCCGCGGATGGACTGCGCGTCGTCGTGGGAGCAGTCGCCGCCACCCCGCAGTTCTTCCCTGACATCTGCCGGCTCGCCGACCCGGCGGAGATCGGCAACGCCTACGCCGAGGCGATCGAGCCGATCGACGACATCCGAGGCTCCGCCGAGTACCGGCGCCGGATCATCGCGGTCGAGGTGCGGCGGGCGGTCGAGGAGGTCGGATGGACGCGATGACCCGCTCGATCGTGACGGGGACGAATCGCTATGCGGTCGACGCCGAGCTGCCCGAGATGCTTCACGCGCGCATCCTCCGCTCGCCGTACCCGCACGCGCGCGTCCTCTCCGTCGATGCGTCGGCGGTGACCGACGACGTGGTGGTGCTCACACCGGACGACGTCCGCGACCTTGCCCCGTACGGGTGCCAGATCGCCGACGAGCGTGTGCTCGCGGTCGCGGTGGCTCGGTACGTCGGCGACCCCGTAGCGGCCGTCGCCGCGCCAACCATCGCCGAGGCGGCAGCGGCGGTCGAGCTGATCGAAGTGGAGTACGAGGAGTTGCCCGCGGTGTTCGACGCCGTGGTGGCTGCGGGCGAGGCCGCTCCGCTCGTCCACGACACGTTCCACGTGTCGGAGAACCCCGCCGCGTACTTCGGTATGCGTCCACAGCCGGGCACGAACGTCTGCCATCTCTTCAGCATCCGGACAGGCGACGTCGATCGCGGGTTCGCGGAGGCAGACGTCGTCGTCGAGGGCTCGTTCAAGACGGCGGCTGCCCAACACGCGGCGATGGAGCCTCACGCCGCGATCGCCCGGTGGGACGGCGACCGGCTCGAGCTCTGGACCGGCACGCAGACGCCGTTCAACGTGCGGGCCGATCTCGCCTCGATCTTCGGGATCGCACAGGAGCAGGTCAGGGTGATCGTCCCGCCGATGGGTGGCTCGTTCGGAGCCAAGACCTTCGTTCGCCTCGAGGCGATCGTGGCGGCGCTGGCCCGTAAGGCCGGTCGTCCGGTCAAGGCGGTCCTGCCGAGGCAGGAGGAATGGGTCACGCTCAACCGCCACCCGGCCGAGATCCACGTCCGGCTCGGCGCCTGCTCCGATGGGACGCTCGTCGCGAAGCGGGTCGATTGCTGGCTCGACACGGGCGCCTACGCAGACTGCGGCCCTGGGGTCGCGCAGAAGGTCGGCTATACCGTCGTTGGGCCATACCGAATCCCGAACGTGTGTGTCGACTCGCGCTGCGTCTACACGAATCATCCGCCGAACGGCGCCTTCCGCGGGTACGGCGCGACTCAGGCGGTATGGGCGTCGGAGCGCCTGATGGACGAGCTCGCGGCCCGACTCGACCTGGATCCGCTCGAGCTCCGGCTGAAGAACCTGCTCCGGGACGGCGACAGCTTCGCGACCGGCGAGGTGATGCACGACGTCAACTTCGCGGAGTGTCTGCGCGCGAGCGCCGAGGCGATCGGCTGGGACGAAGGTCGCCGCGGCAAGGGTGTCTGTGTTCTGCTCAAGGGAATGCAAACACCGAGTCGCGCGTCGATCGCGATCGAGCGCGAAGGCGATCGATACGTTCTGCGCTGCGCGACGACCGAGATGGGTCAGGGCGCCCGCCACGCCCTATCGCTGACGGCGGCCACGCTCCTCGGCGTCCCGCCCGAGCAAGTGTGCTTTCCCGACCCTGACACCGATCTCGTCCCGTACGACACGCGCACGACATCGAGCCGATCGACGCACATGATGGGTCGCGCTCTCGAAGCCGCGGTCGCGGATCTGCGAGCGACCGGAGGCACCCGGGGCATCGGCGAGGTCGTCAACGACGGTGGTCTCGATCCCGAGACAGGTCAGGGCATCGGATCGTCGCACTGGCACCAGGGTGCCGCCGCAGCCGAGGTGTCTGTCGATGAGGAGACAGGCGTCGTCTCGGTCGATCGCTTGCACGCCTCCGTCTATGCGGGCTCGGTCGTCTCGCGTTCCGGCGCTGAGCTCCAGAACGAAGGATCGATCGTGATGGGGCTGGGCTCCGCGTTCTTCGAGCGGGTCGTGTTTGCGGACGGCCAGGTCACGAACGCCAATCTCTCGGATTACGAGATCCCGTCGATCGCCGATCTTCCGCCGATCGCACACGAGCTGCTCGAGAAGGACGGGGCCGAAGTTCACGGCCTCGGGGAGACGGCGCTCCCGCCGGTTCCCGCGGCGATCGGCAACGCGCTGGCATCGCTCGGGATCCACCTCAGTGAGCTTCCGATGAGCGCCGAGGCCGTTCTGATGGCGATCGACGCGCGAACGACCGAGCACGTCGAGCCTCGGGCGAAGGTCTCGACATGAACGTCACCCTCACCCTCAACGGGGACAACCAGACAGTCACCGTCGAGCCCGACGAGATGCTGATGGCCGTCCTCCGCCGTCTCGGCCTGCGAAGCGTCAGGGAGACGTGCGGGATCGGAGTGTGCGGCTCCTGCACCGTCCTCGTCGACGGTCGCCCGGTCTCCGGCTGCCTGATGCTCGCCCCGCTCGTCGACGGGAGCATCGTCGTCACCGCGGAAGGGCTGGCCGACGATCCCGTCGTGGCCGCCTTCGCCCAGACGCACGCATACCAGTGCGGCTGGTGCACGCCCGGGTTCGTCGTCGCCGTGCGGGGACTGCTCGACGAGAATCCCACGCCGAGCGCGAGCGAAACGAAGGAGGCCCTGGCCGGAAACCTCTGCCGCTGCGGTTCCTACCTGAAGATCCTCGATGCGGTGGGGCAGGCCTCGGTGGTGGCCCCGTGAAGCTCGTCACCTACGTAGCCGGCGCCGGGCCGCGTATCGGGCTGCTCGAGGGCGACGCGATCCTCGACGTCGGCTTCGAAGGCGACATGGTCGCGTTCATCGAGGCCGGCGCGCCGGTCGGGGACCGAACCGCGGTCGCCGCGGGACGGCTGCTGGCGCCGCTGCGACCTCGCAGCCTCCGCGACTTCCTGACGTTCAAGGGGCACCTCGACAACGTCATGCCCCGTCTGGGGCGGGACATTGCACCGGAGTGGTTCGACGTGCCTGCCTACTACAAGGGGATGCCCGACACGGTGATCGGCCCCGACGACGAGATCCCATGGCCCGCGTACTCGGATCGACTCGATCACGAGCTGGAGCTTGCGGCGGTGATCGGCAGGCAGGGGAAGGACATACGCGCGGAGGACGCCATGAGTTACGTCTTCGGATGGACGATCTGGAACGACATGTCGGCCCGAGACACGCAGACGCGCGAGCTTCCGATCGGCATGGGGCCTGCGAAAGCGAAGGACTGGGACGGCTCCAATGTGCTCGGGCCGTGCATCGTCACGGCTGACGAGCTCGACGGGACGAGCGCTCGGATGTCGGTGCGAGTCAACGGCGAGACATGGGGTGAAGACACCTCCGCGAACATGCACCACACCTTCGCGGAGCTCATCGCCTACGCGTCGCAGAGCCAAACGCTCTATCCCGGGGAGGTGATCGGGTCGGGAACCGCTGCCGGAGGCTCGGGGATGGAGCTCGACCGGTGGCTCCGGGCAGGCGATCTCGTCGAGCTGGAGATCGAGGGAATCGGTGTGCTCCGCAATCGAATCGGCCACAAAGGAGGATGACCCATGGGATACGTCGTGACAGCCAAGTGGACGGCAAAGGAAGGAGAGGAGGACGCGGTGCTCGCAGCGATCCAGGCGCTGATCCCGCTCTCACGAGCCGAGCCCGGGTGCCGCTTCTATCAGCCGAACCGCGATCCGGACGATCAACGCGTGTTCTTCTTCTACGAGATCTACGACAACGAGACGGCCTACAAGGCGCACGGCGAATCGGCGCATTTCGCGCAGCACGGCTTTGGGGACGCGATCCCGCGGCTCGAGGGGCGCGAGCGCGTGTTCTACGAGACGATCGATTAGAGGGTCGCGTTCCGTTGCGCGCGAACGTGCGACCTTTGCATCGGCGGACTACTGCGTGAGGAACTTCACAGCCGCCGTCACAGCGTCCGTGGATGGCAGCGCCGCGTCCTCGAGCGTCGGTGCGAACGGGATCGGCAGATCGGGCATCGTCACGCGCCGCGCGGCGACAGGGCCCGCAAGCTCCACAGCCGCCGCGACGACCTCGGCTGCGTACCCGCCGGTCGGGGGGCCTTCCTCCACCACGACGAGTCGACCGGTGCGCGCAACCGACGCGGCGATCGTCGTCGCGTCCAGTGGCCGAAGGGTACGCAGGTCGATCACCTCGGCGTCGATGCCCTCCGCGGCGAGAGTCTCCGCCGCCTCGAGCGCGATCTCGACCGCACGCAGCGCGGCGACGATCGTCACATCCGCACCCGACCGCCGTACCGCGGCACGACCGAGCGGGACGAGAGCATCGTCACCGTCCGCGACCTCCCCCTTGCGCCCGTAGAGGAGCTTGTGCTCGAAGACGACGACGGGGTTGTCGTCGCGAATCGCCGACTTGAGCAGCCCCTTCGCGTCCGCCGGGGTAGCGGGCGCGACGAGCGTGAGTCCTGGCTCGCCCATGAACAGCGAGGTCGGGGTCTGCGAGTGACACGCGCCCAGGCGCGCACCGGCGCCGACGGCGCTGCGCACGACGAGTGGCACGCTCGTCTGCTCGTTCGTCAGGTACCAGTACTTTGACGACTGGTTGACGAGCGTGTCGACCACGAGACCGAGGAAGTCCCCGAACATGATCTCGACGACAGGGCGGAGACCACGAACGGCTGCGCCGAAAGCCGCCCCGGTGAAAGCGAGCTCGGAGATCGGCGTATCGATCACCCGGTCGGGGCCGAACCTGGCCTGGAGGTCGGGTGTGGCGTTGAAAACGCCGCCGAGCGAAACATCTTCGCCGAGAAGCACGACGCGATCGTCGCGCGCGAGCTCCTCGGCGAGCGCATCGCGCACCGCCTCGCGGTAGGTGACCGTCCTCACGCGTGGCCTTGGGTGATACGGACGCTCGGGTCATGCGAAACCTTGATCGCGGTAGCCGGCGTGTCGGGTGCCGGGTACGCGGCCGCGGTCGCTGTCTCGAGCACGCGCTCGAGCTCCGCCTCGGCCTCGTCGTGGGCACGCTCGACCGCGTCGTCGTCGAGTCGCGCGGCAAGACGAGGGAGCGGGTCGCGAGCGAGCCACGCGTCGACCTCCTCGGACGGCCGATATACGCCTGGATCGACCTTCGAGTGACCCTTGTGACGGTAGGTCAGGCACTCGAGCAGAGTCGGTCCCCCACCGCGGCGCGCGCGAGCTGCGGCATTCGCCGCCGCGGCCCGAACGGCGAGCACGTCGTTACCGTCGATCTTCGCGGCAGGCATGTCATACGCCGCTGCGCGACCCGCGATGTCGGCTCCCGCGGTGACGGTCGCCATGGGCGTCCACTCGCCGTAGAGGTTGTTTTCGCAAACGAAGAGCACGGGCAGCGCGCGCACAGCCGCGAAGTTGAGGCACTCGTGGAAGTAGGCCTGGTTGACCGCTCCATCACCGAAGAACGCGACCGCGACAGAGCCGTCGCGCGTGAGCTGAGCCGCAAGTGCGGCGCCGGTCGCAGCGGCGATCGAGCCGCCGACGATACCGAAGCAACCGATGAGGCCCTGGTTGTGGTCGGTGACGTTCATCGAGCCTCCGCGCCCGCCGTTCGTTCCGCTCTCGCGGCCGAGCAGCTCGGCCAGCAAGCGTGTCGCATCGACACCGAGCGCGAGCGCGGCGCCGTGCCCGCGATACGTCGCCGCCACCGCGTCGCCGGTAGCGAGCGCATCGCAGACGCCGACGGGGACGGCTTCCTGACCCTGACAGAGGTGGGTTGTCCCCTCGATCTGGTTCGCAAGGAACAGACGCAGAACCGCGTCCTCAAAGATGCGGATGCGGAGCATCGCGAGATAGAGCCGCTCGAGGTCGGAGGAAGCTGTCGGCAATGCGGAAAGGGCTTCGCTGCTCATGGACGATCCGCGACTGTATCGCATGGCGACAGGAGTCATCGGCGGTCGGGTTCGAATCCTCCCTGGCGCGAAGCTACTCCGCAGATCCCATGGCGGGCTGGCCGATGGGGTGGGACGCAAAGACGCCGCGTCGCACGAAGGCCAGGGCGGCGCCGCAGAACGCGAGTAGGGCGCCCAAGGCGAACGCGGCGCGGACACCCCGCTCGTCGACGAGTGCGCCGGCTCCCGCAGCCCCGATCGCGATCCCGATCGAGACGGCGGTTCCGAACCACGCGAACGCTTCGGCTGCCGTGCCGTCTCGTGCCGAGCGGTCGATCAGCGTGTAGAGCGCTGCGACGGTCGGCGCGATCGGCAAGCCGGCGACGAACGCGAGGAGATAGAGCGTGCTCATCGACACGGCAAGCTGGAGACCGAGCAGCGCGATCGCGAGCACGATGGCACCGCAGAGGAAGCGACGACGTTCCGAGCCGGCGGGTCGTAGTCCGGCGAGCAACCCACCGACGAGGCTTCCTCCGGCAAAGCATGCGAGCGCGACACCACCGAGCTCCCGGGAGCCCTCTGCTTCGGCGAACGCCGGCATCGCGAGCTCGACCGCGCCGAAGCCGATCCCGATCGTCGCCGCATAGAGCACTACGAGCCGCACGCCCGGGGAGGCGAGTGCGCCGAGCAGACCGGCGTGCACCGACCGCGACGGTGGTGTCTCGCGCACGGGCGGTAGCCGTGCAGTGGCGCTCGCGCCGACGAGGCTGACGAGGCCGGCGCCTGCGAGCGCGGCAACGGGCTCGATCGCGGAGAGCCCCGCGGCGAGCAGAGGCCCGCCGACGAAGAAGACCTCCTGGAGCGCCGCCTCGAGTGCGTAGGCGGTCGTGCGCAACTCGGCGGGCGCAAGGCGCGGCCAGACGATCCTGACCGTCGACGAGAGCGGAGGGAGGGCAAGTCCCGCCAGCGCTGCTACCGCGGCGATCGACGCGATGCCGGCATCGGCGACGGCGAGCACGACCACGGCGCCGAGCAGCACGAAGTAGAGGACGGCCCTGAGACGCAGGACCGGATAGGGGCCGATCCGGTCGACGCGCCGACCGGCGACGGGGGCGCCCACACCCACGGCGACGGCGTACGCGGCGACGGCCGCTCCCGCAGCTCCGTAGCTCTCTCCCTCGGCGCGGAGCAGGAGCAGCAAGGCGAGCGGAGTCATCCCGAGCGGGAGGCGTCCGAGCATCGACCAGGCGAGCAGCGGCTTCGCGTGCGGTCGCGCGAGGAGCTCGCGGTATCGTCCCGCGCCGCTCACCGGCCGAGCGCGTCAGCTCGCACGCAGAACCAGCGGGAGACAACGACCGCCGGTCTTCTCGACGACCGGCCCACCCCCGGCAGCCTTCGGCTGGATGCGGAGCGTGGTTGCCGTGACCGTCACCTGCGCGTACCCGTACGCGTCGGTCGCGGCGCAGCGAAGTCCGAGCCCACGTGGCGGCGCAGGCTTGAAGAAGAGCGACGTGACGAAGTCTCCCGAGCCCGCGGCTCCGAGAAAGGCGTCGATCTCCCTCGCGTAGGTGTTGGTGGCGACCGGGCCGGTGACGACCTCCCAGATCCCGGTCGAGACGGGACCGCCCGCCTCCACGGTGGAGGTGCGGATCGGGCCGATCAGATGGGCGTGGGCGTCCGTCGTCAGGACGACGACGTTCTCGACGCCGGAGAGATCTGCGAGCAGCCGCGCGCGCTCGGCCCCGTAGCCCTCCCAGCGATCGTAGGGAAGGGCGTAGAGCTGCATCAGAGGTACCTCGTTGAGCACGACCTTCCAGCGCGCCTCCGACGAGCGGATCGCACGCACGAAGGCTCGATACTGGGCGGCGCCGAGCATCGTTCGCGTCGGGTCGGCGAGCGCGTCGAGACACGTCTGCGGCACGGGCTGCGCGAGAGCCGGTGCAAGGGCCGTGAACGCCTGACGCACCGCCGCCGGCGCGGTGGGCGCGAGATCGCCGGCGCACGCCAGGGTCGCCTTCGAGCTGCGGAACGAGCGTTCGTCGAGGAAGAAGAGCTCGAGGTTCCTGCCCCAGCGAACAGTGCGGTACAGCCCGGTACGGGACGTGTACGAGACCGGCGCGTAGTCGCGGAACGCCTGCATCCCTGCGGTGTAAATGGCGGCTCCGTGCTCGGCCCGCGTGAAGTCGTTGACGAATTCGTGGTCGTCCCAGTGGCTGTAGAGCGCGGTCCCCGCACGAAGACGACGCAGTGGAGCGAGCGCCAGGCCGAGCCGGTACTTCTCCCATTTCTGCGCTCGCGTCAGCGCCGGTGGGGAGCCGGCGAGCTCGGAGTCGGAATAGATCGTGTCTCCGAGGTTCACATTGAAGTCGTTGGCCTCGGCGGCCATCCGTCCGTACGTCTCGAAGCCGTTGAAACCAGGCTTGCCGTTCGCTCCCGCCGTCGCGTCCGCATCACCGCTGACGGCGAATCGCACGGTCGCGTCGGCGTTCGGCGCCAGCGCCGTCGTGAACAGGCCGGGCGCAGACGCCGTTCCGCCTGCTTGGGAGAACACGTATCGGTATCGCGTCGCAGGACGGAGGCCGCCCACGACTCTCTGCACGGTCAGGTCGGTCGCCGTCGTCGCCTGTAGGGCGATCGTCCTTGCACGGGGCCGCGAGCCCTGCGCCTCGACGAGCGTCAGCGTCACCCGGCCGGCGCCCGGAGCTCGCGTCCAGAGACGCGCGCTCGTGCTCGAGACCTCACCCGCCGCGACACCTTGCTCGAACCCCGCGGGGGTGGCGGCGAGGGCGCCGGCCGCCGAGACGACCGTGACGGGCAGCGAGAGAACGGCTAGGCGACGCACGGGCCGAATCTAGCGCGGGCCGTGCGGCGCCGGATCGTCGAGCCTTTCCTGCTCTCGCAGAAAGCGCAGAAACCAGAACGCGCAGACGGCGAAGAAGACGAGCGACTGCTCTGCCGCCATCGTCATCCCGCCGAGCTGCTGATCCTCGAGGCGGGAGAGACCCCACACGCGCGCGGGCGCGTCGGCGTAGAAGCCGTACAACGGCTCGGGGAGCAGTGCCAGCACGAGCCCGAGTGGAGCAGAGAGCACGAACGCGGCGAAGACGAAGCCCGCGCGCGCGGCCGAGGCTAGCTCATGCGGAGACTCACGCCAGACACACCACCAGAGCGCGAGACCGGAGGCGAGGTACGTCGCATGCTCGACCGGAAGCAGCGAATGGGGATGGCGCAGCGCGGCGTCGTAGAAGGCGGGCACGTGCCAGAGCGCGTAGGTTCCGATCCAGAGCGGCAACGCGATCAACGGATGGGTGAGGGAAGACACCCCGGGTGCTGCGGCGATCCGATCGGCGAGCGCCGCCGGGAGGCCCAGGACGAGCAGAAGCGGCGCCCATTCGGCGAGGACGACGTTCTGGATCAGATGAGCCCAGACGAGGTACTCGCGTGCGAGTGTGTCGAGCGGCGTCACGAGGGCGACCGCGAGGAGGGCGCATCCGGCCATGAAGGCGACGGTGCGCCATCGTTCCGCCCGTCCGCGTGTTGTCAGGACGTACGCAAGGGCGATCGCCGGGACTGCGAGCGCCTCGGGGTTCCAGGACCACGCCCAGGGATCCACGGCGCTACGCTACTGGGGTCACGCGGGTGTAGCTCAGTTGGTAGAGCGTCAGCCTTCCAAGCTGAATGTCGCCGGTTCGAGCCCGGTCGCCCGCTCTCGTTGCTCCATCCGACAATGCCGTTATGTTGTCGGACATGAAGACGAACGAGCGCGAGCGCGCGCTGCTGGGGTGGCCCGGATGAAGCGCTCAACCATCGCGCAACGATTGCTCGAGCCGATCGAGCAACGCCCGCAGCGCCTCGATCGCGCTCTCGAGGTCTCCACGCGCCTCTCCCGTCGCGGTCTCGAGCTCATCACGAAGCTGCTCGATCGCCTGCTCCGTGTCCTCGCGCGCCTCCTCCAGCTGGTCGCGGCTCGCGGACTCGATGTTCTCGAGCGAGGCTCGAGCGTCGTCGAGCGCACGTTCGAGCTCCGGGCCGAAGTCGTCGCGAACCTCGTCGAGTCGGGCCTCGGCGTCATCGAGCGCTTGCTCGGCGTCGGCCCGCAGCGCACTCAGCGCCTCATCGAGCTCCTCGCCCGCATCGTCGCTGCATCCGGAGAAGCCGAACGTTGCACACACGACGACGATTGCCGCAATCGATACGCGTCGACCCATCGGGGCCGAGCGTACCCGGGCCGCCGCGCGACGAATCGTCTCAGCGGCCGCTCGCCGAGAAGTGCTGGTAGTCCTTCGCACCGCTCCAGCGTCCCCCCCAGCTCCAGTCGGCCGCGTCGAAAGCCCGTACCAGCGGCCCACCCTCGACGGCCGTGCCCGGTCGCGCCGGCTGACGACGGAGATACGGGACGCTCGCGGGGTGCGAGGTCGCCCCCGAGGGAGTGACGTACGGGTTCTCGATCGGATTGACGTCGACCGCGCGCCCGTACGCGTGCTCCGACCAGCGTCGCGTCCCGTCGACGAAGCGACAGTTGAACGCCGAGGTGTTGTCGGCCTCGATCGAGCGGTAGTCGCTTGCGCCGTACGCGTCGACGGGAACGATCCTGCGGATCGCGACGCGTGCCGCGTAGAGGCGCTCGAAGACGCGCACGAGCGAGTTAGCCACGTCCCGGTGGACGACGAGCCGGCCCATCCGTGACCGCCCGTCGAAGCCCCAGTGCGAAAGACGAAGGAGACGGAGTTCGCCGAGAGCGACCGGGCAACCGGGACGCCACGAGCGCCCCGTCATCGTCTTGCGCAGCGGTGCCGGCAGCTCGAGCACCTGGGCGCGGAACGGTGCTCCGCGGTCGGCGGCCCGAGGTGCAGCAGTGAGGAGGCACCCGAGCGCGCACGCGGCCGCCGAGATCAGCAGAATCCGCACCGGGCAACGGTAGCCCGCCGACGGCCGACAGACACGCAAGGAGGCGGTTCGAAAATGAACGAGACGACGCTCGGGCAGCGACTCGGAGCAGAGGCGTTGGGCACATTCCTGTTCTTCTTCCTCGGCTTCAGCGGAATCGCCGCGGTCGCGCAGTTCGGGATCGAGTCGATCGGCACGCTCGGCGTCGCCGTCGGGTTCGGATTCGGACTCACGCTCGCAATCACCGCGTTCGGTCACATCTCGGGCGGCCACTTCAACCCGGCGGTGACACTCGGGCTCGCCGCCGCCGGTCGTCACCCGACCGGCGAGGTGATCCAGTACTGGGTCGCACAACTCGTAGGCGGGTTCCTCGCCGTCGTCGTGGCGGCGATCGCGTACGGATCGGAGACGACCGACGTGCTTCACACCGCGCCCGGCGTCGACGACTGGCGCGCGCTCGTGCTCGAGCTCGTCGCGACCGGGCTCTTCGTGATGGTGATCCTCACAGTCGCAACCGATGCGCAGGCGCCGTGGAACGGCGTGATGGCGCCCTTCCTGATCGGCCTTTTCATCTTCACAGCCGCCGTCACGGTCGGCCCGAGCTCGGGCGGCTCGTTCAACCCGGCGCGCTCGCTCGACCCGGTCCTCTGGAATCAGGAGTGGGGCGACATCTGGATCTATCTGATCGGCCCGTTCCTCGGCGCCGCAGCCGGCGGCGTCGCCTGGAAGGCGCTCGTCGCCCCGCGGTCAGCGCCGGAGCGCAAGGCGCGCGAGCGGTGAGCGCAGGTCGGTTGACGAAGGAGAAATCCTCTCGCAGGAGGGGTTCCCAAGGGGAACCTTGGTTCCCCTGGCTTTAGGGGTTTGCCCGCCGGTAGGCGGGATCCCCGCGATCGGGATCCGCTCCTGCGGATCCCGATCTTGCGGAAAATCGGGGTGGCCGGACTCGAACCGGCGACTTCCGCCTCCCAAAGGCGGCGCTCTACCAGGCTGAGCTACACCCCGCGGTCTGCTGGAATGTGCGAACTGCGCCGTAGTTGGCACAGACCAACTCGCACTTCCCTATCTCGTCGAGCAACGCCGTCTTGCTCCTCGATGCACAAGAGTACTGACTTCGAGACGCCTCGTCTGCCCGGCAGATGATCCCGGTGCATCGCTCAGGGGACGCCTTCGATTGGTGGATCGTCCTTCTTCTGAGGACGTCGATAGAGGTCGGTCCCGACCGCAGCGTCCACAGCGCTTCTTCATCTGTTGCCATCATAGGCATCCAATCGGATGGTATCTGGGCGAACCACGACTCCGAATGCCCATGTCATCCGATCGTGTGACGAGCGCGCCGCTAGCCTCGCCGGGTGACCGAGCTCGCGCTACCCCCGGCGCCTCCCCCGCAGCGGAAGAACCGAAGGCTCGGCTACGCAATGGTGCTCGCGGCGGCGGCGCTCTTCGCGGTCAACGGGTCGGTCTCGAAACTCGCGCTCGATGCGAGCGCGATGGGCACCGTGCGCTGGACGGAGCTGCGCTCGGCCGGAGGATTCGTCGGCCTTGCAGTGTTCCTCGCCCTCACCGCCCCGCGCCGGCTCAGGCTCCACGGCCGACGCGACCTCGTGCGGATGGCCTTCTACGGCGTTGTCGGCTTCGCCCTCGTGCAGTGGCTGTACTTCGTCGCGATCGACCGGCTGCCGATCGGGATCGGCCTGCTGTTCGAGTTCACAGCCCCGGTCCTGATCGCCCTCTGGGCACGGTTCGCCTGGCACGAGCCGGTTCGGGCGCGCGTATGGCCGGCGCTCGCGCTCGTGCTCGGCGGGCTCGCTCTCGTCGCCCAGATCTGGGACGGGCTCGCCCTCGACTCGGTCGGGGTGACGGCCGGGCTCTGCGCGGCCGTAGCGCTCGCCGTCTTCTACCTGATGGGCGAGCGGCTCGTCAGCCGCCGTGACCCGCTCTCGGTCGTCTGCCTCGGGCTCGGCTTCGCGACCCTCTTCTGGGCCGTCACCGCCCCGCTCTGGAGCTTCCCGTTCGACGCGCTCACGATCGGAGCCGAGCTGCCGGAGGGGATCGGATCCGCCCCGGTCTGGGCGCTCGCGCTGTGGACCGTGGCCCTCGGGACGATCGTTCCCTTCGTGCTCTCGATCTCGGCGCTCGCACACCTGCCGGCGACGACCGTCGGGATCGTCGCGACCTTCGAGCCGGTCGCCGCGTCGGTCGTGGCGTGGGTGTGGCTGGGTGAAGCCCTGCTCGCGGTGCAGATCCTCGGTGGGTGCGTCGTGCTCGTCGGGATCCTGCTCGCCGAGACCGCGCGGTAGCACGGCTACGCTACGAAGCGTGGTCGAACGCGTGCTGCTCGCTTCGCCTCGCGGATACTGCGCGGGGGTCGAGCGCGCCGTCGAGACAGTCGAGCAAGCCCTCGAGCACTACGGCGCGCCGGTCTACGTGCGCAAGCAGATCGTCCACAACATCCACGTCGTTCGCGACCTCGAGGTACGAGGAGCGATCTTCGTCGAGGAGGAGACCGAGGTGCCAGAGGGGGCCACGGTCGTGTACTCGGCGCACGGTGTCGCCCCTTCCGTCCACACGAACTCGCGGATGCTCGACCACAACGTGATCGACGCGACGTGCCCGCTCGTGACGAAGGTGCACGTCCAGGCTCGCCGCTATGCCGCCCAGGGCTTCACCGTCGTGCTGATCGGTCACGCCGGGCACGAGGAGGTCGTCGGGACGATGGGCGAAGCCCCCGACGCGACAATCCTCGTCCAGGACGTCGACGAGGCACGCGCACTGGAGCTCCCACCCGACACCCGGCTCGCGTACGTCACTCAGACGACGCTCTCGGTCGACGAGACCTCCGAGATCATCGGCGTCCTGCGGACGCGATTTCCCGAGATCAAGGGTCCGAAACGAGAAGACATCTGTTACGCAACGTCGAACCGGCAATGGGCGGTCAAGGACATGCTCGAGCAGATCGAGCTGTTGCTCGTGATCGGCTCGCGCAACTCCTCGAACTCGAACCGCCTCGTCGATGTCGCCCGCGCGGCCGGCGTCCCTGCCTATTTGATCGACGATGAGACCGAGATCGACGAGCGCTGGACCAGTGGTGTCCGAACCGTCGGAGTGACTTCGGGCGCATCGGCGCCCGAGCGACTCGTCACCCGGGTCTGCGACTGGTTCCGAGCACGGGGCGTAGAGCGAATCGAGCCGTTTCGGATGGTCGACGAGGACGTCACGTTTCGCCTGCCGGTAGAGCTTCGACGCGAGCTCGCCCTGGCAGACCGCACGACGTAGCCACGCGGCTGTCGGACAACAGGGTCAGGCACTCGTGCCTGACTGCGCCGCTCAGCGACGCTCGATCGCGGGCTCGCTGTCGCCGCCCACCTCGAGCTCGACAGCCAGCGTCTCGGCCTTGATCCAGTCCGCGTGCACGAGCAGATCGTCGTCGCCGGCGGGAATCGCGAGCGAGATGCGGTCACCGAGCGCGAGCCCGGCGTCCTTGCGCATCGCGTTGACGCGGTGGATCAGCTCGTAGACGCGCCCCTCGCGCAGGAGTTCGTCGTCGAGCACGGTCTCGAGCGCGACCGTGACTCCATTCGCCGAGGCGACCGACCAGCCGTCGAGCCCTTTCCGCTCGACCAGCACCTCGTCCGGACCGAGGTCGTGCCCGGCGACGCGTAGTCGTCCGTCAGCGAGCTCCTCGAAGGCCCCGTCGCGGAGCGCAGCGCGCACGGCTCCCAGTGCCGAGCCGAGCTTCGGACCGAGAATCGGCAGATTCGGCCTGACAACGACGTCGGCGACGACCACGCCGAGCTCGACGTCCTTGACGCGCAGCTCGTCGCGCACGAGCGAGAGCCGCGCCTCGATTCCGTGCGCGCCTTCCACGACCATCCTCGGGAGTGGCTGCCGGAGCTTGATCCCGCTCGCGGAACGCGCACGCCGGCCGAGCTCGACGACCTTCCGCACCTCCGCCATCTCGTCCAGGACCCGCTCATCCGCCACCGGTGGCTCGGGCCAGCCGGCGAGAAAGATCGACGACGGAGCCGCCTCGACCTTGACGAGTGCACGCCAGAGGTGCTCGGCCAGGAACGGCATCACAGGCGCGATCACCCGCAGCGCCTGGACGAGCGCATGCCAGAGCGTGCGCAGAGCGAGCTCGTCGCCCTGCCAGAAGCGCCGCCGCGAGAGGCGGATGTACCAGTTGGAGAGGTCGTCGACGAAGCTCTCGAAGGCCCGTACGACCTCGACCGTGAGCCAGCGCTCGTACGCGGAGGTCGACTCGGCGACGAGCGCGCGGGTGCGCTCGACGAGCCAGCGGTCGAGCGGATCGTCCGCATCCTCCGGCCCGTGCTCGAGGTCGGCGAGACGCGGCACGAAGCGCTCGATCGTGCCGTAATCGACGAGGAAGCGGGCCGAGTTCCACAGCGTCAGCAGCTTTCGCTGGATCTCGTGGGCCGGCCCGAAGCCGAAGAGCAGGTTCCGATCCGGCGGTTGTGCGCAGTACTGCCAGCGCATCACGTCAGCGCCCATCCGCGCGAATGCGTCGGTGGCGTCGATCATGTTGCCCCAGCTACCGTGCATCTCGCGGCCGGACTCGTCGAGCATCTTCTCGTAGCCGAGCACCTTGCGGAACGGCGCGCGGCCCGTGAGCGCGACCGACATGAAGAGCTGGGAGTAGAACCAGAGCCGGATCTGCTCGCGCATCTCCGAGACCCAGTCCGCAGGGAACCCCGCCTCCCAGGTCGCGTGGTCGGGCAGGTCCGCGGTCGTCAGTCCACGCGCGGCACCGGTGCCGAAGCCCTCCGGGACGTAGGTGTCGTTCTCCCAGCCGAGCGTCGAGAACGGAACGATCCCGGCGTCGAGCCAGACGTCGCCCACCTCGGCGATCCGCTCGACGGGCTCGTCACACGCCTCGCAGCGGATCGGGACCGCGTCGATCCAGGGCCGCCGCAGCTCCTCGAGCTGATCGAGACCGGCTGTGGCTCGCTCCTCGAGCTCGGCCCGTGAGCCGATCACGTTGAGCTGGCCGCACGCACAGGGGTAGAACGGCAGCGGCAGACCGTAGTAGCGCCGACGCGAGATGTTCCAGTCCCCCATGTTGTTGAGCCAGTCGTCCATGCGCTTGCCCATGTAGGCAGGCGTCCACTCGACCGTGGCATTCGCGTCGAGCAGCGGTTGGCGCAGCTCGTCGACGGCGAGGAACCAGTCATCCGAGATCCGGAAGATGAGCGGCGTCTCGCAGCGCCAGCAGTGCGGATAGCGGTGCTCGTAGAGGTCGGCGTGAACCAGAAGGCCTCGCTCGCCGAGATCCCCGACGATCTGATCGGCGGAGTCGCCCGTCGAGAGCCCGTGTAGCCACCCGTACTCGGCGTAGAAGCGCCCGGCCTCGTCGACCGGCGTCAGGACCGCGAGCCCGTGCACCCGCGACAGCTCGAAGTCCTCGCCTCCGCAACCCGGGGCGATGTGGACGATCCCGGTGCCTTCCTCGAGCGAGACCGCGTCCCAGGGAATCACCCGGTGCTCCACCGTTCCTCCCGGCCCGAGCGTGTCGAACGGCCCCGTGTACGACAGGCCGACGAGCTCGGAGCCCGGCACGCGTCGGACGAAGTGGTCGTCGGGGTACCGCGCCACGGCCACCCACTCGCCGTTCTCACGCAGGCCGTACTCCGCTTCGGGGTTGACCGCGGCGGCGACGTTCGCCGGCAGCGTCCACGGCGTAGTCGTCCAGATCACGAGCGATTCGCGCTGACGCTCCCGGAGCGGCAAGCGCACATAGAGCGACGGGTCGGAGCGATCCTGGTAGACGCCCGACTGCGACAGCTCGTGCTGCGAGAGCGACGTTCCGCACCGCGGGCACCACTCGGTCGACCGGTGCCCGACATAGAGCCGACCACGGTCGTGCATCAGGCGGAGGAACCGCCAGATGTACTCGATGTTCGTGTCGCTGAAGGTGAAGTAGTCGGCCCCCCAGTCCATCCACTGCCCGAGTCGGATGGAGCCTTTCGTCAGCTCATGCGCCGACCAGGCGACCTTCGCACGGCAGCGTCGCGCGAACTCGGCGAGCCCGAACTCCTCGATTTCACGTTTGGAGTTGAGACCGAGCTCGCGCTCGACACCAACCTCGATCCAGAGACCCTGGCAATCGAAGTCGTTTTGGTAGCGCTGGTGATAGCCGCGCAGAGCCTTGTAGCGCTGGAAGACATCCTTCAGCGTCCGACCCCATGCTGTATGGACTGCGAGGGTCTTGTTTGCCGTCACAGGACCGTCGACGAAGCTGAACCTCGGCCCCTGCGCGTTCATCCGACGGAGCTCCGCGAAGGTGTGCTCCCGCTCCCAGAGCTCGAGAATCGCGAGCTCGAGCGCGTCGTGATCCGGCTTGTCCGGGAGCGGTGCGAACATGGAAGGAGTCTAGGGAAGAGGTTTCGCGAGCTCGTCGTTTGAGCAAAGACCGTCCTCTAGGCATGAAATCGGACAATGGAAGGATTGAGATGGCACTCGACGTGACGACCGAGACCTTCGACGCGGAGGTTCTCGAAAGCGAGAAACCCGTGCTCGTGGACTTCTGGGCGGAATGGTGTGGACCCTGCCACGCCGTCTCGCCCGTGCTCGACCGGATCGCAGAAGAGCGCTCCGACGAGCTCAAGCTCGTCAAGGTCAACATCGACCAGCAGGTCGACCTGGCGCAGCGTTACGGGGTCGCCTCGATTCCGACGATGATCCTCTTCAAGGACGGCGAGCCGTCCGCCTCGGTGATCGGTGCGCAACCGAAGGGCGCAATCGAGCGCTCGCTCGGGCTCGCGAGCTGACCTTGCTCCTCGGGGATGCTGCTATGACTGTCAAGTCGGGTTCGTCGTTTTCTCCAGTTGCCGGTAGAG
>JBPCLB010000126.1:0-3222 GCA_051003695.1 Gaiella sp. | reverse complement strand
GGCCGCAACGCTGCCTCTGGGCCTCGACCAGCACGAAGAACCCGGCCTACCGGGACGTGCTCTACGTCGAGAAGCTGATCGGTCCCGACACCGTCAACACGATGCCGGCCGAGACGGTCACCGCCTTCCAGGATCACGGCGAGGTCAGGGACACCCTCGCCCACCGGCCGGGCGAGGCCCAGGAGCTCCTCGAGGCGCTTGCGAGGGCGGGAGTCGATTACGACGACGTGGTTGCCACGCTCGAGGCCGAGGGCGTGCAGAAGTTCGCCGACTCCTTCGCGGAGTTGCTCGACGGGATCGAGGCGAAGCGCGGCGAGCTGGTGCCCCACGGCGGATGAGCGAGCCCGCGAACCCGCTCAGCGAAGGGCTGCAGCTCCGGCGCAGACCTGACCCGTGTGCGCTCGTGATCTTCGGCGCCTCGGGTGACCTGACGAAGCGCAAGCTCATCCCCGCGCTCTACGCGCTCGCGTACCGGCGCCTGCTCCCCGAGCGATTCGGCGTCGTCGGTGTCTCCCGAACAAAGCAGACGTCGAAGCAGTTCGCGGCCGCGATGAAGACCGCTGTCAAGCAGTTCGCGCGCGATCCCTTCCGTCAGGCCGTCTGGGACGAGCTTGCCGCGGGCATGCGCTACGTGGCCGCGGACTTCGCAGACGACGTCGGCGAGGACGCGGTCGAGCGTGTCGTCGGCGAGCTCGATGCGCAGCGCGGGACGGCGGGCAACCGGGTCTACTACCTGGCGATCCCGCCGCAGGCCTTCGAGACGAGTGTCCAGGAGATCGGAGAGCGACAGGATCACGAGGGGTGGACACGCGTGATCGTCGAGAAGCCGTTCGGACACGATCTCGCCTCGTCGCGACGCCTGAGCGAGTTGCTCCACCGCTGGTTCGGCGAGCACGAGATCTTCCGGATCGATCACTATCTCGGTAAGGAAACCGTCCAGAACATGCTCGCCCTGCGCTTCGCGAACGGGATCTTCGAGCCCGTCTGGAATCGCCAGTTCATCGATCACGTCCAGATCACTGTGGCCGAGTCGATGGGGATCGAGGGTCGCGCCGGCTTCTACGAGGAGGCGGGCGCGGTCCGGGACGTCTTCCAGAACCACCTCCTGCAGCTCCTCGCGCTGACGGCGATGGAGCCACCCATCGACTTCACGGCGGACGCGGTGCGGACCGAGAAGGTCAAGGCGCTCCGCTCGCTCCACACGCCGGGGCCGAAGTCGGTGGTGCGCGGTCAGTACGGCCGAGGCTGGATCGAGGCCGAGGAGGTTCGGGGCTACCGGGAGGAGGAGGGAGTCGATCCCGCGTCGCTGACCGACACGTTCGTCGCGGCGAAGCTCTACGTCGACAACTGGCGGTGGGCGGACACGCCGTTCTACGTCCGGGCAGGAAAGCGCCTGGCACGCCGCGAGACGACGATCGCGATCCAGTTTCAGCGCGCGCCACACCCGCCGTTCGAGGCGATCGCGGGGGACGGACTGCGTCCGAACGTGCTGATCATCCACGTCCAGCCCGACGAGGGGGTCTCGCTCGCGATCGGCGCGAAGGTTCCCGGGGCGGGGATGTCGATCCGTACCGTGCACATGGACTTCCTCTACGGCGGGGCCTTCCGCGAGGGGTTGCCCGAGGCGTACGAACGGCTGATCCTCGACGCGATGCTCGGCGACGCGACGCTCTTCACGCGCGAGGACGAGGTCGACGAGCAGTGGAAGCTCGTCGATGCGATCGTGGGGACGTGGAGTCGCGATCGGCCGACGTTCCCGGATTACGCGGCCGGGACGTGGGGGCCGAAGGCCGCAGACGAGCTCGTCCATCGCGACGGGCGGTCGTGGAGGCGACATTGAGGAGCTGGCGCCGGGTCTTCGGACCGGACGGGTCCGGCCCCCACTGATGGGCGTCGTCGCCGAGGTCGAACGGGAGCTCTCCGCGCATCGCTGTCGCCAGCAGGCCGACGACACGCCGGAGCTCCGGACGAGCACGATGACACATGTCGTCTGGGCGCCCCCGGAGTGGCTCGACCGCGCGCACGGCGTGCTCTCGGGTCTCGCCGAACGTCATCCGGCGCGCACGATCGTGCTCGTCCCCGAGCGGCGCGGGACGGCCGGTGTCGAGGCGAAGGCGTCCGTTCGCGACTTCTCGATCGGCGAGGGCCGGGAGGTGCTCTCGGAGGTGATCGAGCTACGTCTTCGCGGCGGCGCGGTCGATCATCCCGCGTCGCTCGTGCTGCCGCTCCTCATCTCGGATCTGCCGGCGTTCTGCCGCTGGCGCGGGGAGCCCGGGTGGGGAGGCGACGCGCTCGAGGAGCTCGTGTCGGTCTGCGACCGGCTCGTGGTCGACTCCGACGAATGGCGCTCCCCCGGGAGAGGCTACGCCGAGCTGGTCGGGCTCTTCGACCGGATCGTCGTGTCGGATCTCGCCTGGCGTCGCGGGCTGCGAGCACGATCGGCGCTCGCCGAGCTCTGGCCGGGCATTCGCAAGGTCGAGCGGCTGCGGGTGGACGGGCCGGCCGCCGATGCGCAGCTGCTCGCCGGCTGGCTGCGCTCGCGCCTACGGAGGGATGTGTCGCTCGTGCGCCGCTCGGCAGACGCGATCGCCGGCCTCCGGGTCGACGGCGAGCTCGTCGACCTTCCCGCCGGACCCGCACCCGGCGCCAGCGAGCTCCTCTCGGCGGAGCTCGACGTCGTCACGCGCGATCCGGTCTACGAGGCAGCGGTCCGCGCAGCCGCGACGAAGCGGTCGGCCACGCGCGCCTGACCCCAGCCAGACCCTTCAGCTCCCGTGTGTCGGTGCGAGGGCTGCGAGGAGCTCGTCGTGCAGGTGGCAGTTGGACGAGAGCGCGCTGCCACCGTCCACCCGTCGCAGCCCGTCGAAGTCCGTGAACCTGCCGCCGGCTTCCTCCACGATCGGCTGGAGTGCGGCCAGATCCCAGAGCGTCACCCCGACCGCGTCTACCGCCCCGTCGACGGCACCCTCGGCGACCAGCATGTGCGCCCAGAAATCCCCGTAGCCGCGCACGTGCCAGGCGCGGTCGGCGAGCGGCGGAACCGGCCCGTCGAGCGCGAAGCTGAGCACTGCCTGCTCGACGCCGACAACCTGGGAGACACGGACGCGCTCGCCGTTTGCGAAGGCTCCCGCGCCGCGCTCGGCCCACCAGCGTCGCCCGAGGGCCGGCGCCGAGACGACGCCGAGCCGTACCTCGCCCTCCGTCTCCAGCGCGACGAGGGTG
>JBPCLB010000125.1:0-3934 GCA_051003695.1 Gaiella sp. | reverse complement strand
CGTTCGTAGCATAGTCACCGGTAGCCGGGTCGCTGGTTCGCTCGAGCTCGACGGGCGCACCCGCAAGCTCGGACGGCGAGTGCCCGAGCTTCTCGACGGCTCCCTTCACGCCGGGGTACCGAAGGGGAAGATCAACGAGCGGAGCGAGGGCATTCGCCGCCAAGAGTGCCACGGGATGCGACGACGACCGCGAATCGGTCGTCGCCGCGCGCGGAGTCCTCTAGCTCTTGACGACCGCGCGCGTCGTGGTCGCGGTCGCGGCGGTGATGCCTTCGAGGTTGAGCGACGCTGCGACCTCCTCACGAGCCTTGTAGATCCGCCATTTGACGGTGGCGAGCGTGATCTCGAGCGAGTCGGCGATCTCGGTGTACGAGAGCCCGACGATGTCGCGCAGCAGCAGCGCCATCTTGAGATCGACGTTGAGCAGCTCGACGGCGCGCCAGAGTGCATCGATCGTCTCCGTTCGCTCGAACGGTTGGTCGACGGCCTCGAGGGGCGGGATCTCGTCGAGCGTGAGCACCGACCGAGGACGCCGCTCGATCGCTCGCAGCTCGTCGAGCACGCGGTTCTTCGTCACCTGGAAGAGCCAGGTCGTGAAGAGCGAACGAAGAGAGAAACCGGGCAGTCCCTGGTAGACACGCAGGAACACCTCCTGCGTCAGATCCTCTGCGAGGTCGCGGTTGCCGACGAGACGGACGACGTAGTTGTAGACAGGCTGCTCGTACGCTCGGACGATCAACGAGAAGGCCCGCTCGTCACCGCTCTGTGCCTTCCGAAGGACTCCGAGATCGGGCTGGGTGAGCGCCAATGCGCCGCGAGCATATAGCTCACCGCGGATTCCACACCAACTATTTACCACTCGCTGAAATGTCAGCGATTATCGGAAGACCGCCGTCCCGGTCATCGCCGCCGGTACAGGGATCCCGAGCAGATCGAGGACGGTCGGCGCGAGATCGACGAGCCCACCGCCGGCGCGCAACCTGACGTGCTCGTCCGTGACGATGAGCGGCACGGGATTCGTCGTGTGCGCGGTGTACGGGCTGACACCGTCGGCGGCGAGCATCGTCTCGGCGTTGCCGTGATCTGCCGTCACGACGCAAACGCCTCCGACAGCGGCAGTCGCGGCGACGACGATACCGAGCGCCCGGTCGACTTCCTCGACGGCGCGGATCACGGCGGGGATCTTGCCCGTGTGACCGACCATGTCGGCGTTCGCGAAGTTGACGACAGCGAAGCGGTGCCCGGCGCTCAGTGCCCCGGCGACCTTGTCGGCGACTGCAGCAGCCGACATCTCGGGCGCCAGGTCGTAGCTGGGAACCTCACGCGGCGAGGGGACGAGGATCCGCTCCTCGCCCGGCCACGGCTTCTCGACGCCGCCGTTGAAGAAGTAGGTGACGTGTGCGTACTTCTCGGTCTCCGCAGCGTGGAGCTGTCTCGCGCCGAACCCGGCGAGCGTCTCCGCGAGCGTGTCGCGCACCTCCTGCTCGGCGAAGGCGACGGGGAACGCGAAGTCGTCGCGGTACCGGGTCATCGTCGTCAGGTCGACACCGAGCGCGCCGAGTCGCTCCGAGAGCTGTCGTCCACGGTCGGGTCGAAAGTTGAAAAAGATCACGGTGTCGGTCGTGCGATCGAGCCGAGGCCGCCCGCGGAGCACGACCGGCTCGACGAACTCGTCCGTGATCCCCTGCCCGTAGCTCGCCCGAATCGCGGCGACGGGGTCGTCTGCGTCGGCGCCGATCCCGCTCACGATCGCGTCGACCGCCCGCTCGGTGCGCTCCCAGCGGCTGTCGCGATCCATGGCGTAGTACCGGCCGACGAGGGTTGCCACCCGCTCTCCGGGGAGCGTGACGAGATCGGTGGCGGCTGCTTGGGGCGACACGTCACGGCCGTCGGTGAACGCATGAATCCACGTGCGCTCCGCCATGCCTGCTCGTGCGGCCAGGTCGAGCAGGGCGCGGAGATGCCTGACGTGGCTGTGCACCCCCCCCTCCGAGACCAGGCCGAGCAGATGCACCGCGCCACCACGGGCTCGTGCCCGCGCGAACGCGGCGCCGAGGGCATCGTTCTCGAGCAGCGACCCGTCCGTGCACGCGCGATCGACGCGGACGAGATCCTGGAAGAGGATCCTGCCGGAGCCGATCGTCAGGTGCCCGACCTCCGAGTTCCCCATCTGCCCGTTGGGCAGCCCGACGGCCGGGCCTGAGGCGGCGAGCCGCGTCGTCCGATAGCGCGAGGCGAGCGCGTCGAACACGGGGGTGCTCGCGAGCGCTACGGCGTTGCCCGGGCCGGGGGGCGCAATGCCCCAGCCGTCGAGGATCACGAGCGTGACGAGGGGGAAGCTCACTGTCCTTGCCGCGGCGTCGAAATCCGCAGGGGCGGATCCCCTGCCCTCATCGGCGATCCGTGGCGGCAGCCCGGCAGATCGCCGAGAACGACGCCGGGTCGAGTGACGCGCCGCCGACGAGCGCTCCGTCGACTGCGGGCTGGGCCATCAGTCCGGCGGCGTTATCGGGCTTCACCGAGCCGCCGTAGAGCACTCTGGTCGGATGGAGTGACTTGATCAGCTCGTGTGCCGCCTGCGCTAGCTCGGGAGTCGCCGTCTTGCCGGTGCCGATCGCCCAGATCGGCTCGTAGGCGATCACGAGCTGTTCGTGGCGGGGCAGCACGGCAACTTGACGGCGCAGAACGGCGTCCGTCTCCCCTGCTTCCCGCTCTGTCTCGGTCTCGCCGACGCACGCGATCACGCCGAGCCCCGCGGCGAGCGCGGCCTCGGCGCGCCTGGCGACGGTTTCGTCGGTCTCGCCGAACCACTGCCGTCGCTCCGAATGGCCGACGAGCGCTCCCGCGACGCCGAGCTCGACGAGCATCGCAGCCGAGATCTCCCCGGTGAAGGCGCCGTCAGCGGCCCAGTGGACGTTTTGCGCGTAGATCGGCCACTCCTCGCCGACTGCGGCCTCGAGCGAGACGAACGGAGGACAGAGTACGACCTCGACCCCAGCGGGTGCCTCGAACGCGTCGAAGAACGCGAGTGTCTCGCGCGGCCCCTTGAACAGCTTCCAGTTGCCCGCGACGAGCTTCATGAGCCGGGGAGCACGGCGACGCCGGGCAGCTCGCGCCCCTCGAGCAGCTCGAGCGAGGCACCACCGCCGGTCGAGACCCACGACACGCGGTCGGCGAGACCCGCCTCGTTGATCGCCCGCACGGAGTCGCCGCCGCCGACGACCGTGTATCCGTCTGCATCTGCGACAGCCCCGGCCACCGCCCGCGTCCCCTCGGCGAACGGCTCCCATTCGAACACGCCCATCGGCCCGTTCCAGAACACCGTCTTCGCCTTGCGGATGACCTCCCCGAACCGCTCTCGGGTCTCAGGCCCGATGTCGAGCCCGAGCCAGTCGTCGGGCAGCTCGTCCGCGCCGAAAACTCGGGTCTGCGCCCCCTCAGCGAATGTCGATGCCGCTACGACGTCGGACGGAAACTCGACGCGGACGCCTTCTAGCGGAGCTTGCGAAGCAAGCTCCGCCGCCATCTTGCCGCCGACGAGAACGGAGTCGGCACGGCCGCCGAGCTGCCGGAGGACGCCGAGCTTGTCGTCGACCTTGGCCCCGCCGGCCACGAGCACGAACGGCCGCTCGATCTCGCCGAGCAGACGTCCGAGATGCTCGAGCTCGTCGAGCAGGAGCAGACCGGCGTAGGCGGGGAGCAGCGCCGCGACGCCCGCGGTCGAAGCGTGCGCGCGATGGACCGAGCCGAAGGCGTCCTGGACGAACAGCTCCATGCCCTCTGCGAGCCGCCGCGCCGTCTCAGGGTCGTTCGTCGTCTCTCCCTCGTCGAAGCGGGTGTTCTCCAGCACGCGGAGCCGCTGGTCGGGGAGGAGCTCGCGCAGCCGGTCGGCGATCGGGGCGATCTCGAGCGCCGGCTCAGGGCCTTTGGGACG
>JBPCLB010000124.1:0-3321 GCA_051003695.1 Gaiella sp. | reverse complement strand
GGTGCTGCCCACCGCACCCGTACGGATCGTTGGCGATGTAGACGTCGCCCGGCAGCGCAGACGTGCCGTACTCCTCGAGCACGTACCGCATCACGCTCGGGAAGGTGCCGAGCTGCACCGCCAGGGTGAGGCCCTGCGCGACGACCCGGCCGTCGCGATCGCAGAGCGCTGTCGAGTAGTCCATCGTGTCGCGGACGACGGGGGAGTACGCGCTGCGCATGATCACGAGGGCCATCTCGTCGGCGGTCGAGGCGAGCGCATGCTTGACCACCTCGAGGGTGATCAAGTCGATGCCGGCGTCAGACACCGATCGTGACCTCGATCGAGCCGTGGTCGTCGAGCCGGGCTCGGCATCCGGGTGGCACGACGCACGTCGAGTCGTCCTCGTCGATCAGCAGCGGGCCCTGCCGGTCACCGGCGAGCAGCGCCGCTCGGTTGCACACCGGCACCTCGACGGGGCCTACCTCGGCGTCGAAGTACGCCGTCCGCGCGCTCTCCTGCGGCGCCTGCGCACGGATCACGGCAAGGGGGTCGTAGCTCTGCGCCGCGGTGCGCTCGGAGCGGGCGACCACTCTGACGGAGACGACGTCGATCGGGTCGTCCTCGGAGCCGTGCCCGTAGGTTCGGGTGTGCTCGGCGACGAAGTCGGCGACAAGGCGGGCGACATCGAGGTCGCCGGCAGCGATCTCGACGGGCAGCTCGTACGCCTGGCCCGAATAGCGGATGTCCGCGAAGCGCGTCGTCGTGACGATCGCGTCGGCCCCTGCGGAGAGATTCGCCCTTGCCTCGCGCTCGAGCTCGACGAGACTGGCTTGCAACGTGTCTGCTCGTACCTCGTCTCCGCGGAGCATGAGGGTTCGCACGAGCTCGTGCTCGCTGTCGGAGAAGAGCAGTCCAAGTGCGCTGAAGACCCCGGGCGCAGGCGGGATCAACACGTGGCGGATCCCGAGCGCGCGGCCGAGCTCGACACCCGTGAGCGGCCCGTTGCCACCAAATGCGCAGAGCGTGAAGTCGCGAGGATCGCGGCCGCGGTAGGTCGTGACGGCCTTGACCGCTCGCGTCATGGTCGCGACGGCGAGCAGCAGAATCCCGTGCGCCGCCTCCTGCACGGAACGCCCAAGCGGCGCGGCGACGAGCCGCTCGAGCGCCTCGCGTGACCGCTCGGCGTCCAGTGTGATCGCGCCCCCGCCGAGTTGTGTCCCGTTCAGGTACCCGAGCGCGAGCAACGCGTCGGTGAGCGTCGGCTCGACGCCACCCGTGCCGTAGCAGACGGGCCCCGGCATCGCTCCGGCGCTGAGGGGCCCCACGCTGACCGCGCCGAGCCGATCGACGCTGACGATGCTGCCGCCACCGGCGCCGATCTCGGAGACGTCGATGAAGGGAAGCTTGATCGGGTGGCCGCCACCCTTGACGAGCTTGCTGCTCAGGTTGATGCCGGCACCGACCTCGTACTCGCCCGTCCTCACCGGCTGGCCGTCCTCGACGAGCGCGGCCTTCGCGGTCGTCCCGCCCATGTCGAGCGAGATCAGCTGCCGTCGTCCGGTGAGCCGGCCGAGGTAGCTGCAGGCCATGACCCCCGCCGCCGGCCCCGACTCGACGAGATGAGCCGGCTTGCGCCGCGCCACCTCGGGGGTGAGCGTGCCCCCGCTCGACTGCATCACCTCGAGCGGCGCCGCGATGCCGGCCCGGCGCAGCTGCTCGACGAGCGATTCGAGGTATCGGGCCACGACCGGGCCGACATAGGCGTTGACGACCGTGGTGCTCGTGCGCTCGTATTCGCGGATCTCCGGCAGGATCTCCGACGAGCGGGTCACGTAGACGCCGTCCCCGACGATTCGCCGGACGATCTCCTCCACCCGCCGCTCGTGCGCGTCGTCGGCATACGCGTGGAGCAGGGCGATCGCGACCGCCTCGACGTTCTCGCGCTGGATGTGCGTCGCGACCTCCTCGACCGCGGCGTCGTCCAGCTCGCGCCAGACCTCGCCCCGCGGTCCGAGTCGCTCGGCGACCTCGTACCGCAGCCGGCGCGGGACGAGCGGCGGCTGACTCTCGTACTGGACGTCGTAGAGCACCGGGATCCGCAGCCGACGCAGCTCGAGCACGTCGCGGAATCCCTCCGTCGTGATCAGCGCCGTTCGCGCGCCCCGACCCTCGAGGATCGTGTTCGACGCGACGGTAGAGGCGTGAACCGCGCCAGCGACCTCGTCGCCTTCGATCCCGGACTCCGCGAGCAGCGCCACGGCGCCGGCCACGACGCCCCGTGCGTAGTCGTCCGGTGTCGAAAGCACTTTCTTCGTGCGGACGGAGCCGTCGTCGCCGAGCAGCACGACGTCGGTGAACGTGCCGCCGATGTCGACGCCGAGGCGAAACGTCATCCCGGCTCTGACGTCTCCGAGGGCAGCGTCGCCGCGACGCGGTCGACCGCCCAGCGCATGCTCTCGTGTACCACCTGCTCGGCTCGGGTGCCGTCCCCGGCTTGGCACGCGGCGAGAAACTCGCGATAACGACCGACCGACTCGCGGAAGCGCGCGAGCGTCGAGAGCACGAGCCGGTTGTAACGATCCGCGCGCCAGAACAACCGCTCGACCTCGTCCACGAGGCGGCGGCGGCCGCTGGTGCGGTACGCGGTCGCGTGGAACTCCCACCGGTGGCGGAGATACTCGTCGACGTCCTGCTCCTCGGCGAGCTGCCGGAGACGCTGCAACAGCTGCTTCATCTCTGCGATCTCCGACTTGCCGACGGACGGGGCTCCGACACGGGCAGCGAGACCCTCGAGGCCGAGCCGGGCCGCGTAGATCTCCTCGAAGTCCTCGCGCGTGAGCCGGCTGACCACCGCTCGGCCGGTGGCGTTGACGGCGACGAGCCCTTCGCGCTCGAGTTGGCTGAGACCAGCGCGGACGGGCGTGGGAGAGACGCCGAGCTGCGTCGCGAGCTCACGTTGCACGAGCGGCGTGCCGGCCGGCAGCTGCCCTGCGACGATCAGGTCGCGCAGCGTGCGCGCCACGCGCTGCTCGACCGACTCGCGTTCCGCGAGGGGTGAGATCGGCATCAGCAGGCCTTCCATCGCCCGACAGCTTGCTCTAAGCTCGCGATGAATGCAATTTGCTATTTCAAATCGCAAATGACCGGCGTGATGAGGGGGCGGATCGGCGTCGACGTCGGCGGCACCTTCACGGACGTCCTGCTCCATACCGCCGACGGGAAGGTGCAGGCGCGCAAGCTCCTCAGCACGCCACCGAGCTACGACCGTGCCGTCGTCGAGGCGGTCGCGGGACTCACTCGCGCGTCGGAGGCGGCGGTCGTCGACGAGGTCGTGCACGG
>JBPCLB010000123.1:0-4136 GCA_051003695.1 Gaiella sp. | reverse complement strand
TCGGGGTCGGGTTCGTCGGACGCGCTGGAATTCACCAGGTCACCGCCGCAGACGAGTTTTTGAAAGTCTGTTACGGGGGTGTTTCCGTCGCTGCCAACGTCGTCCTCGCGGCCACCGTTGGCCGCTTCGTCTCCCCACCGGGACTCGAGCTCACCGGGCCGCTCGAGGTCGGGGCCGACATGGCCGTACCGGGTCACGAGGGGGTCTACCTCGTCGGAGATCTTGTTCTCGTCCCGCACGCTCTCTACGGGTCGATCCGCTTTCCGCACTGGGATGCGGCGATCGGCACGGGTGAGCAGGCTGCGGACGCGATTGCGGGAGGCGCAGGGTCGTACGAGCGTTTGCCCTACTGGTGGAGCGACGTGGGTCCGCGCCGGTTCGCCGAAGTGGGGTGGGCAGGCGCCGCGGCGACGTGGAACGACGAGGACGGCTTCCATGTGGGGCGGGACTCGGGCGGCCGAGCGGTCGCCGTACTGGTCGTGGACGAGCCGCGTCGGCTGCGAGAGGCGCGGGCGCTCGTACACTCCTCGACGTGACCGAATCGCTAGTGCTCGACGCCGACCGGGACGACGTCCTCGCCCGTGCGGCCCTGCTCGTCGAGGAGGCGTGGCGCAGCTTCGACCAGGCGCGACCGACCGAGCCCAAGCTCGACGGGAAGGTCTCGGAGCTCCTCGAGCTCGGGTTGCCGATCGGCCCGGCCCCGGCGTTGGAGGTGCTCGAAGATGCCGCGACCGTACTCGATCGCTCGATTGCTCAGCCGCGGCCACGGTACTTCGCGTTCGTCGGCTCGTCCGGGCTTCCGATCGGCGTCGTCGGCGACCTGCTCGCGTCGTGCTTCGACGTGAACCTCGCCACGTGGGCGGCGGCCGCCACACGCATCGAGCAGCAGGCCGTGCGTTGGGTCGCCGAGTATCTTGGCTTTCCAGCCGAATCCGGTGCGTTCACGAGCGGCGGGACGGTGTCGAACGTCACGGCTCTCGCAGCAGCGCGCGAGCGTGCGCTTCCGGGCGCCCGCCGCACGGGTCTCTCGGGCCGCCCGTGCGCGCTGTACTGCTCGGACGAGGTGCACTACTCCGTCAAGCGCGCCGCCGAGCTGCTCGGGATCGGCGCGGACAACGTCCGGTCGCTTCCGCTGGACGCTGACCGGCGGGTGTCCGCGGCCGCGGTCGCCGCTGCAATCGACGCCGATCGGGTGGCGGGCGTCGTTCCCGTCGCCGTCGTCGCCACGGCAGGGACGACATTGACCGGCGCGGTCGACCCGATCGACGAGCTGGCGGATGTCTGCACGGAGCGAGAACTCTGGCTCCACGTCGACGGCGCCTACGGGCTCGCGGCAGCACACACCCCGTCGGCGGGACACCTCTTCGCGGGTCTCGAGCGTGCCGACTCGGTCACGCTCGACGCGCACAAGTGGCTCTTCCTGCCGAAGGCGTGCGGTGTCGTGCTCGTCCGCCGCCGGGCGGAGCTCGAGGCGGCCCTCGCCCACGAGGAGGCGTACATCCCGCACGAACGCGCAGAGCCACACGCGGTCGATATCACGCTCGAATACTCGCGCCCGTTCCGGGCGCTGAAGCTCTGGCTGGCGTTCCGCGCACACGGGACGGCCGCGATCCGCGCAGCTGTCGAGCGGAACCTGCAGCAGGCACGCCTCCTCCACGCCGAGCTCGGGAGATACCCGGATTTCGAGGCGATCTGCCGACCCCCGCCGCTCTCGATCGTCCCGTTTCGCCACGTTCCGGCCGGTGTCGCCGACCTCAACACCCACAACGCTCGACTCGTGCAAGCCCTGCAGGCCGACGGGCGGGTCTGGATCGCTCCCGCGAGCATCGACGGCACGGTCTGCCTGCGGCCGTGCTTCGTCAACTTCCGGACGACCGACGACGACGTGCGCGCACTCGTCGAGATCGCCCGCGAGGTGGGGGAACGGGTCGCCGCATCCGACGCTCCCGACGAGAGCTCGACCACGACGGGGCCAGCCTAGGCGAGTCGACGGCCCGCCTACCGCTTCTTCTTCGCGCCCTTGCCTGTCTTGCGGCCGGCGCTCCCGGGTCGCTCGGACTGCGGCTGCGCTCGTACGGGCATCCCGGCGCCGCCATGTTCCATCCGCCGGCGCTGCTGGCGATTCGTCGGCTCGGGCATCTGCCCCTCCGCGCCGACCGCGTCCATGTACGCGCGCCGCTCGACCGGGGTCAGCGTGTTCAGCATGCGTTGCGCCTGCTCGGGGTTCTTCGGCTCGCCGAACGTGGTCATCTTCTTCATCGCCGCAGCGAGCTCGGGATTCTGGCGCTCGAGCGCGGCGATCGACGCCTTCTGAAACCAGCGCTTGAAGAGCGGCACCTTCGAGAGGAACGTGACGATGGGGCGCAAGTAGCGCCCGCCCCGGAACCGCCCGAGGACGACGAGCACGCCCAGCAGCAGCGTGAGGACGAGGAGGATCGCGATCGGGATCCAGACCCAGAAGGGCATGACGGCGGCGATCGTACCGGAGGTCGGGCGCCATGCGTCTTGCTGTTAGCGTCATTCGGGTGACGCGCGCGCGTGCCGGAGTCGGACTCGCAGTCGGGCTCGCGCTCGCCGACTCCTCTGTCGTCACGCTCGCACTCCCCGAGATCCTGCGGCGGTTCGACGTCACGATTCCCGAGGTCGCATGGGTGCTGACCTCCTACAACGTCGTGCTCGCCGTGGTGGCCCTGCCGGCGGCTTATCTCGCACGTCGTCGGCCCGCGGCCGTGTTCGCGCTCGGCACGGTCGTGTTCGCGTTTGCCTCGCTGGCCTGTGGCCTCGCATCGTCGTTCGCCATCCTCGTCACGGGACGGTGCGTGCAGGCGCTCGGCGGCGCTCTGCTCGTGTGCGCCGCGCTCGACCTGCTCTCGGAGAGCGAGCGGTCGAATCGCCGTGCTCTCCGCATCTGGGTGTCTGCCGGGATCGGCGGCGCGGCGCTCGGGCCGGCGGCAGGCGGCGTCTTGACCGAGACCCTCGGCTGGGAGTCGATCTTCCTCGTCCAGGCGCCGCTCGCCATGCTCGCGCTCGCTGCCCTGCCGGGTCTGCGGGTGCGCACCCCACGGACACCAGCGGGCCGTCCGCAGGTCTCGGCGAACCTGGCCCTCTTTCTCGTCTCCGGCGCCCTGACGGCGGCGCTCTTCCTGCTCGTGCTGCTGCTCGTCGACGGGTGGGGTCTCGACCCTGCGTTCGCGGGTCTGGTCGTGACGGTGATGCCGCTCGCGGCGATCGGGGCCTCACGTCTCGCGTCGCGGATCGAGGGTGCGTGGACGAGGGCGGCGTGCGGGGCGATTCTCCTCACGGGCGGGCTCACGGCGCTCGGCGTGCTGCCGGGCGCTAGTTGGGGCTGGACCGTTCCGCCACAGCTGCTGGTGGGTGCCGGTCTCGGGGTGAGCGTGTCCGCGCTGACGGAGCTGGCGCTTGCCGGGCGCGCTCCGCAGGCGGTTCACGGTGGGTGGACGATCGCGTCGCGGCACGCCGGTGTCGTCGCCGGTCTGCTCTTGCTGACCCCCGTCTTCACCACCGCACTCGACCGCAACCAGGACGAGGCGCTGCGAGCGGGCGCGGCAGCGGTGCTGGACAGCGGCGTTCCGCCCCGCGACAAGCTTGCGGTGGCGCAAGACGTGCTCGCCGTGGTGGAAGCGGCCGATCGCGAGGTGCCCGATGTCGCGGCGGCGTTCGAGGACCGCCCCGACGACGAGACGTACCGAGCGCTCCGGGAGACCCTGGTCGAGGAGCTCGATCGTGGGGTGACGGCTGCGTTCTCGCGGCCGTTCCTGCTTGCCGCCGGGCTGTCCCTCGCAGCGCTGATCCCGGTTCTCGTGCGCCGCCGCGAGGTCTCGCTGTGAAGCTCGTTTCGCTGCTCGGTGCTGCGCTTGCCGGGCTCGCCCTCGTTCTGTCGTACGTCGCCCTCGGCGGCACGTCGTACCGTCCGACACCCGTGGCCGATCCGTGCGCGCCGCGAGCGACTCGACCGGGATCCGGCACGGACGAGGAGGTCCAGCGGGTGGTGCTCGCCGCAGCGGACGAGACGGCCTGCGCGCTCGGCGTGTCGCGCGAGGAGCTCGTCCTCTCCCTGCGGAGCGTCGACGAGCTGGAGGAGCTCGCCGAGCGAGAAGGGATCTCGCGCGACAGGC
>JBPCLB010000122.1:0-29864 GCA_051003695.1 Gaiella sp. | reverse complement strand
GCGCGCTCCGACGCCGAGCCCCTTCGCCTCGGCGATCCGCGCTTTCAGCTTTGCCCCTTGCTCGGGTGTGAGCTTTCCCGCCGCGATCGCGGAATCGACGCGGGCGGTGAGCGCACTCTTGAACGCGGCGCGGAGCCGCTCTGGTGAGACACCGAGCTGTGCGGCGACGCCGTCGACGAGCGAGGGCTCGTCCGCTGCGGTTGCCGCCGTCGCGCCGAGGGTGAGAGACGCCGCGGCCCCGAGCACGGCGACGAGTGTGATGAGCCTGGTCACGTGGTGATCTCCTTCTCCGATGAGTTCGCCTCATCAAACCAAGCCGTGGTTCGCGGCCGGTGAACGTGGCGTAAGCCGTAGGTAAGTCGGCTAGCCGGCGCGCACGTAGAGCCCGTGCGCGGCCTTCTCGCCGATCGCGCGGTCGTCTCCATCGAGGGAGACCTTGACGAGCCCCTGGCCCTGGCTTGCGACGCGCACAGTCGCTCCGGGTGAGAAGCCTTCGTCGTAGAACCAGTGCAGCAGCTCGCCGTCGTGCTCGGCGAGGCGAACGATCTCCGCGTCTCGGCCCGGCTCGAGCTCTGCAAGCGAGACGAGCAGCGCGTTCTCGGCATGCTCGGTCTCGGGATCGACCGGCCAGCCGTGGGGACAGCGGTCGGGGCGCCCGAGCTTCTCGTTGATCCGCTCGATCATCTCGTCCGTGAACGTGTCACCCATCAGGTCGGCCTGGACGTGCGACTCGGATGCGGTGTAGCCCATGAAGTCGGTCAGGAAGCGCTCGATGATCCGATGCTTGCGCACGACGCGCTCGGCTCGCTCGATCCCGGCGGGCGTGAGGATCGCCTCCTTCTGCTCGCCACGCTCGACCAGCCCGTCCGCCTCGAGCCGCTTCAGCATCTCGCCGGCAGACGCGCGCGACACCCCGAGCAGCTCGGCGACACGGGCTGCGATCGCGCTCTCGCCGGCCGGCCGGTACTCCCCGATCGGAAAGGCGAGGAAGTAGATCGTCTCGAGGTATTCGTCGATCGAGTGGCCGTGGGAGCCTGCCATGCGACAACGAGTCTACCGTCACGCCTCGGCGAGCCCGGCGCGCTCCCCATGAACGAGCCAGAGCACCGGCGCGGAGACCGCGATCAGCGTGAGGGCCGGGACTGCGGCCTGTGAATACGCTCCGACCTGGGTCTCGCTCCAGATCTCTGTCGCCAGCGTGTCGAAGCCGATCGGTCGCAGCAGGATCGTCGCAGGGAGCTCTTTCATCGCCGACAGGAAGACCAGCGCTCCCCCGGCGAGCATGCCGGAGCGGACGAGCGGCGCGGTGACGAGCCAGGCGGTTCCGAGCGGGCCTCGACCGAGCCCGCGTGCTGCCTCCTCGACTCTGGGGCTCACCCGGACGAGAGCGGAGTCGACCCCAGCGAGCGCTTGTGGAAAGAAGCGGACGGCGTAGGCGAAGACCAGCAGAGCGAGCGTCTGGTAGAGGGGGGCGGCATAGCGAGCGGCGAAGAACACGAGCGCCAGAGCGATCACGAGCCCGGGCAGCGCATTCCCCGCATACGAGAGCCGCTCGATCGTGCGTGAGAGCCGGCCCGGAAAGCGCGTCGCAAGCAGGGCGACAGGAACCGCTGCCGTGACGGCGACAACGGCCGCGAATCCGGACGCTCCGACCGACCGCGCTGCCTCCGTGAGAGGCACGTCGAGCCCGCGCTCGTTGGCGATGCCGCGAACGAGCCAGTAACCGAGGACACCGGCAGGGAGTACGAGGAAGAATCCGGTCACCGCAGCGCACCAGACGATGGCGACCCAGCGGAAGCGGCCGAGACTGACCGGCGGAGGACGTCGTGCGGCTCCGGGTGCGACCCGCCACAAGCGGCCGCGCGTGCGGCCGCGAAGCTCCAGTGTCAGCGCGACGGCAGTCAGGACGACGAGCACGAGCGCCAGCACGGCCGCCGGGGTGCGGTCGAACAGGCTCCGGTACTGCAAGTAGATCGCGCGGGTGAGCGAGTCGTAGCGCATCAGCGACACGACCCCGAAGTCCGAGAGCACGTAGAGAGCGACGAGCAGAGACCCGACGCCCACCGCCGGGCGCACCGCGGGAAGCGTGACGCGTGCGAGGGCTCTCGCCCGCGACGCACCGAGACCTCTGGCTGCCTCGTCGAGCGCCGGATCCAGATCCCGTAATGCCGCCTGGACGAGCAGGAACACGTACGGGTAGGTCGACAGCGTGAGCGCGCCCACGGCGCCCCAGTAGCCGGTCGGCTCCGGGAGGCGTTCGACGCCGAGCGCCTGCTGCAGCAGCCCCCGCTGCCCGAAGAAGCCGAGCAGGCAGAACGCGGCGACGTAGCTCGGGATCACGAGCGGCAGGGCCGCGGCGACGGCCCAGAATCGCCGCAGCGGCAAGTCGGTGCGGGTTACGAGCCACGCCGTCGGCACCGCGACCACGATCGCGGCGACGACGACTCCGAGGACGAGCGCAACCGTGTTCGCCACGAGCTGGAGGGTCGAGCGCTCCCAGAGCACGTCGAGCGCGTCGATCCCGCCCCCCGCCACGCGAATCGCGAGGTACGCGAGCGGCAGCAGGCCGAGCGAGACGACGCCCGCGGCGATCGTGACGAGGAGGAGGGGGGGCCGGGCCCCCCGGGTCACGTCAGCCAGCCGGTCTCGCGCAGGAGCTCGACGGTCGCCTCGAGCTCGGCGCCGAATGCGGTGAGCTCGACATCAGGCCCCTCGATCTCCTCGAGCGGCGTCAAGCCGGCGGCAGGCTCGACCCCGTCGACGAGCGGGTACTCGGCTTCCTCGGCCTCCTCGACGTAGAACCGCTGCGCGTCTTCGGAGAGGAGAAAGCCGACGAACGCCTCGGCGTCCTTCCGCTGATCCGTGCTCTGGAGCACCCCCGCGCCCGCAACGCTGACGAGCGCACCGGGATCGCCGGCCTCGAACAGGTGATTCGCGATCGGCGCGTCCGGCTGCTCCTTCTTCACGAGCGCGAGGTAGTAGTGGTTCACGAGCCCAACCTGGATCTCGCCTGTGGCGACGGCCTCGACGATCGGCGTGTTCTTCTCGTAGGTCTTCGCACCGTTTGCCTTCAGCGCCTCGAGCCACGCTCGCGTCTCGTCCTCGCCGAGCGTGAGGCGCATGGCGGTGACGAACGCCTGGAACGAGCCGTTGGTCGGAGCGATCCCGACGCGGTCCCGCCATTTCGCCTCGCCGAGCTCGAGTACCGAATCGGGCAGATCGTCCTCTGTCAAGCTGTCGGTGTTGTAGACCAGCACACGCGTGCGCCCGGAGGTTCCGACCCAGCGGCCGTCGGCGTCGCGGTACCGGGGGTCGACCCGCTCGAGCGTGTCCGTCGGCAACTTCTCGAGCTGGGCGTCGATCGCACCGAGCGAGCCGGGATCCTGTGCGAAGAAGACGTCCGCCGGGGAGTTGTCGCCTTCCTCGGCGATCGTCGCTGCGAGCTCTGCCGAGTCGCCGTACCGCACCTCCACCTCGATCCCGGTGCCTGCGGTGAACTGCTCGAAGAGAGGCGCGACGAGCTCTTCCTCCCGACCCGAGTAGACAGTGATCGGCCTCGATGCGCCCTCGTCTCCGCCGCAGCCGGCAATCGTCGTCGCGGCAGCGACAACACCAATCACCAGAGAAAATCTCACCGCGCACCTTCCGTCCGGGTTGCCATCACCAATAAGTAAGGATTACCTTACACAACCTGGATGGTGATTTGCTCTTCTAGGTGACTCGCGTAGCGAGGCACCCCTAGTGCAACAGCGCGACTCTCCCGTCGTGCAACTTGACGGAGACTCGGGCGCCGAGCGGCACGACCTCGTTCGACGGTCGCTGAGAGACGAGCTCGACGCCGTCGAGCAACACGCGATAGAAGACATCGTGCCCGCGGAACTCACGGCAGACGACCTCACCAGCACCGGCGGGGTCGGGTGCGAGCTCCACGAGCTCTGGGCGAATCAGCACATCGACCGCCGCTGCTCCGGTCGCTCCGTTCGCGGCGAACACGCCGAGTGGTGTGTGTACCGCATCTCCGTCGACGCGGCCGTTGAGCAGGTTTCCTGCCCCGAGGAACTCCGCCGCCCAGCGCGAGGCAGGCGAGAAGTAGAGCTCCTCCGGAGTACCGGCTTGCACGATCGTGCCGTCGCGCATGAGTGCGATCCGGTCGGCCAGCGAGAACGCCTCCTCGCGGTCGTGGGTGACGAGGATCGCCGTGACGCCCAGGGGCCGGAGAATCCTCGAGACCTCCTCGCGCAGCTCGGAACGCAGGAGCGGATCGACGTTCGACCACGGCTCGTCGAGGAGGACGACGTCCGGGGCGGGCGCAAGCGCGCGAGCCAGCGCGACCCGTTGCTGCTGACCACCCGACAGTTCGTGCGGGTATCGGCTGCCGAGCCCGCACAGGTCGACGAGTGCGAGGAGTGCCGGCACGCGCCGGTCACGGTCGCGTCGCGGTAGGCCGAAACCGACGTTCTGCGCGACCGTCAGATGAGGGAAGAGCGCGTAGTCCTGAAAGACCATGCCGACGCGGCGTCGTTCGGGCGGCTGCCACGCACCGCGGCCCGAGACGATCGTGTCGCCGAGTGCGACCGAGCCGGCGTCCGGGCTCTCGAACCCTGCAACGAGGCGCAGGAGCGTCGTCTTGCCGCAGCCCGACGGCCCGAGCAAAGCGACGAGCTCCACCTGGGCGACCCCGAGCGTGACCGCGTCGCCGGCCGTCACGCCGCCGTAGCGCTTCGTGACTGCGTCGATTCGAACCGTCGAGCCTCGCACGTAAGGCAAACCTTACTCGGAATGCGTGGAACTTGTCCATCCGGCTCTTCGTAGGCGGGCACACCCGCTCCTACGGGTCAGGGAAGTAAACCCGAGCCGGGAGCTGTGGTTTCCGCCCGGGCACCGGGCGCTTTATGGGTTGTCTCCGCCGTCGGGATCCGCTTGTGCGGATCCCGACGTTGCGGAAAGGTCAGTCCAGAACGAAGCTGACGCGCATCGTCACCCGAAACTCGGTGACTGCATCGTTCTCGACGATGACGCTCTCTTCGGAAACCCACGCCGCCTTGATGCCGTGGACACTCTCGGCGGCCTTTGCGATTCCGACTTTGACGGCTTCTGCGAAGCTCGTCGGGGACGACGCCGTGATCTCGATCACCTTGGCAACGCTCATCGACTCCTCCTTGCTCGTTGGTCCCTGATCCAGTCAGGTACCTACCCCGCGAGGGGAAGGTGCAAGCCACGCACCGCATCTACTCTCGAGGCGTGCCGCTTGCGTCGGTCTACCCGCTCGTGTCGACCCGGGCACTTGCGCGGCCGTTCACCTACGTCGTCCCCGACGGAGTCGGCAAGGGAAGTGTCGTCTCGATGCGCCTGGGTCGGAGCACGACTCGGGGAGTGGTCGCGGACGTCGGCGTTGTCGCACCCGCCGGCATCGTTCCCGTCGCCGTCGGGCGCGTCCTCGACGAGATTCCGGCGACGCTCGTCGATCTTGCCCTCTGGCTCGGCGAGTACTACGGAACAACGCCGGCGCGGGCGCTCGAGCTCGTGGCGCCGCATCGCCGCGAGCCACGGGGGGAGCGGCCCTCCCCGTCCGCCCGAGAGTCGCTCGCCGGAGAAGCCGAGCCGGCTCGGCTGACCGACGACCAGGTCTCCGCGGTGGAGCGAATCGTCGCGGCCCTCGACGAGGGTGTCGGTGAGCACGTGCTGCTCCAGGGCCCGACGGGCAGCGGCAAGACAGAGGTGTATCTCCAGGCGTGCGCGTCGGCGTTCGAGCGAGGTCTCGGGACGATCGTGCTCGTACCCGAGATCGCGCTCGCGCCCCAGACGCTCGGTCGCTTTCGCGAGCGTTTCGGAGACACGGTCGCGGTTCTTCATTCGTCATTGTCCGAAGCCGAGCGGCGCGACGAGCGCGGGCGGATCGCCCGTGGCGAGGCCCGGATCGTGGTCGGCGCGCGCTCGGCGATCTTCGCGCCGATGCGTCGTGTGGGCCTGATCGTCGTGGACGAGGAGCATGACGGCGCGTACAAGCAGGAAGCGGATCCGCGCTACGACGCCAGGAGCGTGGCTGCGAAGCGCGGGGCACTCGAGGGCGCGGTCGTCGTGTACGGCAGCGCGACGCCGCGACCCGAGAGCTGGACGCGGCTCCCCCGGCTCCTGCTGGATGCCCGGATCGGCGCGCCGATGCCGCGGGTGCAGATCGTCGATCTGCGCCGCGAGGCCGGCTATCCGCTCTCGGCGCCGCTCCTGCGTGAGCTCGGGAAAGTCGCAGACGAGGGAGGCAAGGCGATCCTGCTGCTCAACCGCCGCGGAGTCGCACCGGCAGTGCACTGCCGCGCCTGTGGCACCTCTCGCAGGTGTGAGTCCTGCGACGTTTCGCTCACCCTGCACGCGGATCGCCGTCTGCACTGTCACCACTGCGGTCACGCCGAACCCGTTCCGGCCGTCTGCCCGGCGTGCGGAAGCGCCGAGGTGGCGCGCATCGGCGCCGGCACGCAACGCCTCGAGACCGAGCTCGCGAAACGGCTGCCCGAGCTCCGGCGCTTCCGGCTCGACGCTGACGTTGCCTCCCAGCCGGGCGCGCTGCGCGACGTGCTCGGCCGCTTTCGAGAGGCAGACCGCGCCGTCCTCGTCGGCACGCAGATGGTGGCGAAGGGTCATCATGTGCCGGGTGTGCGGCTCGCTGCAGTCGTCGATGCCGATACCGGGCTCGCGCTGCCCGACTTTCGCGCGGAGGAGCGCACCTTCCAGCTCGTCACCCAGCTCGCCGGCCGGAGCGGGCGAGACGCTCCCGGCACCGTCATCGTCCAGACGTTCCAGCCTGACGCGACGCCGATCCTCCACGCCGTCCGTCACGACGTTGCGGGGTTCTTGGCCGGCGAGACCGAGCGGCGCGAGGTCTTGGGTTACCCGCCCTTCCGGCACCTCGTCGCGCTGCTCGTCACCGGCCGTGACGCGGAAGCGCCGCTGCGGCTGCTCGTGGAGCTGCGCGGCAGGCTCGAGGGCACGGTCGAGGCGGATCTGCTCGGTCCTGCCCCGCTCCTCAGGCTTCGGGGCCGCCACCGTGCTCAGCTGCTCGCCAAGACGACGCAGCCGCGACGCTTTGCGAGGCAGGCGGCGGCGTTGCTCGCGGCGGCTGCGCCGGCGATGCGCCGCGAGGGCCTGACCGCCGTCGTCGACGTCGATCCGCAGTCTCTCGCGTAGGGGCCATACAGGTGTCCCGTGGCCGTTGTCGCCCAGGGCGACAGCCACGACGCGCCCCGGAGGCTCGCGAGCCGCACGCTCCAGGCCCGGGCGATGCTGGAGACGCGACGAGCCCGCGGCTAAGATCGCCGGGTGTCCGAGCACGACCACGACGAGCTGCCGGAGGCGCAGGACTCCGACGGCGACGACGAGCTCGAGCTCGACGAGGAGGCGCGCGCCGAGCACGACCTGCGGAAGCAGGTCGCTCTCTCGCAGATCCGGCAGTACGGCGACCCGGCCCTGCGGATGCGGGCGCCGGACGTGGAGAGCTTCGACGAGGAGCTGCGACGGGTCAGCGACCGTATGGTGGGGTTGATGCACGACGCCGACGGGGCCGGGCTTGCGGCGACGCAGGTCGGGATCCTGCGCCGGTTCTTCGTCTTCCACCACGACGACGACGATCACGTCCTGGTGAATCCGCGCCTGGTGCGGGTCGGAGGAGAGACCGAAACCGAGCTCGAGGGGTGCCTCTCGCTCGGGCCGGTGAGGGTTCCCGTCGAACGTCCGGTGGCGGTCACGATCGAAGGTTCCGACGTCGAGGGCGCGCCGCTCCGCTTCGAGCTCGAAGGCACTGGAGCGCGCGTCGCCCAGCACGAGCTCGATCATCTCGACGGCACGTTGATGGTGGATCGCACGGACGCGGAGAGCCGGCGGGAGGCGCTCCGGCAGCTGCGTCCGCGCCTCCTGCTTCGTTGACGCGGCTCGCGGTCGCCGCCACCACTGCGTTCGGCGCGGACGTGCTCGAGCGGCTTGCTGCGCGACACGAGATTGCGGCGCTCCTCACCCGGATGGATGCCCCGCGGGGCCGGGGTCGCCGACTCGCTGCCTCGCCCGCGAAGCGCGCGGCCGAGCGTCTCGGGATTCCGATCCTTCAGCCCGAGCGACCGGGGCCGGGCGTCGAGCTGGGCGCAGACACCGTCGTCGTCTGCGCTTACGGGTTGCTGATCCCGGACGCGCTCCTCGCCGAGCGCCTCTGGCTCAACGTGCACCCCTCGTTGCTGCCTCGCTGGCGGGGCGCGGCGCCGGTCGGGCGCGCGCTGGTGGCGGGCGACAGCGAGACGGGTGTCACGATCCACGAAACCGTCGCAGAGCTCGACGCGGGGCCGATTGCCGCGCAGGAGTCGTTTCCGATCGATTCCGACGACGACGCCGGCGCGGTCTTCGGGCGTGCCGCGGAGGTCGCCGCGCGGTTGGTGGATGTGGTCCTGGCGCACGACCCACCGACGTTCGAGCCCCAGGGAACGGAAGGGCTGAGCTACGCGGAGAAGCTCCGGCCCGACGATCGGAGGCTCGATCTCGCGCGTCCCGCCGTCGAGCTCGTCCGCATCGTCCGCGCGCTCTCCCCCCACATCGGCGCCCGGGCTGAGTTGCACGGGCGGCCGGTGACCGTGTGGCGGGCGCAGGTGGGGGCGGCGGGCTCGTTCGAGCCGCTCGACGTGCAGCCCGATGGTGGACGGCGAATGTCGTACGCCGGTTGGAGACGTGGCCTGCGGTGAGCTCGATCTCGCCGGCCCGCCAGGCTGCGTTCGTCGTCATCCGGCGCGTGTTCGAAGACGACGCGTATGCCGACCGCGCGTTGCGCTCTGCGTCGGTCGAGCTCGACCAGCGCGATCGCGCGCTCGCACGGCAGCTCGCGTACGGCACCGTCCAGCGGGTCAGGACGCTCGATCACGCGATCGAGCAGCTCGGGCGGCGACCGGTGCACAAGCTCGACCCACCCGTGAGAGCGGCGCTCCGGCTCGGTGCCTATCAGCTGGCCTGCCTCGACGGCGTGCCTCGCTACGCGGCGGTCAACGAGTCGGTCGAGCTCGTGCGCAGTAGCGGGCTCGAGCGTGCCGTGCCGTTCGCGAATGCCGTGTTGCGGCGGGTCGCAGAGGGCGCGCGCCCTCTCGTCGAAACGCTTCCGGACTCCACTCCGGCCGAAGCGGCGCTGCGCCACTCCTATCCCGACTGGGTTGCCGAGACCTGGTGGCAGGAGCTCGGCCGAGACGAAGCGCTCGCGTTGATGCGGTCGCAGAACGAGCCCGCTCCGACCGTCGTGCGACTCGTCCGCGGCGCTGTCGACGGACGTCCCGACAAGCTCGTGCCGGGTGCGTGGCTCGTCGATCGAGTCGACGACGGCGCCCTCGAGGCAGGGCGGATCTGGCCCCAGAGTGTCGCCTCTCAGCTCGTCGGACATTGCGTGGGCGCGACGGAAGGGACTCGCACGCTCGATCTCTGCGCCGCCCCCGGTGGCAAGGCGACGATGCTCTCGGGCGACGTCGTCGCGATAGAGGTGAACGAGGACCGAGCGCGGGAGCTCGTCGCCAATGCTCGCCTGCTCGGTGCCACCCAGGTCCGGGTCGTCCACGCGGACGGCCGCGCGCTGCCGGACGAGCTCGGAACGTTCGATCGCGCCCTCGTCGATGCGCCCTGCTCGGGTCTCGGCGTGCTCGCCGCGAGGCCCGACCTTCGCTGGAAGGCGATGCCACTCCCGGAGCTCCAACTCGCGCTCCTCCGCTCGGCGATCACCCGGGTGCGTCCCGGCGGCACCGTGACATACTCGGTCTGCACGATCCACCGGGACGAATGCGAGGACGTCGTCGATGCAGCGCTCGGTGACGGCACGGTCGAGCTGGACGCGTTGCTCGGCGACGAGTGGCCGGCTTTCCGCCACCGCAGCCGGCCCGAGCTCCTCCAGACACTCCCACACCTGCACGGAACGGCCGGGTTCTTCGTCGCGAGGTTCCGCGTCGCCTGACCGCGACGGGGAACCTAGGATTCGCCGAATGGGCTGGGGCGACTGGATTCGCGGTGATGCGGAGATCGCGCCCTCGCTGTATGCGGCCGATTTTCGGCGCCTCGGGCCTCAGGTCGACGCGCTGCTCGGAGCCGGGTGCAGGATCTTCCACTTCGACTGCGGCGACGGGCACTTCATCCCACCCGTGACGATCGGGCCTGTCGTGCTGCGCTCGATCGCTCCCTCGATCCACCAGGCGGGCGGGATCCTCGACTGTCACCTGATGGTCGCCGATCCGGTGCACCACTTTGCCGAGTTTGCGTCGTCGGGCGCGGATTCGGTCACCTTTCATGTCGAGGCGACGGACGATCCCGCCGGCGTGGGCACCGCCGCGCACGAGCTCGGGCTCGCCGTCGGGATCGTGTTCAACCCGGAGACCTCGCCCGAAGCCGCCGCCGAGTTCGCGGTAGCCGCCGGGGCGGAGCTCGTGCTCTGCATGAGCATCGTCCCCGGATATTCGGGCCAGCCGTTCATGGTTGAGGCATTGGAACGGGTAGCCCGCCTGCGCGAGCTGCTCGACCTACCGATCGAGGTCGACGGCGGTGTCGACGAGGACAACGTCGTGCGGCTACGCGCAGCCGGCGCGAGCGTGCTCGTCGCGGGCAGTGCCGTGTTCGCCGATCCCGAGCCCGCGGCTGCGTACGAGCGGTTGCTGGCCGCCGCGACGTGAGTCTCGAGCGCGCGCTCGCGCTCGCGGACGCTGCGCGCGGGATCGCGTATCCCAACCCGACCGTCGGTGCGGTCATCGTGGCGCCGGACGGCGCGACCCTGGGTGAAGGCGTGACCGAGGCTTGGGGGGGACGTCACGCCGAGCTCGTCGCGCTCGCTGCTGCCGGAGAGAAGTCGCGCGGTGCGACGCTCTTCGTGACGATGGAGCCGTGCGCTCATCGGGGGCTGACACCTCCGTGCGTCGATGCGATCGTCGAGGCCGGGATCGCACGGGTCGTCGCGGCGTGCACCGACCCGAACGCGAAGGCGCGGGGCGGCCTCGACGCGCTGCGGGCCGCTGGGATCGACGTCGTCCTCGACGAGCGCTCCGACGCGAAGCGGCAGAACGAAGCGTGGCGTACCTGGGTTTCGGCGGGACGCCCGTTCGTGACGCTGAAGCTCGCCGTCTCGCTCGACGGGCGAGTCGTGGTTCCCGGGCGACGCTGGGTGACAGGCGAGGCGTCCCGAACGCGTGTGCACGAGCTTCGCGCTGCGTCGGACGCGGTGGCGGTCGGAATGGGCACGGTGCGAGCCGACGCCCCACGTCTCGACGCGCGTGGTGTCGAGGTGGTGCGCCAACCACGGAGGCTCGCGTTCGGCCGCGGGCCGCTTCCCGACGGCTCGGAGCTCGAGCTCCGTACCGGCGCGCTGACAGACGAGCTCGCCGCGCTCGCCGCGGACGGGGTGCAGTCGCTCCTGCTCGAGGGCGGCCCTACGCTCGGAGCGGCCTTCGTCGAGGCTGGACTGGTCGACCGGTTGCTGCTTCACGTCGCGCCGGTGCTCGCGGGTGAAGGGCCGCACGTGCTTGGCTCGTTCACCCCGCCCGTCGAGCTCCACGAGCTGAGCGCCGAGCAGGCCGGGAGGGACGTGGTGCTCCGCGCCGATCGCGCGGCACCGTAGATTGACGCTGTGTTCACCGGCATCGTCCGCGAGGTGGGAACCGTCGCAGCGGTCGACGGCAACACTCAGGGCATTCAGCTGCGCATCGCCGCGCGGGAGACCGCGAGCTCGGCGGCGATTGGCGATTCGATCGCGATCGACGGGATCTGTCTCACCGCAGAACGGATCGACGACGGCATCATCGTCTTCCACGCCGTGGAGGAGACGTTGAGCCGCACCTCGCTCGGAGGCCTCCGCGCCGGGAGCGAGGTCAACGTCGAGCCGGCGCTACGTGCGGGCGAGCCGCTCGGCGGTCACTTCGTCCAGGGTCACGTGGATGGGGTGGGCCGTGTCCGAGCCGTCGAGGCCGGAGGGGTGGGCGTTCGCGTGGTCGTCGAGGCGCCCGCCGAGCTCCTCCGCTACTGCGTCGAGAAGGGCTCGATCGTCGTCGACGGTGTCTCGCTCACGATCGCGGAGCTTTCGAGCGGTGCGTTCGGCGTTGCGCTCGTACCGCACACGCTCACCGCGACGACGCTCTCGGCGCTCGCCCCCGGGAGCGCGGTGAACCTCGAGGTCGACCTGCTTGCGAAGTACGTCGAGCGCTTGCTTGCCCCGGACTCCGGATCGTCGGCGATCGCGGGGTGAGACCCATGGGGTTGACCCCGCGCCGTGACGGCCACTCGCCGATGCTGGTCTACGATGACCCGATGAGCGCCGACGCACGCGAAACCGTCTTCTCGTCGATCGAGGAGGCGATCGAGGAGATCCGGGAAGGCCGTTTCGTCGTGGTCGTCGACGACGAGGACCGCGAGAACGAAGGCGATCTCACGATCGCCGCGCAGTTCGTCACGCCGGAGTCCGTGAACTTCATGGCCACACACGGCAGGGGCTTGATCTGCCTCTGCCTGACGCCGGAGCGCTGCGACGAGCTCGGGCTGCGGATGATGACCGACCAGAACGAGACACCGTTCGAAACCGCGTTCACGATCTCGATCGAGGCCCGCCACGGCATCTCGACGGGGATCTCGGCCGCGGACCGCGCTCGCACGATTCAGGTCGCGGTCGATCCGGCGGCCGGGCCGCGCGACCTCGTCCCGCCCGGCCACGTCTTCCCGCTCCGTGCTCGCTCGGGCGGCGTGCTCCAGCGCACCGGCCAGACGGAGGCAGCGGTCGATCTGGCGCGCCTCGCCGGCCTGACGGCGGCGGGTGTCGTGTGCGAGGTCATGAACGAGGACGGGACGATGGCGCGGGTGGCGGATCTGCTTCCCTTCTGCGAGCGACACGGCCTGAAGCTCGTCACGGTGGCAGATCTGATCGAGTACCGGCGGCGCACCGAACGTCTCGTCGAGCGTGTGGTCTCGGTCCACCTGCCGACGGACTACGGCGAGTTTCGGGCGGTCGCGTATCGTGAGCTCCTGACCGGCAAGCAGCACGTTGCGCTCGTCAAGGGCGACGTCGAGGAGGTCGACGACGTCCTCGTCCGCGTCCACTCGGAGTGCCTCACGGGCGACGTCTTCCACTCGCGGCGCTGCGACTGCGGCGAGCAGCTCGAGCATGCGCTCCGGCGCATCGAGGAGGAGGGGTGCGGCGTTGTGCTCTATCTCGCTCAGGAGGGACGGGGGATCGGCTTGCTCAACAAGCTGCGGGCCTACGAGCTGCAGGAGCAGGGGCTCGATACGGTCGAGGCGAACATCGAGCTCGGCTTCAAGGCGGACGTGCGTGAGTACGGAATCGGATCGCAGATCCTGGCGGATCTCGGGCTGACGACGATCCGGGTGCTGACGAACAACCCCAAGAAAATCACCGGGATCAGGGGGTTCGGGCTGTCCGTCGTCTCGCAGGAACCAATCGAGGTCTCGGCGAACGACCACAACCGGCGCTACCTCGAGACGAAGCGAGACAGGCTCGGACACACGATCGGCGAGAGGCTGCATCACCAGGGTGAGCGGTTCGATCCGGAGAAGGGATGAAGGATGGACGACGACGAGTGCTCGCGGCGCAATGACGAGACGGATGACGTGGAGCTTCCACCCGAGGACGATGTCGAGCGCGCATCCGAGAACGTGCTGGAGGGCTGGCCGAGACCGTTGCTCGACGAACCCCTGGCCGCTCCCCGGAGCGCCGAGCCGGTGCACGGCGAGCCTGACGCCGCTCCCTTCGCCGAGGGCGTTGGCGCGAGCCTCGGGAAGGAACCGAACGAGGACCGCATGCCCCGGTCCGCCGAGTCCGAGCCGGGCTGGGCCGTCGAGCCGCCGGAGGCTGGCGACGCGGTCTGGGCGAGCGTCCCGGAGACGACGCCCGACAGCTCCGAGCTCGGGAGTACCGAGCGGCTGGAGACCGATGTACCGCCCGACGATGTCGTCCTGCCGGCCCTTTCCGAGCACGCGCCGGGCGAGCTCGTTGTGCCACCGGGGATCGCCGTGCTCGAGGGCGAGCCGCGTGGTGAGCGGCGTGCGGTCGGCGTCGTCGTCAGCCGCTTCAACGGCGAGATCACGACGCAACTCCTGGCGGGCGCCCTCGACGAGCTCGAGCTGAGAGGCGTGGAGCGTCACTCGATCACCGTGATGCCCGTCCCGGGCGCGTTCGAGCTGCCGGTCGCCGCGATGGCGCTCGCGAAGACCCGTCGTTTTGCCTGCGTGGTCGCGCTCGGCTGCGTGATTCGCGGGGACACGCCGCACTTCGACTACGTGGCGAGCGAAGCCGCATCAGGGCTGCAGCTCGCGGCGATCGAGACAGGTGTCCCCGTCGCCTTCGGGCTGCTCACGCTCGACGACCTCGGTCAGGCAGCTCCTCGGTTGACCAAGGGCGCCGAGGCGGTGCGCACAGCGCTGGAGATGGCCGACGTATTCGCAAACCTCCGCGCGGCTGCGTCGCGCTAGCTACACTCCGCGCCCGATGTCACGAGTGTGCGTCATCTGCGGGAAGAAACCGGGCGTCGGTAACAGTCGCAGCCATTCGATGGTGGCGACGAAGCGGCGGTTCAACCCGAATCTGCAGAAGGTCAGGCTGGTGCTCGACGGGAAGCGTTCACGTGAGTACGTCTGCACCCGCTGCCTCAAGGCCGGCAAGGTCGTCAAAGCGGTCTGACGGCAGGGCCTGCCGCGCTAGGCTCGCGGCGTGGAACGTGGCACGCACCTGCTTCGGCAGACTCCGTACGGGCGCATCGCCGTCACCTCCGACGCGATCGCGCAGATCGTCGGTCACCTCGCAGCCGAGAGCTACGGCGTGGTCGGGATGCGCCCGCGGCGAGGTCTTCCCCGCCTGCGTCGCGGCAAGTTGACGGAGGGGATCACGGTCAAGACCGTCGGTGACGCACTCGAGATCGACCTCAAGGTGGTCGTCGAGCACGGGCTCAACCTCGCCGAGGTGGCCGCCACGGTGCGCAGCCGTGTCGCCTACGAGGTCGAGCGCATGACCGGTCTCTCCGTCGCGACTGTCGAGATCAGGATCGAGGACGTGCGCCGTTGAACGTCCAGCGGGCACGCGAATTCGCACGTGCGGCGCTCGCCAACCTCGAGGCGAACCGGCAGCGTATCGACGACCTCAACGTCTATCCCGTCCCGGACGGTGATACCGGTACGAACCTCACCCTCACGGTTCGGGCGGTTGTGGAGGCACTCGATGCGTCGCAAGCACAGGGGCCGGCGGCCGCCGCGAAGGAGCTGTCGCGGGCCGCGCTGATGGGTGCTCGTGGCAACTCTGGCGTCATCTTCAGTCAGATCGTCCGTGGCTTCGCCGAGGTGCTCGGTGCTCACGAGGAGATCGACGGGGCCGTGCTCTCCGCCGCGTTTCGCTCGGCCAGCAACGCTGCCTATCGCGCGGTACGTCGCCCGGTGGAGGGGACGATGCTGACCGTCGTCCGTGAGATGGCCGAGGAAGCGGAGCTACCCGCCGTTCGGTCGCTCCCCAAAGACGAATTGCTTCGCCGTGTCGTCGCCCGAGGTGAGGCGGCGCTCGCACGGACGCCGGAGCTCCTGCCCGTATTACGCGAAGCCGGGGTCGTCGACGCCGGGGGCGCCGGGCTGCTCGAGATCGTCAGGGGTCTGGCGTCGGCCGTCGCGGGAGAGGAGGTTGCGTTCGTCGCGCAACCGGCCTCGCAGCTCGAAGCCCTCGACGCCATGCACCACGAGCTTTCCGAGTTTCGCTACTGCACGGTGTTCGTCGTCGAGGGCGAGACGCTGGACGCGGAAGCGCTCGAGGCGGAGCTCGCGCAACTCGGAGACTCGCTGCTCGTCGTCGGCGATCCGACCGCCCTCAAGATCCACGTCCACACCGACGACCCCGGGGCGGCGCTTTCGTTGGCGACCCGTCGTGGCGTGATCGAAGGCATCGAGATCGCCGACATGCACCGCCAGACGGTCGAGCGTGAGGCGCGCCTCGGGCGGATCGCAGAGTCCGGCGACGAGCAACCGCCGCTCGAGACGGGACTCGTCGTCGTCGCGCCGGGAGACGGCAATCGACGGCTGTTCGAGAGCCAGGGCGCAACGCGCGTGATCGCGGGCGGGCAGACGATGAATCCCTCCACGGCCGACATCGTCGCCGCGATCGAGGCTGTCGCGGCGAATGAGGTGATCGTTCTCCCGAACAACTCGAATGTCGTGCTCAGCGCCGAGCAAGCCGTCGGACTCGCGTCGAAGCCGGTACGGGTCGTGCCGACGACCTCGGTGCAGGCAGGGCTCGCGGCGATCGTTCCGTACCTCGCCACTCGCACCGCAGCAGAGAACGAGGCCGCGATGCGTGAGGCACTCGAGGCAGTGACGACGGGAGAGCTGACGATCGCCTCCCGCGATGTCGCGCTCGACGGAATCGACGTGCGGAAAGGAACCTGGCTCGGGCTTGTCGACGGGTCGGCCGTCGCGGCAGGCGACGACTTCGACACGGTCGCCGAGACGGTCGTCGACAGGCTGCTGAACGGCGGCGGCGAGATACTGACGCTCCTCACCGGCGCCGACGAGCCGGACCTCGTCACCCTCCGAGCGTGGATCGACGAGCAGTATCCGGAGCTCACGATCGAGGTGCACGAGGGTGGACAGCCTCATTATCCCCTGCTGCTCGCGGCGGAGTAGACACGCCCTCGGTGAGGACACCAATCCGGATCGCGCTCGTCGAGGACAACGAGGTGTACCGCTCGTCGCTCGAGCTGCTGCTCGGGATGCGGGACGGTCTCGAGGTGGTCGCGGCCGTCGGCACCGCTGCAGAGGCGCTCGAGTGTCTCGCCGCGCAGACACCCGACGTGATGATGATCGACCTGCGGCTGCCGGACATGAGCGGGGTCGACACGGCGAAGGCCGTTCGGGCCTCCGCCCCAACGGTTGCGCTGGTCTGCCTCACGGCCGAAGTGGCCGCCCACGAGAGGGCAGCTCTGCTCGAAGCAGGGGCCCACGCAATCGTCGAGAAAGGCGAGCCGATCGACGCTCTGGTCGCCCTCGTGCGCGCCGCGGTGCTCGTCGTAGGCAACGATCGCTGAGTGACCCATACGCACACGTGGCTGGCGGCCGATGCACGGCGCATCGCACCGCTCGCCCGCGACAAATATCTTCGGGTGCGCGCGGCGGGCGATCACTGCACGCTGCTTGGTGTCGGCCGCCCCACCCACACGCGAAGAGCCGCTCAACCATCTAGGGTCCCGGCCGGATGGAGCTGACGCGCGAGACAACTGCGATCGTGCTCGATTCGACGTCGGATTTCTTCGACGCGCGCGAACGCCACTCGAACATGCGGATCGTTCCGCTCTACGTCATCTTCGGCGGGGAGTCGTTCCGCGACCACGTCGACATCCGGCCCGACGAGTTCTATTCGCGGCTCGCTGCGGCGACGGCGCTCCCGACGACGTCGCAGCCGACCGCCGGGGACTTCCTCGCCGTCTACGAGGAGCTCGTCGCCCACGGCTATCGTCGGATCTGGTCGATTCACCTGTCTGCGAAGCTGTCGGGCACCTTCGGCGCAGCCGAGCAGGCGGCAGAATCGCTCGGCGGCGACGTCGTCCGGGTCGTCGACAGCGAGACTGCCTCGCTCGCCTGCGCGATGCTGGCCGAGGCGATCGACAGGCGGCTCGAGCATGGCACGACCGACGACGAGATCGAGAGGCTGATCGAGCGCTTCAGGCGGGAGAACCGGGTCGTGTTCACCGTCGCGACACTCGAGTACCTGCAGAAGGGCGGACGCATCGGCAAGGCGCAGGCGCTCGCGGGGGCGCTCCTGAACGTCAAGCCGATCCTGTCGGTCGCCGACGGGGCGATCGTTCCAATCGGCCGGGTGCGCGGCCGCCAGAAAGCGCTCGCCGAGTTTCGGCGCGTGTTTGCGGAGCACACCTCTGATCAAGAGGGATTGCGCGTCGCGATCGCGCACGCGAACGCACCCGACTGGATCGCGGAGCTGACCGACCTCGTCAAAAGCATTCGCCCGCGGGCGGAGATCGGGCTCGTCGAGACGCTCGGCGCCGTCGTCGGCACCCACACGGGGCCGGGCGCCGTCGGCTTCTTCTGGTTTCAGGATCGTTGAGTCGTCCGATGGGGTCAGACCCTCGGGTCTGACCCCGCGATTCGCCATCCGTCGTCTTCGTAGACTCGGGTCGTGACGCCCGCAGAGCGCGCGACCCGTTTTCCGCTCGGTGCAGCCGTGACCCTCGAGGAGCTCGAACGCGATCCGCACCCGACCCTTGCGCGCCTCAGGTCGGCGGAGCCGGTGTCGTGGATCACCGCTCTCGACGGGTGGCTCGTGACCCGCCGCGACCTCGCGCTCGAGGTGATGCGAGACGAGGCGACGTACACCGTGGACGACCCGCGGTTCTCGACCGCCCGCGTCGTCGGGCCGAGCATGCTCTCGCTCGACGGCATCGCCCACCGCGCCCATCGCGATCCGTTCGCAAAGGCGTTTCGGCTCGCAGAGGTGCGAAGCCGGTTCACGGAGCTGGTCGAGCTGGAGCTCGAACGTCTGCTCGACCTCGTGGAGCCGGTCGGGCGCGCTGAGCTGCGTCGTGACCTGGCTGGACCACTGTCGGTCGCGACGATGGTGCATGCGCTCGGGCTCGGCGACACCGACGCTCGAACCGCGCTCGGCTGGTACGCCGCGATCGTGGCGGACGTGACCGCGATCACAGCCGGCAAACCGGTCGCCGGAGCGGGTACCAGGGCGTTCGCGGAGCTGCGCGACGCGGTCGAGGCGGCGATGCACCACGAGTCGTCGCTGGTGGCCGAGGCGGGGAGCGACACGGTCGGGTTGACCCGTGCCGAAGTCGCCTCGAACGCGGGGGTGCTGCTCTTCGGAGGGATCGAGACGACCGAGGCGATGATCGTCAACGCATTCGTCCACCTGCTCTCGTCGTCCGAGCAGCTCGCCACCGTGCGGGCCGACGGAGGCCTGCTCAACGGAGTCGTCGAGGAATCCCTCAGGCTCGAGCCCGCCGCGGCGGTGGTGGATCGCTATGCGACACGGGACACGATGCTCGGAGACGTCGCGGTGTGTCGCGGCGACATGGTCACCGTGTCGCTCGCCGGTGCAAACCGCGACCCGACCGTCTTTCCCGATCCCGACCGATTCGATCCGACCCGCGACAACGTCGGGCTCCACGTGGCGTTCGCGCACGGGCCGCACGTCTGTCTCGGGATGCATCTCGCCAGGGTCGAAGCACGGTGTGCGCTCGCCGCTGCGCTCGCGCGATTCTCCCACCTGCGTCTCGATCCTGCTCGACCGTCGCGCTTCCGAGGGCTGGTATTTCGCAAGCCCGACGAGGTGCACGTTCTCTTCTGAGCAACGAATCCTCTTCTGAGCAACGGGAATCGAGGTCGGGCGGACGTCCGAGCTCCGTCTCCACGGCTCCATCCGCTCGATTCTCGACAACGCTTGGGGCTCTCGGCCGTGCCAGCTCGTAGACTCGTTCGTGGTGCCTCGTGCAGCGGCGACGGCGGGTTTCGCGGGCGAGGAGCCGCCGGACAGCTGGCCCCTCGTGCGCTCGATGCCGTGTCCAGCCCTCCTCGACGCTCCGGTCGACAGTCTTCCCGGAGTGGGGCCGGCCGTACGGCGCAAGCTGCTGCGAGTGGGCCTTGTCACGGTCGGCGACGTGCTGTCGCACCGGCCGCGGCGCTACGAGTCCGCGGCTGCCCGGAGGACGATCGGCTCGCTCGTCGGAGACGACGAAGCGGTGCTCGACGTCGTCGTGCGCCGAGCCTCGGCGCGCAGACGCGGCCGTCTCCACATCCTCACAGCGCACGTCGCCGATCCGACCGGCGAGATCCGCGCTACGTGGTTCAACCAGCCGTGGCTCGAGGCGCGTCTCGTACCCGGAACCCGGCTGCTGCTGCGCGGAAAGCCCAACCGCTACGGCTTTCAGGTCGAGTCGTACGACGTCGACCAGTCCGCCGAGACCGCTGACTTCGCGCCGGTCTACCCGGCGACGGGTGACCTCGCCCAACGCCAGCTGCGAGCCATCGTCGAGAGCACGCTGCCGCACGTTCGTGCGGGGGGCGAGCCGCTCCCAGCCGCGTTGCGCACGGCCGAGGCGTTTCCGCTGCGCGCGGACGCGCTCGTCGCCCTGCATCGGCCGCGGAGCGAGAAGGAGGCCGAGCACGGCCGGCGACGGCTTGCGTTCGACGAGCTACTCACGCTTCAGCTCGCGCTGCTCCGGCGTGCCGCGGAACGCGATTCGCTCGTCGCCGCCGCGCTCCCGCCGGCCGGAGAGCTCGTTCGCCGGTACCGCGCCGCGCTGCCGTTCGAGCTGACCGCAGGCCAGGAGCAGGCAATCGCGGAGATCGACCTGGATCTCGCTCGGACGACGCCCATGCAGCGACTGCTCCAGGGAGATGTCGGGTCGGGCAAGACCGCGGTGGCGCTCCACACCCTGCTGCGTGCGGTCGAGTGCGGGAGGCAGGGCGCGTTGATGGCACCGACCGAAACCCTGGCCGAGCAGCACCTCCTCACGATCGACGGTCTTTGCGCCGAGCTCGGCGTTCGTGTCGCGCTGCTCACGAGCTCGCTCTCGGCGAAGGAGCGCGCCACCGTCAGGCAGCTCGTGACCTCGGGCGACGTCGGGATCGCCGTCGGAACCCATGCGCTGATCCAGGACGACGTCGTCTTTGCCGATCTTGCGGTGGCGGTCGTCGACGAGCAGCACCGTTTCGGTGTCGAGCAGCGAGCCGCGCTTGCGGAGGCGCGGAGCCCACACGTCCTGCACATGACCGCCACGCCGATTCCCCGGACACTGGCACTCACGGTCTACGGAGATCTCGCCGTGTCCGAGATCACCGCTCCACCGGCGAGTCGAAAGCCGATCATGACGGCCTGGGTGACCGAGGAGCGAAGCTCGGAGGCGTACACTCGACTTCGCCGGCACCTGGATCGCAACCGGCAGGCGTACGTCGTCTGCCCGCTCGTGGAGGGCTCCGAGTCGACGCTTGCGCGTGCCGCCGAGGACGAGGCCGAACGGCTGCGCCGGGTCGAGCTCGTCGGGTACCGCGTCGGCTGCGTCCACGGCCGGCTGAAGACGCACGCGCGGCGAGCCATGATGAGTGCGTTCTCGGCGGGTGAGCTCGACGTGCTCGTGGCGACGACGGTGATCGAGGTCGGGGTCGACGTCCCCAACGCGTCGATCATGATCGTGCAGGAAGCAGATCGGTTCGGCCTCGCGCAGCTCCATCAGCTTCGCGGCCGGGTGGGGCGTGGCAGCGAGCAGTCGTATTGTCTGCTCGTCTCCCGCCCGCGGGAAGAGCTCTCGGAGACCGCGGTCGAGCGGCTGGAGGCGATGGTCGCGACGACAGACGGCTTCGAGCTCGCCGAGCGCGATCTCGAGATCCGCGGTGAGGGGCAGCTCGCCGGCGCCCGGCAGTCGGGGCTCACCGATCTCCGCTTCGCCCGCCTGCGACCGGATCGCGACCTGCTCGAGCTCGCTCGCGAAGTGGCGCGGACGATCGGGGACGAAGGGTTGCTCTCGGATGCCGTCGATCGGCTGCTTGGTGAGGCCGAGCACGTCGGCGCCTCCTGAAGCTCGACCGGCAGTCTGACGCTCGGCGTACGCTGCTATGGCGTGCGAATCGTGGCGGGAACCCACCGGGGGCGTCGGATTGCCGCCCCGATCGGTGAGCACACCCGGCCGACGAGCGATCGCGTCCGTGAGGCGCTGTTCTCGATCGTCGGCCCTCTGGAGGGCGCCGAGGCGCTGGATCTCTACGCCGGTTCCGGGGCACTCGGTCTCGAGGCCCTTTCGCGCGGTGCGGCGCGGTGTGTGTTCGTCGAGCTCGACGGCCTGGCCTGCCGGGTGATCCAGCGGAACCTCGAGCAGCTCGGTCTCACAGGCGCTCAGGTGCAGCGACGTGATGCGCAACACGTTCTGCGCGACGAGGCGGCGGCAGGTAGGACGTACGACCTGATCCTCGCCGATCCACCCTACGAGCAATGGGCGGAGCTCGAGCCGAGGCTCGCAACGGTGCTGCCGGCGGTACTGGCGACCTCCGGCTTGCTCGTCGTCGAGACGGCCGCCCGAGTCGAGCCCCGGCTACCTTTCGAGCTCGTCAAGACGCGGCGGTACGGTTCCGCACGTCTGACCGTCTTCCGCCACACACCATGACCTCGGCGATCAACCCCGGAACCTTCGACCCCGTCACGTTCGGGCACGTCGACGTGATTCGCCGTGCAGCGGCCATCTTCGATTCAGTCGTCGTCGGAGTCGTGCGCGACCCGCAGCACAAGCAGACGCTGTTCACGGTCGACGAACGGGTCTCATTCCTGGAGGAGGCACTTGGCGCGATCGACAACGTCGTCGTCGACGTCTTTGCCGAGCTCGTCGTCGACTTCGCGCGCAGGCACGACGCGAAGACGATGGTCAAAGGTCTCCGCGTGATCGCCGATTTCGAGTGGGAGTTCCAGATGAACCGGCTCAACCACCTGCTGGCCCCCGAGATCGAGACGATGTACGTGATGTCCAGCCCCGAGTACTCGTTCATCTCCTCGAGCGGCGTCAAGGAGATCGCCTCGTTCGGCGGGAAGGTCGATGGGCTCGTGCCCGAGGCCGTCGCCAGGCGCTTCGCCGAGCTCTTTCCGAAGGGTCGGCCCGGCGCTCCGTTGAGTCCTGCCGAGTAAAGCTGTGCTTGCCTGCGAGCGTGTATGCCGCCGCCGCGGCACACACGCCGCAAGGGATCCCGCTTCGCGGCCGAGTGGCGTCCCGAGAACACGAACCGACGACCCAGCGTCTCGCGCCCCTCGGGAGTTCCGTTCCTCGTGTCTCGACCCCTCGCATCCGGTATCGCAAGTACCATCCCGACCCATGGACGTCCTCGTGCTCATCGACAAGCTCGACGATCTCGTGCACAACGCGAAGGCGGTGCCGCTGACCGATCAGGTCCGCATCGACCGCGAGGAGATCTACGACATTCTCGACCAAATGCGCGCAACCATCCCGGAGGAGATCAAGCAGGCGCGCTGGATCGTGAAGGAGCGCCAGGAGATGCTCGCGGAGGCAAAGCGTGAGTGTGACCGGCTGATCGGCGAGGCGCGCGAGCAGGCGGTGCGCGAGGCTTCGCAGACCGAGATCGTGAGACTCGCCGAGCGCCAGGCGCAGGAGATCGTCGAGGAGGCACGCCGGCAGGCGCGCGAGACTCGTCTCGAGATGGAGGACTGGGCCGACGGCATTCTCTCCACCCTCGAGGTCAACCTCGACAAGTTCCTCGGCGCCGTGCGGCGCGGCCGCGAACGGCTGCACGAGCGCTCGCAGGAGACTGTCGTCGCGGGGATCGGGCCGACCGATCGCGAGCGCGACAACGGCCCGCTCGACGCCGACTCGTACGTGTAGTTGTCCGCAAGCACTTCGCTGCTCGGCATGGCGTCTGTCGATGCGCATCGCGGTGGCTCGGCATCGCACGGCTCGCTGAGGCTGGGCGACGTCCGCCACGACGACCGTCACATTTCGGCCGTCTGACTCTTCAGCGATCCGTGTTCTCACGGTGGGGTCTGACCCTCGGGTCTGACCCCACGATCAGCGATCTGCTGTTCCAAGAGCAGATATGAGCAATTCGCGCGCATCGTTCAACGTTCCGTAAGAGGTCAGTTCGGGGCTGAAGGGTGGGGGTACGTTCGAGCAATCCGTACGCACCGCAACCCATCGAGGTGAGTGACATGCGTCCACGAAACTCCTCCTGGCGGCGTTCCGCGCTCGCGACCCTCGCGGTCGTCACGCTCGCGTCGCTCGCGACGGTGCTCGCGCTGCCGGCTGCTGGCGTGGCGCAGTCGCAAGCTCGGCCGGACAACACCGCCGAGCCGCGCATCTCGGGCAGCCCGAGCGTCGGCTCGACCCTTTCGGCAACGCAGGGCAACTGGACGGAGAACCCGACGAGCTACGCGTACCAGTGGGTGCGCTGCCCCCGTTCGGGTGGTCTCCCGAACGGCTCGGACTGTGCAGTGATCGGCGGTGCGAGCACGTCGAGCTACGTCGTCGCACCGGCCGACGCCAACCGGCGGCTCCGTGTCCGAGTCACGGCCGCGAACGCCGACGGCTCGCGCACGGCGGCGTCCAACGCAACCGCCGTGATCTCGAGCGCGGAGAGCGGCCGGCCCGTGAACCAGCAGGCGCCGACGATCTCGGGTTCACCCGTTCAGGGCGCGACGCTGCGCGTGAGCCCGGGAACCTGGAGTGGCCGCCAACCGATCACGTTCACGTTCAACTGGCTCCGGTGCGACACTGCCGGCGGGAATTGCATCCTGCAGTCGGGGTTCGCGGACGACGCCTACGTTCTGCGTGAGGGGGATGTCGGTAAGACGATCCGCGCGCGTGTGATCGCTCGCAACAGTGCGGGCGACTCGAGTCGGCTGACCGTCCAGACGGCGGCCGTGACCGGTCCGCAAGGCCCCACCGGGCTCATCACGCTGCCGAACGGCGAGCGTTCGATCCCGGCATCGAGCGTCGCCGCGACCGACCGCCTGGTGATCGACCAGGTGCAGTTCTCGCCGAACCCGCTCCGCTCGCAGACCGAGCCGATCACGGTGCGGATCAAGGTGAAGGACACACGCGGCTACGTCGTCCGCGATGCACTGATCTTCTTCCGCTCGACCCCGCTCGTGACGCGGAACGCGCAGGATCAGCGGACGGGGCAGGACGGCTGGTTGCAGCTGACCGTCACTCCCGAGCGGGACTTCCCGGAGCTGAGCCCGGCGTATTCGGTGCAGTTCTTCGTCAAGGCCTCGCGTCAGGGTGACCCGGAGCTGGGCGGTATCGCCGGCTACCGGCTCGTGCAGGTCGCGCTGGGTTGAGTTGTCCGCGGAGCCTGCCCCGCGACGGTGGGGCAGGCGCCCGGGTCGATGGGGTCTGTCCCCAAAGGGACTGACCCCGGCCTCCATGGGTGATCTGCAGGGATGTGAAGCAACTCTTGCTTGGCACACGCCGAGTACGCTCGCAGCATGTCGCAGTTCTCGCTCCGCCAGCTCAAGCTCAGACCCGGCGAGGAGCATCACGAGCCGGTCGCGATAGAGAGCGACCCGCTCGTCCTCGGGGGCTCCGTGTATCAACCCGCTCCGACCCCGATCGACGGTCTGCTCACAGTGCAGCGGGCGACGAGCGGCGACGTCTTCCGGCTTCGGTTTGCGACGGAGCTCAACGGGCCGTGCATGCGGTGCCTCGAGGACGCGCGCATCGAGGTCGATGTCGACGCCCAGGAGTACGAGGCCGCCGATCCAACCGCGGACGACGAGCTGCGCAGCGACTACGTCGCCGACGGTGAGCTCGACCTCACCGCCTGGGCTCGCGATCAGATCGCATTCTCGCTCCCACAGCAGATTCTCTGTCGCCCTGACTGCGCCGGTCTCTGCCCGGTCTGCGGCAAGAACCTGAACGAGGAGCGTCATACGCACGACGAGAGCGCGATCGACCCACGCTGGGCGGCGCTCGAGGCGCTCACCCGAGGCGACACGTAGGGGCCGGACAGGTCAGGCCCCTACGAACGCGGAGAACGCGCTCTGCGTGTTCTCCGCTACGATTCGCGACCGCCGATGGCCGTCCCCAAGCGCATCACGTCGAAGTCCCGCCGCGACAAGCGACGCGCGCAACACAGCATCGACGCGCCCCGGCCGAATACGTGCGCGCAGTGCGGTTCGCCGAAGCAACCGCACCACATGTGCCCCACATGTAAGACATATCGGGGCCGCGAGATCAAGCCGTTCCGCGCGCCGTCCCCCTGACGCTTCGGTCGACGTGTCCGCGCTCGACCGTCTCTCGAGTGTGAGAGTCGCCGTCGACACGCTCGGCGGCGATCACCCGCCGGATGAGATCGTCGCGGGCGCGCTCGCCGCGGCGTCCGACGTGATCCGCCCGGTGCTCTTCGGGCCTGCCGAGCTCGACACCGGCGGGCTCGAGCACGTCGTCACCGAGGGGGCGGTGGAGATGGACGACAAGCCTGCCGACGTCGTTCGGGCCAAGCCGGATTCGTCGCTCGTCCGAGCCGTTCGGGCGGTCGGCGACGGCGCCGCTGACGCCGTCGTCTCGGCCGGGAACACCGGTGCGATGCTCGCAGCGTCGCTGCTTCACATCCGTCGGCTTCCCGGCATCCACCGCCCCGGGATTGCCGTCGTGATTCCCGCCCGTGACGGGCCGACCGTGCTGATCGACTCGGGTGCGAATGCCGATGCGCGCCCCGAGCACCTGCTCCAGTTCGCGCACATGGGTGTGCTGTTCGCCTCGGAGATCCTCGGCGTGCCCGATCCCGTCGTCCGGTTACTGTCGATCGGCGAAGAGCCGGAGAAGGGAAACCAGTTGACGCTCGAGGCCTACGAGCTGCTCTCTGCCTCAGGCCTCCTGTTTGCGGGCAACACCGAGGGGAGAAGGCTGCTCGATGGCGGGGGGGACGTGATCGTGTGCGACGGCTTCACCGGCAACGTCGCTCTGAAGACGCTGGAGGGCACGATCCGGAGCGTGCTGGGGGCGCTGCGCGCCGAGATCGTCTCGACCCGATTCGGTCGGCTCGGAGGACTTCTGATTCGCCCGGCCGGCTCGCGCCTTCGCCACCGGCTCGACCCGGAGACCACGGGCGGCGGGTACTTGCTCGGGCTTCGCGGGATCGTCGTGATCGCACATGGCTCGAGCTCACGGCGGGCGATCGCAAGCGCCATCCGCCTCGCCGCGACGGGCGTGGAGCATCGCATCGTCGACGCCCTCGCCGAGCAGGTCCCCTCTCGCTCGACGATCGCGTAACAGAAGCCTCTTACGGGCGTCGACCGCCGCGGGGTGCTGTAGAGTCCGCGCCTCATTCAACCACCGTGACCAGCGAGGTTCCGCACGTGGCCCTATCCCGTGAAGAAGTCTTCGAGCGCGTCAAGTCGGCGCTCGGCGAGCAGCTCGGCGTCGACGAGGCAGAGGTCTCCGAAGAGGCGTCGTTCCAAGAAGATCTCGATGCCGACTCGCTCGATCTCGTCGAGCTGATCATGGAGCTCGAGGACCAGTTCGGGATCAAGATCCCGGACGAGGACGCACAGAAGCTGACGACCGTCGGGCAGGCGGTCGAGTACGTCGTCCAGCATCAGTGGTCGCGTGCGCACTGGGGGAGGGCAGGCGCTAACGCGCCGGATAGACGCCCTTCCCCTGGAGCGCCGAGACCAGGTCTTCACACATACCTCGTGGGCAGTCGATCGCGAGTCGTCGTACGAGCGGTTGGAGTTCTTGGGGGACTCCGTGCTCGAGCTCGCAATCGCGCGTGCGCTCTTCGAGCGGTTCCCCGACGCGTCTGAAGGGCGTCTCGCCAAGATCCGTGCCCACGTCGTCTCTCGGCAGAGCTGCGCCGCCGTGGCAAAGGGGCTCGATCTAGGCGCTCACTTCCTCGCCGGCGCACACGACGTGCCCGCACCCGAGTTGCAGCGGATCTCCCGCAGCACGAACGTGCTCGCAGCCCTCCTCGAGGCAGCAATCGCCGCGGTGTATCTCGAGATCGGCTTCGAGCGGGCAGAGCCTGCGATCGTCGAGGCCTTCGACGAGCGGATCGCGTACGCGCAGAGCGGGCACGTCGACAACAAGACCGAGCTGCAGGAGACTCTCGCACGCACCGGTCGCCAGGTGCAGTACTCCGTGCTCGAGGTCGAGGGACCCGCCCACTACCGCAGGTTCGTCTGCGCGGCGCTGATCGACGGTGTCCAGCTCGGCGTCGGCGCCGGGTCGACCAAGAAAGCGGCCGAGCAAGAAGCGGCAGCCGAGGCACTGGGAGCGCTTCTCGCTGCGCGAGACGCACCCGATTGACGACCGATGCTTCCCGGGCACTACTCGCGGCAGCGAGAAATGCTGTCAGCGCGGCTCGAGCAGGTAGTGCGACACGATCCATTCGCGGCCCTGCGCGTACCCGAAGAGCTCGGCGCAAGCCATGAAAAATGTGCGCCAGTCGTTCAGCAGCTGATCGGAGCCCAGGATCGCGCGGCTCTCGTCGGCGTGGAGATCCAGATTCGCGAGCCAGGCGTTCGCGGTGCGCTCGTAGTGCTTTCCGTCGACGAGCCAATGATCACGAACGACGAGGTCGTCGACGAACCTGAGCAGGAGATCGTCCGACGGCATGACCCCACCGGTGAAGAAGCGGCGGGCCATCCAGCTGCGCTCGAAGGAATACGCGTGCCGGACGTGCGAGAAGACATGGACGAACGCGCGGCCGTCGGGGAGGAGCCAGCCGCGTACTCTCGCGAGGAGGGATTGCCAGTTGTGCATGTGCTCGAACATCTCGACCGAGACGACGCGGTCGAAACGACGATCGGTGACGAACGCATTGACGTCGGCAGTCACGATCTCGACGTTCGGCAGGCCGAGCCCGTCGATGTACGCCTTCTGCGCCGCCGAGTTCGAGACACCCACCACGCGGCACCCCGGATACTGCTCGGCGATCCACCCCGAGACCGAGCCCCAGCCGCAACCGAGCTCGAGCACCTCCATCCCGTTCTCGATCCCTGCCCGCTCGCACGTCAGCGCGAGCGTGGCCTCCTCTGCCTGCGCGAGCGTCGCGACGCCGTCGGGCCACCAGCAGCCCGAATACTTGCGCCTCGGCCCGAGCACGAGCCCGAAGAACGCGGGATCGACCTCGTAGTGCTGCTCGTTCGCAGCGCGAGTCTCGATCGCGAGCGGCCCGGACGAGAGCGCCGCAACCATGTCTTCGAACGTGTCCAGTCCTCGCCGACGCTCGCGCCGCAGCCGGAGGGCGCAGCTCGCTCGAATCGCCTGCCTGAGGAGTGGATCCGGCAGCCACCCGTCCGAGATGACTCGATCCACAGCCCGGCTCATGCCTCGCCCTCGTCGGCGATTCGCTGGTGGAACGCAGTGGGTCTCACGTGAGGCGGCGCTTCGCCGGCAGCGGCACGAATACCGACACCTCCTGCTGGTACCGCCGATAGTCCTCGCCGCGCGAACGAAGCGACTGCGCCTCGGTTTCGGGGATCCCGGTCACCTTGAAGAGCAGCACGAGCAGGAAGACGGGCACGACGATCGCGATCCACCCGTGCGGCGAGCCGAGCGCGATCACGGCCCAGCCGACCCAGTGCAGCCACTCGAAGAAGTAGTTGGGGTGGCGCGACCAGCCCCAGAGCCCGTTCCGTGCCGTCCTACCCTTGTTCGAGGGGTCGCCGCGCCAGGCCGCGAGCTGCAGGTCGGCGGTCAACTCGCCCGCGATCGAGCCCGCGGCGATCAGGGACCCGACCCAGACGAGCCGCGACACGTCGCCACCGTCGAGCGTCACGAAGAGGAACGGCAGCGAAAAGATCGCGATGAAGCCGGCCTGCGCCTGGAAGAAGAGAAAGAAGGCGCGGTCGACGTTGGGCGCCCAGCGACGACGCAGCTCCTGATACCGACCGTCCTCCGGTTTCCCGATCACGCGGTTGAAGAGAATGTAGGTGCCAAGGCGCAGGCTCCAGACCGCACCGAGCAGGGCCACGAGCAACCGGTGTGCCGTCGAGCCGTCGGCGAGCAGCGCATAGAGCGCACCGGCAGCACCGATGCCGTATGCCCACGCCACGTCGACGTGGCTCGCGTCACCGATCCGCACGGCGAGGACCCACATCGCGATCATCAGCGCGCTCGCGGCCAGAGCGCCGATCAGGAACAGGATCCAGGGGTTCGAGATCACCGCGTGATCGTATGCACCGCGCGAGCTCTCGAGTGCAGGACGCTCGCTGAGGTGGGGACGCGTGCAATTCGAAACCGGACGGGCCGGGTATGTTTGCGGCGGCCATGACGATGGCGAGTGCTCTCGAGCGAGGTCGACAGTTCGTCGGGCAACGCGCGTGGGCCGACGCGTACGCGGAACTGTCGTCCGCGAACGACGAGAGCGCACTGTCGCTCGAC
>JBPCLB010000121.1:0-3968 GCA_051003695.1 Gaiella sp. | reverse complement strand
AGCGCGAGCACGGCGGCGGCGAGCGCGAGCTCGACCCGACGTAGCCCGTCCCGCCGACCCGCGAGCATCCCGAGGGCGACCGCGAGGCCTACCGTTGCGAGCTTCGCGAGCAGGGCGCGGCCGTACCCCGTGTCGATGAGATCGGAGAACGATTGGAGTTGCGCGAGTCCGAGGCCGGGACCGACCATCACGGCGACGAGGAGCGCGGACGACGCGGTCGGTGCCAGAGCGCGAAACGATTCGCCGAAGGCTGCGAGCACGATGCACGCAACCCACAGCAACGCCGCCGCGATGTGCGCCGCTCCCACGACAAGCGAGAGCGCGACTTGGAGCTCCTCGATCCTGTGCAGAGAGCCGGCCTGCACGAAGGCCGCGATCGCGCCGAGCGCCGTGATCGCGGCGAGGCCCTTGCGGCCCGTCTCGCGTGCGACGGCGACGAGCGCCCAGAGCGCGAGAGCGACTCCAACCCGCAACCCCGCAACGTGGCCGTAGCTCGTTCGGAGGACATCTCCGGCGAGGTCGATCTCGAACGGGCGATCCGGCGCGAGCACCGTCGTCTGGCCGAGCAGCGCGACAGGCTCGGCGACGAGCATCAATCCGATCCCGAGACCCACGAGGCGCCACCGGGTCGTGCCCATCACACCACCGAGCGCGAGCAGCGCGACGACCGGTAGACCCAGACCGAGAGCCGAGCCGGTCAGCGACAGCCATCTCCCGGCCGCCTGGAGCGTGACCCCGGCGGGTGTGTCGCCGGGAAGCCCCGTGCTCGTGCGCTCTCCGACACTGAAGAGAAAGGCCCCACGCGCGACGTGCGTGTCGGCGGCCGTGACCTGCCATCGCACGAGGTACGTCCCACGCTCCGAGGCCTCGATTGCACGTCGCAGCGTCTGCCCTCGCCGGGTCACGGATCCGACGGAGAGCTCCGTACCGCTCGGGCCGACCACAGAGATTCCATTGCCGACCGGCTCGCTCGCCTCCGAGAGGGTGACGCTGACGTGGGTCGGACCGGGACCGGCGAAGAGGGCGTTCGGTCGTGGGAGCGAGGACGATGCCTGCGGGTGCGCGAGAGCGAGCGACGGCGCCGCGAGCGAGAGCGCCGCGCCGGCAAGCGCCGCGCCGGCGCGACAGGTCACGTCGCGGGTTGGTCGAGCGCGATCGGGAGCGACCGCGACGGACCAGGATCCCGCGCGATGCGGATCACGAGACCCGACGCGACCAGGGAGAGCAGGCCCGCTGCGACGAACGCCGTCTGGTAGTCACCCAGCCAGGTGCGCGCGGCACCCGCGGCCCACGCCGCGGTCGCGGCTCCGAGCTGATGGGCGCCGAAGATCCACCCGAAGACGACCCCGATCCGCTCGCGCCCGAACGTCTCTGCCGTCAAGGCGACGGTCGGAGGCACGGTCGCGACCCAGTCGAGGCCGTAGAAGACGACGAACGCGATCAGTCCGAGGTTGGACGAGCCGATCACGAACGGCAGGGCGAGCAGGGACAGGCCGCGAAGCCCGTAGTACCAGAGGAGAAGCCAACGGGCGTCATAGCGATCGGTCAACCAGCCGGAGCCGAGCGTGCCCACGAGGTCGAAGACACCGATCGTCGCCAGCAGCGAGGCGGCCGTCACCCCCGACATGCCGTGGTCGATCGACGCGGGAATCAGGTGTGTGCCGATCAGACCGTTCGTGGTCGCCCCGCAGATGAAGAAGCTCCCGGAGAGCAGCCAGAACGTTCTCGTGCGAGCCGCAACCGCGAGACCCCCGAACGCCGCCCGAAACGGATTCGCGGCCACGACCGCTGGATCGTCCTGCGTTGCGCCGTAGGCGCGAAGCCCCAGCTCCGACGGGCTGTCCCGCAGCAAGAGCGCGACGAGGGGTAGGACGAACGCGAGCGCGACGACCGAGACCGTGAGGGCGGCTGTCCGCCATCCCTGCGAGACGATGATCCAGCCCAGCAGCGGCAGGAACACCAGCTGACCCGTCGCGTTGCTCGCAGTCAGCAGCCCCGTCACGAGCCCGCGCCGCGCAACGAACCAGCGAGCCGCGATCACCGCTGCCAGGGTCACCCCGATCGCTCCGGTCGCGAGCCCGTTCGCGACACCCCAGAGCAGATCGAGTTGCCACGGCGACTCCATCTGCGTCGTGAGCGTCGAGCTGACCGCGATCGTCGCAAGGGCGATCACGATCACACGCCGAATTCCGAAGCGATCGTAGAGACCGGCAGCGAAGGGGCCACCGAGCCCATAGAGCACCAGGTTGATCGCGACTGCCGCGGAGATCGTCGCCCGGCTCCAACCGAACTCGTCCTGGAGCGGGACGATGAGCACGCCGACCGTCGACCGGAATCCCGCAGCCGTGATCAGGGTGAGAAACGAGACTGCGGCGACGACCCAGCCGTAGTGGATGCCGCGTGCCTCCAGCCGGGCCGGCAGGGATCCGATCCGCGAGGGGCTCGTCATCGCTCAACTGTATTTCTTGCGAGCATGTATGCCGCTACCGCGGCACACATGCCGCAAGGTATCCCGCTACGCGGGCAGATCCCTGTTCTTGTCTGCGAGCGTGTATGCCGCTACCGCGGCACACACGCCGCAAGGTATCCCGCTGCGCGGGCAGATCCCTAAAGCGGCTGGCTTCGCCGCCGGGAAGACCACTGAAGCGGCTGGCTTCGCCGCTGGGCAGACCACTGACGCGGCTGGCTTCGCCGCCGGGCAGACCACTGAAGCGGCTGGCTTCGCCGCCGGGAAGACCCCATGTGCCTCTTGTTCCGGCCCGTGTCGAGCAAGGAGCTAGTTCACGCGCGGGTCGACCGGCAGCATCGCGAGCACTGCGAACGCGCCGCCCTTGCGCCGGAGCACCGCACTCCACAAGCCCTCCGTGTCGTCGGCGAACACATCCTCGGGTCGCGCCGGCTCCGTGATCCATGCGTCTTCCTCCAGCTCCAGCTCGAGCTGACCGGCTGCCCAACCCGCGTAGCCCGCGAACACTCGCGCGCGCCGGAGCTCACCGACCTCGTCCGGATCCTCGAGCTCTCCGGGCAGGAAGCCGATCGTGCCGAACACGAGCGCGCCGGCGCGCTCGGGCTCGGAGAAGTCGCCGAGCACCACGATCGCCTGCGGCTGCACCGGGCCCCCGACGTGGACGACGCCGTCACCGAGCACGGCCAGCGGCGGCACGGCCTCGCCCACGCTCATCGGCGTCGGCCGGTTGAGCACGAGACCCATCGCGCCCTCGTCTCCATGCTCACCGACGAGCACCACCGTGCGGCGGAAGTTGGGGTCGTCGAGACCTGGGCCTGCGACGAGCAGATGACCGCGCAACGACTCCACGGGGCTATTCTCGCCCGCCCGGCACGTGACCGGGCGGGCGTCGACGGTACGTATCGCTCAGCGCGTGGTCTTGGTCGTGTACGACCGGAAGATCTGCGTCCCCGAATCGCCGAGCACCCAGACCTTGAGCCGGTAGCTACCGGCGCGCAGTGGGAAGCCCGAGAACACTCCGGTCGCTTCGTCGAGGTCGAGGCCCGGCGGGAACTTGCCGCTAGCGACGAAGATCCGCGTCTTGCTGGCGCCGGTGACGGGAATCCGCCACGAGTAGAAGCGGTCGAGCACGCCAACTCTCGGCCGGACGATTTGGGAGAACGCGAGGAGCGCCTTGACGTTCAGAGTGGCCGACAGCGTGTCGGTGCCCGCCGCGTCGGTGACCGTGAACGTGATCGTGGTAGTGCCCGCGGTTGTCGGCGTTCCGGTCAGGGTTCCGTTGGCGTTCAGCGTCAAGCCGGTGGGTAGCGCCGAGCTCGTGTAGGTGTACTGCCCGCGTCCACCGCTCGCCTTCACGCCCCAGGCGAACGGGGTGTTCACCTTGCCGTTGAGCGGAATCGGCTCGCTCGCCGGTGCTGCGCCGTTCGGTCCTCCGAGCACGACTGGCGCGAGCACGAACAGCCCGAGCTGTTTCGTGTCGTTGTTCGTCGAGCCGTTCGCC
>JBPCLB010000120.1:0-3186 GCA_051003695.1 Gaiella sp. | reverse complement strand
TGCCCTCGTAACAGACTGTCACATGGACGACGTCGGCCCAGTCGGCGGTCTCCCGGGCGATCGTGAACCTCTCCGCAAGCTCGAGGCGGACGATCTCTGCGTGAACCTCCATCGCCCGAGCCTACTTCGCGATCGAGGCGAGGCCCGCGGGCATCACGCTAATCCCGTAAGGCGCTATGTGAAAGCTCAGCTGGTGCCCGGTCCGATCGCCCGGACAGGATGCGCCCGGAAGGATTCGAACCTTCGACCTCGCGCTCCGGAGGCGCGCGCTCTATCCCCTGAGCTACGGGCGCAGAGGAAAGGAGTCTAGCCGCGCCGGCGACCCGGACGAAACATCGGGGTCAGGCGCACGCGCCCGACCCCAGCCCTGGGCGTGCGTACGATCGGCGGATGCGCGCTTGGCTCCGCAGCCTCGACCCACGTCTCCCCCGCTCCGTCCAGCTGCTCCAGCTCGGCGGGCTCGCGAACGCGTTCGGGAACGGCATCACGCTGCCGTTCGCACTCATCTACCTCCACAACGTGCAGGGGATCGGACTCGGAACCGCGGGGTTGATCCTCGCGATGAACGCCGTCGTCAGCATCGTCGCCGGGCCGCTCGCGGGAGTGCTCGTCGACCGGCTCGGCGGGCGCCTCGTGCTCACCACGGCACTCCTCTTTCTCACGGTCGGCTACGCCGGCTACGTCCTCGTGGACACGGCCTGGAAGGGCTTCGTGGTGGCCGCGATCACGGGCGTCGGGAACGGATTCTTCTGGCCGGCGCAGTCGACGCTGATCACGGTGCTCTCGCCGGGCGACCGTCGTCACGCCGCCTTCGCGATGCAGCGGGTCGTGATGAACCTCGGCGTCGGCCTCGGCGCGCTCGTCGGCGGGCTGATTGCGACGACCTCACGACCCGGCACGTTCGACATCCTCTTCCTGTTGGATGCCGCGACCTTCGTCGTCTACCTGGGTGTCCTGCTCGCGCTCGTCCCGGAGCCGAGCACGCCGGAGTCGAGACGTGCCGCCGCGGGTGGTAGCTATGCGCCCGTGATCCGGGATCGCGCGTTCATGGGCGTCGTAGCGGTGAACACGCTGTTCATCTTTGCGGGGATGTCCGGCTTCGAGCTGCTCCCTGTCTACGCGAAGAACGAGGCGTCTGTGACGGAAACGATGATCGGGCTCGTGTTCTTCGTGAACACCGTCGTGATCGTGCTCGCTCAGCTCCCCGTGACGAAGCTCTCGGAGGGGCATCGCCGGATGCGCACGCTGGCGCTGCTCGGCGTGCTCTGGGCGGGCTGCTGGATGCTCGTGCCGCTGGCCGGCGTCTGGGTGACCGGTGCCGCGGCTGCGCTCCTGCTCGCCGTGGTGATGGCCGCGTTCGGGATCGGCGAGTGCCTCCACGGCGCAGTCCAGGGTCCGCTCGTCGCCGATCTCGCAGACCCGGGGCTGATCGGGCGTTACATGGCCCTCTCGGCGCTCTCGTGGCAAGTGGGGTTCGCTCTCGGCCCGGCGCTTGGCGGCTTTGCGCTCGCCGCGAGCCCGAGCGGTGTGTGGTTCGGAGCGGCCGCTCTGTGCCTCGTTGCAGGCGTCGCTGCGATCGCACTCGAGCGCATCCTTCCGCGCGCCGCCCGCCGGACGCCCGTACCCCAGCCAGCCTGAAGGAAAGGCGGACGCGAATGCTCACTCCGCTCGGGGTCAGGCGCACGCGCCCTGACCGCGTGCGCTTCCGGCGTGCACGCTCGCAGGCAAGGAACGGCGCTAGAATCGCGAATGATGAAGCCTGCGACCGACGACCCGCTCAGTTCCCTTGCCGAGCCTGCCCCGCATCCGCAGGAGCACGAGGCCGCGCACCGCGGAGAACGTCGCACGCCTTTCGCCGGTCTCTGAGCTCGGCGCCGGGGCGCTCACCTGGGTCAACGTCGTCGCACCGGCGCTCGAGACCGCGCAGGAGCTCGCCGAGCGGTTCGGGTGGCACCCGCTCGACGTCGAGGACATCGTCTCGAAGCGGCAACGGCCGAAGATCGATGACTACGAGGACGAGGGCTACCTCTTCGCCGTCCTCCACTTTCCCGTCTACGACAAGACGATCCAGCGGTTGAACGCGGCCGAGCTCGACGTCTTCATCGGCCGGGACTACCTCGTCACGATCCCGAACCGCGAGCTGCTGCCCGTCACACGCCTCTTCGGACGCTGCGAGAACGACGACGCATTCCGCCAGCAGCTCTTCGCCAAAGGTTCGGGGCGGCTGCTGTACGAGGTGCTCGACGACCTGTTCGACTACTGCTTCCCGATCCTCGACAAGATCGGGCACAAGCTCGACTCGGTCGAGGACGACATGTTCGAGGGCCATGCCGAGGATGTCGTGCGCGACATCTCGAACGTGAAGCAGGAGATCATCTCCTACCGCAAGGTGATCAAGCCGGAGCGCTCGACGCTGCGGGTGCTCGAGCGGCGGCTCGACCGCTTCCAGCCCGAAGAGCTCGAGCTGTACTTCGACGACCTGAACGACGCCGCAGAGCGAATCTGGGATCAGCTCGACAACTACAAAGAGGTCGTCGAGGGACTCGAGTCGACGAACGAGTCGGTGATCTCCCACCGGCAGAACGACGTCCTGCGGCTCCTCACGATCATCAGCGTGACGATGCTGCCGCTGACGCTGATCACGAGCATCTTCGGAATGAACGTGCTCTTCCCCGGTGAGGGGACGCACGCGGCGTTCTGGGTCGTGGTGGGCGCACTCGTCGTCACGCTCACGTCGATGGTCGGCTTCTTCCGCTGGAAGCGCTGGATCTAGGCGATTCCGTTTGTCTGCTCGGTTTGGGCCGGGTTGGTACCCGCATCTGGTACCCCGAGCAGCCTCTTCGCGAGCGCGTCGGCCTCGTCACGGAACACAACCCCGGGCGAGGTGGACGTACTGCCCGACGAGGTCGACGCCCCGAAACGCTCACCCCGGCTCGCAAAGGGTGCCGATGGCCACGACTGGCGCCGGCGACGGGGGACGCCCATTATCGGCAAGGGAGTCAGCGGAGCGATGCCCGGAACGAACCCGCTTGGAGCGCTGCTGGCGCATGAGCGCGGTCGACGGCGGTAGCGGTCTCGCAACCGTGGACCTCCGCTACGGCGGCTGCGGTAGCCGACCCGGCTCGAGGAAGCTGGGTCGGCTAGTGCGGCAGAATGATGCGCTGCGGACGCTCAGCCGAGAGCGGT
>JBPCLB010000119.1:0-4931 GCA_051003695.1 Gaiella sp. | reverse complement strand
GTCGCGCAGAACCCGGTCGGCGGCAAGCTGCGTCAGGGGTCAGCCGTGCGGCTCAACGTTTCCTCGGGCCGCTGATTCGCAACAACTCCCAGGCCTGCGGGAGCGAACAACCGATCTACAGCCCGAGCTCGACGCCGTCCGGGTTAGCGATGTCGAAGCGAAGTGCACACGCCATGGGGTTACAGAGCACCGCAAGCGTTCCGACGGAGGGTTCGCTTGCCTTCGCTGCCGATCGGGGGCGGTCACGCGGCGGCGCCGTCGCACGAAGCAGATCCTCGTCGCCGAGGCTGGGGGGCTGTTGTGTGCTGTGCGGCTACTCGCGGGCGAGCGCGCCCCCTTGCTTTTCATCACGTCGACCCCGGAAGCAAAGCTCCGGTCTCGCTCACCGAGGGTGACTCGCTCACTCGAGCAAGCGCGGACGGAGACGAGAAAGTGCTTGCTACTCTGCGCCAACTGCCACGCAGAGGTGGAGGCTGGAGCCACAATTCTACCTCCCGTTCTCGTGGACGCCGGTCCGGGGTAGCTCAATTGGTAGACGCGCTCGGCTGTTAACCGAGAGGTTGTGGGTTCGAGTCCCACCCCCGGAGCTTCGACAGCGATCAGGCGATTTCAGCGAGCGCTTCGTGAATCCGTGCGAGATGTGTCTGGAGCTCGGTCGTCCGTACGAGATCTGCCTCTCGGAGCTCGCGACGGATGCGGCGTTCCCGCAAACGGAGGATCAGCTCCGTGCCCGTGCGCTCGTCGATCGCGTCCCGCTCCGCTCTCGCACCGAGCTCGGCACGCAGCACGACGAGGTCGTCGTCCTCGGGCGCTCCGTCCACGAGCACGGCCCTGAAGCGTCGATAGAGCTCGTCTTCGAAATGATCCGACGTCAGGGCCTCCAGCTGACGAACGAGCTCCGGGTGGGCCACGACGGCCGCGAGCGCATCGCGCTCCTGCCGGTCGCCCCCGCGAAGCAGCCGCGCGGCCGAGGCATCGACGTCGGTGCGCACGATCTGTCCCTTTGCGGGCACGAGCCGAGAGAGGGTCTCGCGGGGAAGCCGCAGACGATCGCCGACCAGCGCGACCGCACCGTCGCGCTCCGGTGAGCTCGCGTGGTCGCGGAGCAAGGCTTCGACAGCGGAGAACGCTCGCTTTGCATCGAGCTCGCGATCGAGGAGGATCCGCACGCGATAGTGGAGATAGCTCTCCGCGCCGCCCAGACGCTCGGCGAATACGTCGGGGGCGTCTGCTGGGTCCTGGCCTGGCGGCAGTGCGACGATCCGAACATCGAATCCCTGCGCGACCGCGAGTTCCATGCCGCGCAGCGTGGCCTCCTGCCCGGCGGCGTCCGCATCGAAGCAGAGATAGAGCCGCTTCGTCAGGCGCCCCAGCTCGCGCAGCTGATGCTCGGTGAGAGCGGTGCCCATCGACGCGACGACGGGCTCGAAGCCCACCTGATGGAGGGCGATTACGTCGGTGTTCCCCTCCACGACAACCGCGCGATCCTGTTTCGCGATCGTCGGCCGCGCGAGGTGGAGGCCGTAGAGCACGTTGCCTTTCTTGAAGAGCTCGCTCTCGCGCGTATTGACGTACTTGCCCGGCAGCGGATCGTCGTCCAGGAGCTTGCGCGCCTGGAAGCCGACGATCCGGCCACGAGCGTCGGCAAGCGGAAACATCAGCCGAAACGGGAAATAGTCGTGACCACGCTGATTCGCAAGACCTGCCGCCTTGATCTCGTCGAGAGCGAAGCCTCGCTCGCGGGCCTTTGGCACGAGGCCCGATCCCTGAGAGAGCCCCAACCGGAACTTTCGTGCAACATCGTCGCCGAAGCCTCGCCCCGCCAGGTACTCGCGCACCGGCGCGCCTGTCTCCGTGTCCCAGAGGACTCGTTCGAAGAAGGCGGTTGCCTGGTCGAGCAGCTTCGTGAGCCGCTCGCGCTGCTCCCGCGCTCGCTCGACTGCAGGCGAGCTCTTCTCGTACTCGAGCACGACCCGGAAACGCTCGGCGAGAGCCTCGATTGCGCCCGCGAAGTCCAGGTTCTCCGTCTCCCGGACGAACGTGACGACGTCGCCACCTTTCCCGCAGCCGAAGCAGTAGTACAGCTTTCCGACCGGGTCGACCGAGAAGCTCGGCGTCTTCTCCTCGTGGAACGGGCAGCGCCCGCTGAAGCGCGCGCTCGAGGCTCGGCGGAGTGAGGTTCGCGCGGCGACGACCTCGACGATGTCGGCCGCCGCCTTCACCTCGGCGACGCTCGAGTCCTTGATGCGCGCCACTCTCCGAGACTACAACGCCTCGACGTACGCGAGCGCGAAGCGATCCGTCATGCCGGAAAGATAGTCCGTGACTCGCGCCTGGAGATTTCCGTCACCGGGAGGCAGCCGTTCTGGCTCGTCGCACAAGGCAGCGAAGATCGCCGCGACCACCTTCCGTGCACGGTCGTGCTCGGGCTCGACGTGCGGTCCCAGATACACGCGGTCGAACATGAATGTCCGCAGCGACAGCATCGCCTCACCGATCTCCTCGCTCTGAGCGATCTCCCCGGTGTCCGCCGAGCTTTCGACGAGGTCGTGGACGAGCGTGTCGATCCGTGCCGAACCGGTCGGTCCGAGCAGCTCGAGCTCGCGCCGCGGAAGATCGCCCTCCGAGAGCAAGCCGTAGCGCAGGGCATCGTCGATGTCGTGGTTGATGTACGCGACCCGGTCGACGATCCGGACGATTCTGCCCTCGAGTGTCGCAGGCTCCTGCGGCCCGGTGTGCGTGAGGATCCCGTCGCACACCTCGTGGGTCAGGTTCAGTCGCCTCGCGATCTCGTGCGACTGCTCGTTGTGGCGAAAGCCGCCGCGGAAGCGTGCACGCAGCGCCTCGTCGAGAGCCTCCTCACCGGCATGTCCGAACGGCGTGTGCCCCGTGTCGTGACCCAACCCGATCGCTTCGACCAGGTCTTCGTTGAGCCGCAAGGCCCGGGCGACGACGCGAGAGATAGCTGTCGTCTCGAGCGTGTGCGTCATGCGGGTGCGGTAGTGGTCGCCCTCGGGATCGATGAACACCTGCGTCTTGCCCTTCAGCCGCCGAAACGGCTTCGAGTGGACGAGCCGGTCGCGATCGCGCTGGAACGGCGTGCGCACGCTGCACGGCTCTTCGAGGAGCGCGCGTCCTCGTGTGTCATAGGACTTCACCGCATGCGGACCGAGCCAGTGCTCCTCACGCTCCCGCACCAACCGCTCGAACGGCTCTGCTCTCTCGCCCACGGCCTCCATGCGTTGAGGGTAGTCGCGGTCCCAGGGCCGACGTCAGCCTTCGCCCGTGAACTGGCTTTGTGACAGTCTGTTGCAAGCTTGCCGCGGCCTCGAGACAGCGCGGGATCAGAACGAGCGCGACTGCCCGCCGTCGACTGTCACGCACGCGCCGACGACCCAGGATGCCCGGGGGGAGACGAGAAAGCTGACCACGTCGGCGACCTCGTCGACCGTACCGAGTCGACCCCACGGCAGCTCGCGCCTGACGAAGTCCCGCATCCCTTCGGGATCATCGTGTAGCCGCCGTTCCCAGCTGCCACCGGGAAAGAGTGTCGAGCCGGGCGCAACGCTGAAGACCCTGATCTCGTCCTTCGCCAGATCGACTGCCATCGCCTTCGCGAGACTGATCTCGGCGGCCTTCGCGACGTTGTAGCTGGGGCCGCCGCCGGCCTCCCGACCCCAGATGGACGCGATCAGGGCGATCACGCCCCCACCCCGCTCGCGTAGTGCCGGCAGCGCCGCACGCGACATGTAGAGCGCAGGGAAGAGATTCTTGTGCAGCACGCTGTCGAGGTCGTCCGCGTCGAGCGCGTCGAACTCCTTCGCGCCCGACCCGCCGGCACTGCAGACGACGATGTCGAGCCCGCCGAAGCGCTCGATCGCGGCCTGCACGACGGTCGCCGCCCCACCGGGCGTGGCCACATCGGCCACGACGCCGGCGGCGGCGCCGGGGCCGGTCGCGGCTCCCACGGCAGCGTCCAGATCGGCTGCGCCGCGCGCGCTGAAGACGACGCTGGCACCCTCCTCCACGAGCCTCGAGGCGATTCCTCGCCCTATCCCACGACTCGAGCCGGCAACGATCGCGACTTTGTCCTCGAGCTGCAGATCCACGGGTTCGCCAGTATAGAAACCGATCCTCGAGACCGACTCGCGACTACGGTTTCAAGGTGCCTCCGGCCACGATTCTGCTCGCACGCCACGGCGAGACCGACTGGAATGCCGAGCGACGCTTTCAGGGGCACGCGGACGAGCCGCTGAACGGCGAGGGACGGCGCCAGGCTCGAACGCTCGCCGAGTTGGTGTCGGGCGAGTCGCTCGTCGCGATCTACTCGAGCGACCTCCGCCGTGCCCTCGAAACGGCAGAGATCGTCGGAGAGCGCCTCGGGCTTCCCGTCGAGACGCGCTCCGGCCTGCGTGAGATCGACGTCGGGGAGTTCCGTGGGCTGACCTACGAGGAGATCGTCGTCCGCTGGCCCGAGGTCCCGGAGCGGACCGAGCGGCTCGGGTACGGCTGGCTCGAGGGCGAATCGTTCGATCAGCTCGGGATTCGTGCCTTCGACGAGCTACGCGCGATCGCCGGTCGTCATCCCGGGTCGACGGTGCTCGTCGTCGGGCACGGCGCGATGATGCGCGTAGTGCTCGCGTCGACCGCCGGTCTCGATCTGGTCTCCCACCGTCGCGTCCTCGGCCCGATCGGCAACTGCGCCGTGCACCGCCTCGAGCTCGAGGCGGAGTGATTGCGCTCCGCCTCGTAAAGCTCGGCGAAGACCTCGAACGACGCAAGACCGGTTGCGTCCACGGCGACATCCTCGCGTTTATCCGGGTCGAGATACTCGGCCTTCACCTCATCGTTACCCGTTGAGCGCCACTCGTTCACGAGACCTGGTCAACGGACTGGCGCGCTGTGAGCCAACTAGACTGCGCCGTCGTGGA
>JBPCLB010000118.1:0-10922 GCA_051003695.1 Gaiella sp. | reverse complement strand
AAAAGATCGGGGCGATGTACTCGGTGAAATCTCTGTTCCGGCGGCGGGGCGCCGGGCGCGAGCCGGCCACTCAACCGTCCAAACGGGCGCGGATCAGCTCGCTCACGACGCGCGGGTCAGCGGCGCCACGGGTTTCCTTCAGCGCCTGGCCGACGAAGAAGCCGAGCAACCCCGTCTTCCCACCGCGGTATGCGTCGGCTTGGCCGGGGTTCGCCGCGATCAACGCGTCGATCAGCGGCTCGAGGGTCGAGGGGTCGGAGACGGACTCCTCGGCGAGGAACGGAGCGGCCGAGAAGCCGGGATCGCCGGCCCGCGAGATCGCCTCGTCGAAGGTCTTCCGCGGAATCCGCTCTCGGGCGTCGATCAGGAGCGCGAGCTGCGCAGGATTCACGGAGTCGGGATCGATCCCGGCGCCGACGAGGTTGTTTGCGACGACATTGGCAGCCGGTAGCGGCGCCGCTCCTGCGGTGACCGTCGCCTGCCAGAGCCGGTCGAGCCCACCCGTGACGAGTACGACTGCCCGATCGAGATCGAGGTCGTGCTCGAGACGCTTGATCCGCTCGCCGGGAAGCTCCGGTAGTTCGTCGCGAAGCCGCTCGACGAGCTCGACCGACGGCTCGACCGGCACGAGATCCGGCTCCGGGAAGTAGCGATAGTCGTCGGACTCCTCCTTTGCCCGTCGGGCGGTGAGCCGATTGTGCGTGACGTCGTAGTCGAACGTCTCTTGCTGGAGCTCGCCGCCCGAGTCCCAGACCGCGCTCTGACGAGTGACCTCTGCATCGATTCCCTTCGCGACGTGGCTGAAGGAGTTCATGTTCTTCAGCTCGCACCTCGTGCGCAGCTCGTCGCTACCCGCAGGGCGCACCGACACGTTGGCGTCCACCCGCAGCGTGCCTTTCTCCAGCTCGGCGTCCGAGATCCCGAGTTCGACGATCGTCTGGCGGAGCAGCTGCAAGAAGCGGCGCGCCTCCTCCGACGAACGGAGGTCGGGCGCGGTGACGATCTCCACGAGCGGGGTGCCACCGCGGTTGTAGTCGACGAGGGAATGCTCGGCGCCACCGATCCGTCCCGTCGAACCGCCGACGTGAACCGTCTTGGCTGCATCCTCCTCGAGGTGTGCTCGCACGATACCGATCACACGGTCTCGATCACTTGTTGGTACGATCATTTTGCCATCTATGCAAAATGGTAGATCGTACTGGGAGATCTGGTAACCCTTCGGCAGATCGGGGTAGAAGTAGTTCTTGCGCGCGAACACTGCACGCGGGGCGACCGTGCAGCCGAGCGCGAGCCCGAGCTTCAGCGTCCATTCGATCGCGACGCGGTTCGGCACGGGGAGCGCACCCGGGAAGCCGAGGCAGACCGGGCACGTCTGGCTGTTCTCGCTCGCCCCGAACCCGACCCGACAGCGGCAGAACATCTTCGTGCGCGTCTTGAGCTGCACGTGGATCTCGAGACCGATCACCGGCTCCCAGGCCGTCGACGGCTCGTCCGCCCGCTTCACCGCAGCCGCTCCGGCACGTAATCGAACCCGATCGCGCCTTCGAGCGCGTGGCCGGCGCGAAAGAGCGCGTTCTCCCCGAATTGCGGGCCGATCAGCTGGAGGCCCACGGGAAGCCCTTCCGACAGACCGCAGGGGATGCTCAGTCCCGGAAGTCCCGCGAGGCACGACGGGATCGTCAGCAGATCGCACGCGTACATCGCGAGCGGATCGGTGGTCTTGGCGCCGATCGGGAAGGCGACGGTCGGTGACGTCGGGGTCGCGATCAACCCGAAGTTCTCGAACGCGGTCGCATGCTCGCGCACGAGCAGCGTTCGGACTTTCTGCGCCTGACCGTAGTAGGCGTCGTAATAGCCCGCCGAGAGCGCGTAGGTTCCGAGCATGATGCGGCGCTTCGGCTCGTCCCCGAAGCCCTGGTCGCGGGTCTGCTCGATCATCTCGCGGTAGCTCGCCCCGTCCACGCGCGGGCCGTAGCGCACTCCGTCGTAGCGGGCGAGATTGGAGGAGGCCTCTGCCGGCGCGATCAGGTAGTAGCACGGCATTCCGTACTCGAACGAGAGCGGCAGGTCGCACTCCCCCACCTCGGCGCCCAGTTCCCGGACGAGCTCGAGCGTACGCTCGAACGCCGCCCGAACGCCGGGCTCGATCGCCGCGAGTCCCTCGATCTGCCGCGGCACGCCGATGCGCACCCCGTCGAGTCGATCGCCCGTGGGCACGGCGACCGGCTCGGGCAGCTCGACGGTCGTCGAGTCGGCCGGATCACGGCCCGCGATGATCGAGTAGAGCAGTGCCGCGTCGCGCACGGTCTTCGCGACCGGACCGACCTGGTCGAGACTCGACGCGAACGCGACCACCCCATAGCGCGAGACCGTGCCGTAGGTCGGTCGCAGACCGACGTTGCCGCACAGCGCGGACGGCTGTTTGATCGAGCCACCCGTATCCGACCCGAGTCCCCACGGCGCGAGTCCCCCCGAGACCGCGGCCGCGGTACCGCCGCCCGAGCCGCCAGGCACGCGAGCGGGATCCCACGGGTTGCGGGAGGGACCGTACGCCGAGTTCTCGGTCGAGGACCCCATCGCGAACTCGTCGGTGTTCGTCTTCCCGAGCAGCGTGAGGCCCGCGGCCTTGCACCTTGCGGCAACGGTCGCGTCGAAGACGGGCACGTAGCCGGCGAGAATCCTGGAACCTGCGGTCGTCTCGACTCCCTTCGTCGAGATCGTGTCCTTGAGCGCGATCGGGATCCCGGTTCCCCCGTTCATCGGCGCGGTGCAGAGATAGGCATGCAGCGCCTCGTCGTGCTCCCGAATCGCATCGAGGTACGCGGCATGGAGCTCCCCGGCAGAGAGCTCTCCCCGTTCGACGAGGCCGATCGCGGCTTCCGCCGTGAGGCGCAGCGTGTCGATGGCGGGGATCACGTCAGACCGTCGGGGGTACGCGGATCAGGTTGCCGTCGCGCGCCGGGGCATTCGTGAGAGCGTCCTCGACGGAGAGCGACGCGTGGGGCTCGTCTTCTGCCCAGGCGTTCACCACCGCGAGCGGGTGCGAGGTCGGCGGCACGCCGGCGAGGTCGAGCTCGGCGACCTTGGAGACCGCATCGATGATCGCCCCGAGCTCGCGAGTGAGGCGCTCGAGCTCCTCGGCCGTGAGGTCGAGTCGTGCGAGCCGCGCGACGTGCTGCACCTGATCTCGCGAGAGCGCCATCGAGCAATCCTGTCAGAACGATGGCGGGCCCCCAGCGGAGGCCCGCCCGTCGAGCTGTGCTACCGCTGCCCTACGCGGCGGCCGTGACGTTCGCGGCCTGAGCACCCTTGGGGCCCTGGACGACCTCGAACTCCACCTTCTGCCCCTCGGTGAGGGACTTGTAGCCGTCCATGGTGATCGCGGAGAAGTGCACGAACACGTCGTCGCCGCCCTCGCGGGCGATGAAACCGAAGCCCTTCTCGTTCGAGAACCATTTGACGGTGCCCGTCTCTGAAGCCAACGAACCGTCCTCCTGCGACTGTCGCCGACCGTCTCGGGTCGGCGACGGTTGATACCAAGCCGCGGAACGGTAGCTGTCAGGCGCCGGGAAACGCAAGCAACCCGCGGCGGTAGCGAGCCGCCTTGATCGCGCTGCGCAGCAGCATCGCGATCGTCATCGGTCCGGTGCCGCCCGGCATCGGCGTGAGGTGTCCCGCGACCTCCCCGACCCTCGGGTCGACATCGCCTTCGATCCCTCGCTCGGTGCGCGTCAGCCCGACGTCGAGCACGGCTGCGCCGGGCTTCACCCAGTCGGGCTTGACGATGCCCGGAACGCCGACCGCCGCGACGAGGATCTCCGCGCGTCGCACCTGCTCGGCAAGATCGACGGTGCGTGAGTGGCAGATCGTAACGGTCGCATGGGCCTGGAGCAGGAGCATCGCCGCCGGGCGTCCGACGAGCTCGCTGCGGCCGAGCACCACCGCCTCCTTGCCCTTCGGATCGATTCCGTGGGCCGAGAGCAGCTCGAGACAACCCCAGGGAGTCGCCGGCACGTGGAGCGGCGTGCCCAGATAGAGGTTGCCCGCGTTCAGGGGATGCAGGCCGTCCACGTCTTTCGAGGGAGCGAGGGCGTAGGTGACCGCGGTCTCGTCCATGTGCGAGGGGAGCGGAAGCTGGACGAGGATCCCGTCGACGGCGTCATCGCCGTTTAGCTCGGCGATCAGGGCGAGCACCTCTTGCTGGGTCGCGCTCGCCGGAATCCGATGGTCACGTGCCTGGAAGCCTGCGGCAGTCGCGGCCTTGTGCTTTGCGGCGATGTAGACGTGGGAGGCAGGATCGTCACCCACCAGCACCGTGGCGAGCCCTACGTGACCGAGCTCGACGACATCGCGCGCGACGTCCTCGCGGATTCTTGCGGCAAGCGCTGTTCCGTCCATCACGGTCGCCGGCACTCGGCGACTCTACCCGCGCCGTGCTCAAGCAAGCCGTATCGGCCGCCGATAACTCCGTATAGGAGAGTCTGCCAATGGCCGTCACGAAGATCGTCGTCTTCTGTGCCCTCATCGTCGGCCTGTTCGGCGTCGCTCAACACGAGCATTGGTTCGAGCGAGTCGGCGTGGTCGGTGGCTGTGAGCTCACGTCGCCCCCCGCGAATCAGCAGGGTCAATGGTGGTCCTGCCGTGAGGGCGTGCTCACCGGCTATCCGTCGCTCGTCCGTGAGAGCTGTTCGCTGCGGGGCAAGGTCGTCTCGCGCCAGGTCTGGCATTGCCCGCAGCCGATCGCACGGCCCTCAGCCTTGTGACATCGGGTCAGGCGCGCGCGCCTGGCCCTGGCCTCTCGCGTCCGACTCGGACAGATTCGGCGCCTCTACGCTTGCCGGAGGCAGCTCGACCGAGTCGGAGTTCAACATGCCGTCCGGCTCGGCGGGCTCGGTTTCGTCGTCGCCTGGCTCTTTTCCCCGTGGCTGCAGGCCCGTGTCCCATGGTGGCTCGCATTCGTCGTCCTGGCCGGCGCGGAATTGGAATACGTCGTGCGGGCCAGGCTCGGCGCAAGACGGGTGGCAGTCGATCCGGACAGACGCGCGCCGGGCGCCGACGACGCCGATCTCGGCTGGGGCGAGCTCGTCGAGGACGCCGAGGGCGTGCGCTGGGTCGCACCGCCCTCGCGACCGGTCCGCGCGCGATCACGGCGTGCGCTCGGCGCGGGCACCTTCGCCGTGAGCGGGCTGCTCTTCGTGCTCGCCGTCCGCGCCGACGCACATGACGGTTGGGACGATCTCGCCCCGGCCAAGCAGGAGAGAACGTTGCGCGCGATCACAGAGGAAGCTGCACGGATCGCTAGGCGAGACGTCCGCGTCGAGTGCGACAGCCGGTACACGTTCACCGGCGTCGAGAGCGACGCCCTCGGCGTCGCGTTCCCCGCTCGGGCGCTCGCCTTCCTCCGACCTTCACTCTGCAGGACGTTGCACGACCTGCTCGCCGGCGAGACGACGGGGGACGAGCGGGCAGGCGAGGCGATCGTGGTACTCGCCCACGAGGCAGTGCACCTGCGCGGCGTTCGCGACGAGGGCGAGACCGAGTGCTATGCACTCCAGGAGGGGGTCGAGCTCGGCCGGCGGCTCGGGCTGGGCTCGACCACGGCAGCTCGACTGATGAGAGCGCGGTACACGGCGGCACTCGCCGAGCGGAACGTCGTCCGGGCGGCCTACGCGCTGCCGAGAAGTTGCGTGAGCGGCGGCTCGCTCGATCTGCGGCCAGGCGATTCCGTATTCCCGTAGGGGCGAGGCATGCCTCGCCCGCAGGCTCGAGGAGACGTCGGACCACCAGTTGACCGGGGTCAATCCCCTTCGGAGACAGACCCCGCAGACGCCCGCTCGACGACGCGGCGGCGGATGAGTGCCACGCTCGATGCGCCGAGCGGCTCGCCGAGCACGGCAGATCCGAGCGCATTTGCCTCGTCGACGAGCCGTTCGCGCTCGGTTTCGAGCCCGCCACGAGCGACAAAGAGCCAAGCGCGAGCCTGACCGCACCAGTCCTCGAGTTCCGTGAGGGTCAGTCCCGGAGCTGACGAACCGGCGTCGGGGACCCGTGGCGCCTCGCCGATCGCAGCCGCCAACTCGTGTGCTGCCGTGACGAGATCGGCGATTCGAGCCGCGCCCGCCGTCTCGTCGGCGTCGAGCTGCAGGCCACGCTGCGCGTGACGAGCGGCCCGCGTCTCCGCATCGACCAACGCCTCCCGTGCGCGCCGGAGCTCGCGCTCGGCCTGGTCGACCTCGGCGAGCTTTCGGCGTCGAGAGCCTTCGAGCTCCGCGAGACGTCGCTCGGCGTCGGTGACCGCGCTCGCGGCGGCCGCACCATCGGCCTTCGCCGCGTCGAGTGCCTGCTGGGCTGCGGCACGCTCCTCTGGCAGCCGCTCCATCGCCAAACCGAGCCCCCTGACGTCCTCTCGCAGCCCGTCGACACGAGCTGCAAGCCTGGAGAGCCGGTCGATCGAGGCGGCGATGGACTCGTCCTTCCGCTCGAGCTCATGCGCGTGGTCGATCAGCCCGCTCGTACGCACGTCCACACTCGCAGTATTCCCGTCGCGACGCCTGCTCGCTTCGCGTGGAGGACGTCGCTCCTCTCGGCTCGACACGGAGTGGCTCGATCGTGATTGCCGAGTTCACCGGCTTCTTCGCGCCCGTCGACAACGCGCCGGTGGTCAACACGGCAAATGCCGGGAGCAGTATTCCGGTGAAGTTCGCACTGGGAGGCAACCGCGGACCGAACATCTTTCTCCCTGGGTATCCAAAGGCCGTCGCGGTGACCTGCTCGGCAGGCGCCCCGATCGACACGATCGAAGAGGTTACGACCGCGACGACCAGCGGCCTCCAGTACGACTCGACGACGCAGTGGTACACCTACACGTGGAAGACGGCCAAGTCGTTCGCCGGTCGCTGCTATGAGCTGCAGATCCGGTTCGTCGACGGCTCCACGCGCATCGCGCTCTTCAAGTTCAAGTAAGCGCTCAGCCTGCGGCCGGCGCCGCGTTGCTTGACGTGTCGAACGCGCGCACCACGTAGCTCGGCGTCGTTCCAAACGGCACGGTGCGGTCGGTGAACGTCGACCGCGTGAGCGGCGTACGCGTGAGCCGAACCGGAGCCGACCCCGGGAGCACACGATCGACGTGATAGCCCGCAAGGTCCGCTTCCATGCCGTCGTTCCAGTCGAGCACGATGGTCGTGCCGCTCGGCGTCGCCGTCACGAGCGGCGGCGCGGGCGGCGTGACGTCGGCGAAGAGGAACGGAAGGAACGCGGCCAAAGGCACGGCGCCGATCTCGCGCACGTCCGAGCGCGGGAAGTCTCCGCTTCCCGGAAGCAGGTCGCCGAGGCATGTCGCCGTGCCGAGCGCGAAACCCGAGGCGTCGGCAGCGATCCCGAGCGCTGTCGTGCCCGGTGCCGCGCTCGCGGCGAGCTGCCTGCGCCGCAGCTCGTCCGCAATGATCGAGCGTGCTATGGCGCGGGTCGCCCCCCGCCGTTGCAGCTCGGCGAGGTACGCGTCGCTCGAGCCGGCGAACGATCGTGCGATCGCGTCCCGCTCGACCGCGTCCACCGCAGTGGAAGCGACGGGGTAGCGCTTTGCGAGCCCAGCGCGTGCGAAGAGGCCGTCGAGCGCCAGCTGTCTGCTCTTCGTCACCCGCCCGAGCTCGTCGACGGCGCGCGTCGGCAACTTGCCGAGCACCGAGATGCATGTGATCCCGGTTGGAATCACGATCGCGCCCTCGACGAGCGACCGGTCGAAGCCGGGGCCGGCCGCTGCGACGCCGTCACAGAGCTGCGAATCGCGCGCCCACAGGTAGACGCACGCCGCGGTCGGCTTGTCGGGATCGGACGCCTGCGGCCCGAGATTGCCCCACCCCCACGACCAGACGGTCGCAAGCTTCTCCTCCTGTGCCACCTGGCGGGCGGCGAGCGCGTTCCACTTGACGAAGCGGTACCACGCCTGACTGGGCTGGAGCCCCTCACGACCGGCCTTGCCAGGGGCGACCTGGAAGCCGAGCATCAGGCCCAGGCGGGGCTTGGGCACCCCGACCGACGCGAACAGCCGCACGACGCTTCGCATCCCGAGCCGCACGCGCCGCGGGCCGACAATGCGCCCGAGTCGGTGGATGTTCTGCGCGTTGTAGTACGCCTCGTAGACGACATGGGCCGACGCACCGATCTCGCGCCACCACGGACCGGCTTCCCCGGCGACGGCCGTGTTGCCGTGGACGAGGAGCGCCGGGCGGGCGCCCCGTTCGGCGAGTCGACGAACGAGGGCGAGCACGTTCGCGCGGTACTGCCGGGTCGTGTCCGTCCAGGGCACGGGCGCAGCGGGTCCGGCGAGCTCGTTCAGCGCGATCCAGGGTGTCGCGCAAGTCGTCGACTTCACGGCGAGATTGAACGTCGTGTCCGCCGCCCGCTGGATCCCGGCCGGGTCGGCGGGCTCCGAGGGCGTCCCCACGAGCTTCGGCAGCTTCAGCACCCAGTACGTCGTCCTGGCGCCCTTCGCCCGGTACTGCGTCGGAAGGAACGTGCCGCTCGCGGCGACGACGACGCCGGGACGGGAGAAGACGTCGCGCACCGCGGCCGGCACCGACCCCTCCCCGTACTCGATCCAGAGCGGGATCGTCGTCGGAAGCCCGCACTCGTCCTCGGCGGGCCGAGACGCGGCGCTCGGCAGGAAAATCGCCGAGCCGCCGATGCTCGCGACGAGCGCAATGACGACGCCCAGTCTTCGGCGGGATCGCGGACGGTGCATCGCCGAGACGGTAACCCGGATCACGGAATCCTCACACGATCCGTACGTCCCGCACGCGCGAAAGAGGAGGCGACGAGCGGATTCGAACCGCTGTACGAGGCTTTGCAGGCCTCTGCCTAACCACTCGGCCACGTCGCCCGGAGCGGCCATGGTACCCGGCTCGTTCGGGAGACGAAAACCTTGTGTGAGCAGGATGTTCGGGTCCGTTTCGCGGTGCGACAACGAAGGGTACCGCCATCTCATGACCAATCCCAAGGAGGGGAACACCATGGCAGGACGGCATCGCAAGGGACTGCAGCGAGGCGCTCTCGTCGCGCTCGCGACAATCGCGGGCGCTGCGCTCGGCGCAGCGAGTCTCGGCTCAGCCGCCGGCACCGTCAGACCGGCCAACATCGAGCCGCCCCGGATCACCGGTACGCCGGAGTCCGGCTCGACGCTCACCGCGACAGAAGGTCGCTGGTCGGGGAACCCGACCGACATCAACGTCCAGTGGCGACGCTGCGACGAGAACGGCGCGAGCTGCTCGAACATCAGCGGCGCAGAGGGAACAACGTACATCCTCAAGAAGGTCGACGAGGGCAATACGATCCGCGCCCGTGCGACGGCCAGCAACGCCGACGGCTCGGCGAGCGCGACGTCCGTTCCCACCGCCGTGATCCGCGCAGGTGCAGCCACGCCTCCGCCCCCGCCGAGCGGCGGCACCGGTTGTCAGGGTGCCGGAGCGACGGTGCAGATCGCGGGGCTTGCTGCGCCCGAGCGGTTGAACGTCGACCGCGCCGAGGCGTCGCCGGCGGTCGTCGGTGGCTCGACCGACCGCGTCGCACTGCGTGTGCGGGTGACCGCCTGTAACGGCAAGCCGGTGCAGGGCGCGCTCGTCTACGTGACGGCGACGCCGTACAACCAGTTCTCGATTCCGCCCGAGGCGACGACTGGCGCGGACGGGTTCGCAGAGCTCAGCATGAGCCGCTTGCGCGGTTATCCGGCCTCACAGCGTCAGCGTCTCCTGGTGCTCTTCATCAGGGCCCGCAAGCAGGGCGAGAGTCTGCTCGGCGGAATCTCGAGCCGACGCCTCGTGTCGATTCCCGTCGACCTGAGTCGCTAGGAGAACGGCAGGAACGTAAGGGGCCGGGCGCGCGCGCCTGGCCCCTGCCTCCGACCGGGCCGGCACGTAACCTCCGACGATCGACACGGAGTCCGCGATCCGTCCGCACCCGGTGACCGAGCAGCCGGAGATCGAGCCCTGCTGGCGTTGCGGCGCTGCGCTGGAATGGCGACACGCAACGTTTCAGTGCCCGCGCTGCCGCTTCAAGCTCGGATGTTGCGAAGGCGCGACCGGTGAATGCGTACGAGACAGCTGACCCCGGTAGCCTCGCCTGATCGAGATCCGTAGGGTCACCGCGCGTGAGTGGCGCCGCTGGCGCGACGTCAGGCTGCGCATGCTGAGAGACGACGCGGCGTTCTTCGCATCCCGCTACGAGCACGCGGTGCAGGAACCGGACGAATACTGGAAGACCTGGGTCGCGCAGGCGGATCCGGGAGAGACGAAAGCGCTCTTCTGTGCGGAGGAGGGTGACCACTGGCTCGGCGTCGTCGGTGGGTTCGCACGAGTCGACCGGCGAGAGGTGCAGCTGATCTCGATGTGGGTGTCGAGCGAGGCGCGCGGGCGAGGCGTCGCGAAGGCGCTGATCCGAGCGCTCGCCGAGTGGTCGCGGGAGCGAGGGTCGACGGCGATCTTCCTCTTCGTGCAAGAGGCGAATACACCCGCGCGTGCGCTGTACGAGCGAGCCGGCTTCCGGCCCACGGGTGACCGAGCGCCGATCGGCGGCGGCCGCCGAGGGTTCAAGCTCGTGCTGGCCGCACAGGTCGACGAGCTGCTGCTCGATTCCGGTGACCCCTCCGACGCGAAGCGGGATCGGGCACGCGCCTGACGGTGCCCAAAGGGCATGTCGAACAAGCTTCGCGCCGAGCTCGACGTGAGCACGCTCTTCGCCTGCGCCTCCGAGCAGTCGGGCACCCGGCGCGAGCCGGCTCCGGTGCCGAGGTAGAGCACGACGGTACAGAGGCGGAGATCCGGGTTGCGGCACTCGACGGCGACCTCCATGTGACGAGCGAGCGCGGCGTTGGAAGGACGATCCGAGCCGAGCTGCCGCTGTAGACGGGTGCTTCGCCGCTCACCTGGCGG
>JBPCLB010000117.1:0-7301 GCA_051003695.1 Gaiella sp. | reverse complement strand
GTCGCCGTCGCGCTCCTGATCGACGCAACGATCGTCCGCTCGGTCCTCGTACCGGCCGCGATGAAGCTGCTCGGCAAGTGGAACTGGTATCTCCCGTCGTGGCTGAGCTGGCTTCCCGACGTCCACGTCGAGGGCAAGGAGCCATCGCCGCGGGAGGCGCGGCCGGTCACCGGCGCGGGGTAGGGCTGAGTCCCTCGAGCACCCAGGTACGGAGTCACGCCGCGATCGCGGCAGCCCGCACGAGGTCGACGACATGCTGTCGCGACGCGGTCTGGAGTTGGCCCGACCGCTCCAGCGTGGCGTCCGCGACCTGATGCCCGAACGTTGCGGTGCGTCGCCCGCGCGGCCGCCGCGCCCGCAGCCGGGCGCACACGCCTCGACGAGCTCGCCGAGCGAACGGCGGAGCTCGTGGTGCGACCCGACATCGCGGGGCTCGACGACCTCGCGCACGCGTTGGACCTCCGATATCTCACGTCTCGCCCGGTTGACGCTCGACCTGGAGTCGGATGACGCATTCACCGACCGTGCTATGATGCGTTCGTGCGTCATCTGACGATCAGGAACGTCTCGCCCGAGCTCGGACTGAGGCTCGAGGAGGAGAAGCGGCGTCGCGGGAGGTCACTCAACCAGACGGTGCTCGACGTCCTCTCGCAGGCCCTCGGTGTGGAACGCGGCCGCCGAAGCAACGGGCTCGCGCAACTCGCGGGCAGCTGGAGCGCAGCAGAACACGCGGAATTCGAGCGCGCGATCGCCGAGACCGAGCAGGTCGACGAGGAACTCTGGCGCTGAGCCGCTTCTGTCTCGATACGTCCGCGTACAGCCGGTTCATGCGAGGTGAGCCGGAGATCGTCCAGCTCCTCGATCGGGCCGACTGGCTCGGGATGCCGTCGATCGTGCTGGGCGAGCTCCAGTCGGGCTTCCTCGCCGGTCGACACACGAAGCGCAACGAGGAAGCGCTCGACCAGTTCCTCCGACACCCTGCCGTCGAGGAGCTCTCCGTCGACCGGGCGGTTGCCGGCATCTACGCGGAGATCGTGGGCTCCCTGCGCAAGCGAGGCACGCCGATCCCGACGAACGACATCTGGATCGGGGCGACGGCTGTGCGTGCCGGTGCGACGCTCCTGACGTACGACGCCCACTTCGTCTCGATCGAGCGGATCGGGCTCATGCTGCTTGAACCGGCCGGCCGCTGACCCAGCGGCCCAGACGCGCCCGCTCTACGCTTGCGAGCGAGCGACGACAGCGAGGAGGCGAGGCCGGTGCCTGACGAGCAGGCGATTTCATCCGAGGAAGAAGAAGGCGTCTGGTGCGTGACGGACGGCGAGCTCAGCGAACAGGGGCAGACCGAGACCTACCGTGCCGACGGAGTCGCGAACCTGACCTACAACAATCCGTGGGCGCTGGAGGTCGAACGGATCTGGTTCGAGGACAAGATCGTCTACGCGGTCGAGTGCGGCGAGCTGGAGCTCGAGTTCGACAAGGATCGCGTAGCGGTCGGCAACAAGGTCGCGCAGGAGTACCAGGTCGTCCACGCCGTCGAACTCGACGAGCAGGGCAGGCTGAAACAGGGCACGGAGCCCGAGCGGGTCGAGGGCCAGTACAACATCTACGACTCCGTGCCCGGGATGGAGAGCTACTCGCCGCTCTGGCAGTTCAACTACGTGATCGTCCCGCGCGACTACGAGGCGAACACACTGCGGTCGGAGGCCGCGTGCCTCGAGAGCGGCTACCCGATCGAGAAGAGCACGATCGTCGAGAACTGACCCGTGCTCTGAGCGTCGCCGTGAGCGGCGCAAGGCATAGGCCCGTCGACCTACGGCCCGGAGCGCTCGGTGGCTGTGCTTCGCGTCCGTGTTTCCAGGGCGAACGCGACGGCGGCATCGATGCTCAGTCCCCTACCCCGTTCCCATGCCTCGGCGAACGCAACGTCGTCCACGAGCGTGCGGATTGTGGCCAGCGTCCGCTCATTCAAGTCCTTGACTCCCCCCCGTCTGGCGCCGATCGCCTCACCTGCAGCCTCGAAGCTGGAGAGCAGCACAGCAGCTGTCGTCGCTTGTCCGTCGAACGCGAGGATGTCCGCGAGGCGGCAGAGATCAACAGCCGTGTCGAGCAGATCGCCGAGGTGACGATGAATGCGAAGACCGTCTTTCAACATCGATAGGGCGTCATCGACCCGGCCCTCCCGCACGGCGATCGTCGCGAGCTCACCCAACGTGCTCGCCTCGATCCGACCGTTACCCGATGCACGCGCATGACGCAGGTTCTCAACATGCAGCGCGCGCGAACGTTCGCGATCGCCGAGGTCCTCGCACGACCATGCGAGGCTGCGAGACGCGAGTAGGAGGGAGTGCTCGTCTCCGAGCTCACAAAAGAGCTGAATGCTCTCGCTGTAGAGAACCTGCGCTCGAGAGCGGTCCACGATCGCGTTGCCAAGCATGAAGAGCGAATAGGCGATACCCCACTGATCGCCGAGCTCCCGGTTGAGCGCGAGTCCTTCCTCCGCCCACCGGCTCGCGGCCGCAGGATCACCCGCGTTCAGCGTCGTGACCGCTGCTCCGATCAGCGCCTTGGCACGCGCAGGAGTCGGACGCCCGCCCGCAGCCAGCGCGTCCTCGAGACGGCGCCGGCCTTCCGTCAAGTACCCCCTCAGGTACCAGAAACGCCACAGCGCCCCTGCCAACCGCAACACGAGTTCCCTCTCGCCCGCGACCACGAATCGATCGAGCGCCGCTCGGAGATTGTCGCGTTCGCTTTCCAGGCGGTCGAGCCAGACTCCCGGGTTGCCGCGCAGGTGCGGTTCCGCTTCCTCCGCGAGCGTCAGGAACCGCTCGGCGTGACGTCGGCGCAGCTGCTCGCTCTCATCGGACTCAGCGAGCCGACCAGCAGCGTACTCACGGATCGTCTCGAGCATCGCGAATCTCGGTGCGGTGTCGGTTCCCCCCAACCGCACCAGGCTCGTCTCCACGAGCGACGCAAGGTCGTTGACGAGATCGAGCCCGTCGCCGCAGACAGCCTCCGCCGCCTCGAGCGTGCAACCTCCGGCAAACACGGCCAAGCGTACGAAGAGGATCTGCTCGCTCGATTCCAGGAGGTCGTAACTCCAGTCGATCGTCGCGCGCACCGTGCGGTGACGGTCGGGCGCACCGGGATTACCGCCTCCGAGCACTTCGAGCCGTTGGTCGAGCCGCGTAAGCAACGTCGCTGGGGGCAACACGCCGACGCGCGAACTCGGGCCGGACAGCCTGCGCGCGGGCGACAAACAGCGCTACCGAGTCAATTCCGAGCAGACGGTCGACACCCTCGGCGCCCGTCGGCAAGTCGAGTGGGGCGATCGGGTGCACGCGCTCGGAGGCGAGGCGGAGTGGGGCGCGACTCGTCGCCAGCACCCTTGTTGTCGGCGAGGCCAGGAACTCGATCGCCACGGCGGCCTCGAGGACGTGCTCGAAATTGTCGAGTACGAGCAACAGCCGGCGACCCCGAACGCACGCGCCAAGGGCCGCTGCAAGTGTCTCGTCGTCTTGCTCGCGGATTCCGATCGTGCGCGCCACGGTCGACAGCACGAGGTGGGAGTCGGGCAGTGGCGCGAGGTCGACGAAGAAGACGCCGTCGGGAAACTCGTCCATGAGCTCGGCTGCGAGCTGGACTGCGAGCCGCGTCTTGCCGACTCCTCCAGCGCCCGTCAGCGTGACGACTCGGGTCGTCGCCTCGCTGAGCAGCTCGGACAGGGTCCTCAGCTCGTGCGCGCGGCCTACGAGCGGCGCCGATTGGAGCGCGAGGTTGGTGGTTCGGTGCTCGAGACTGCGAACCGGTGGGAACTCAGCCTTCAGTCCCGGCGAGACGAGCTGGTACAGCCTCTGGGCCGGTTGCAGATCGCTCAACCGATGCGCGCCGAGCGCGCGCACCGCGGCCTCCCACGACGGAGACTCGCGCAGGAGATCGCGCGAGGTCTGTGAGAGCAGGATCTGCCCGCCATGCGCTGCATCGCAAACGCCGAACGCGCGGCGGACGCCCGGTCCCGCGTATCCCTCGCTCGCGGAGATCTCCTCCGCCGAATGGATGCCGACGCGGAGGCAATCCCCGGTGGCGCCCGCCGCCCGCTGAATCGCAAGGGACGCCGCGACAGCGTCGCGGGCGCGTACGAACGCGGCAAGGACGCGTCCACCGACGACGCTGGAGACGAAGCCGCCCGTCGCGTCGACTGCGTCCCGCACCAGCTCGTCCAGGCGATGCGGGTCGGGCACCGAGCCTTCGGTCTGTCCCAGGGGGAGCCGAGTCGAGACCTCTCGCGCGACAAGGAACGTCACGATTCCTGCCGGTCTGATCGTCGGAGCCCCGCTGTGCGGTGCGACCCGGTGCGTGCCTGCGAGCTCAGGCTCCTGGTTCAGGATCTGCCTCTCGAGGCGCCGAAGCGCGGGGCCGGGGTCGATTCCGAGCTCGGCGACGAGTGCGACGCGCGCCTGCTGGAACGCATGGAGCGCGTCTGCCTGTCGGCCCGCACGGTACAAAGCGACCATCAGCTGACCGCGGAGGCGCTCGCGCAGCGGATGCGCCGCGACCAGCCGCTCGAGCCGCGGCACGACTTCGACCTGGAGGCCGAGCTCGAGATCCGCCTCGTTCTGCTCCTCCATGGCGGTGAGCCGCAGCTCTGCGAGCCTCGCCGTCTCGTTGCGTGCAAACGCGTCGTACCGAACGTCGCTCAGTGGGTCGCCGCGGAAAAGCGAAAGCGCTTCGCCGAGCCTCTGAGAGCGAGCGGCTGGATCGTCGACACGCGCCTCGGCGACGGCATCTTCGAACCGGCGGACGTCCACCTCGTCACCGTCCAGGAGCCGCAGCCGATAGCCCGGCAGACGGGTCTCGATGCGAACGGCTCCTAGCCGCTTCCGCAGCGCAGAGATAAGGCCATGCAACGCCGTCGGTGCCGTCTTGGGCCGCCGTTCGCCCCACAGCGCCTCCATCAGCTCTTCGCTTCCGACGACCACGCCCTCGCGCAGCAGCAGAAGGACGAGGAGCGCGCGTTGCTTCGGCCGCACCGGGGTGAGATCGATCCCGTCGTCCTCGACCTCGAGCGTGCCCAGCACCCGAAAAATCACTAATCGTGATTGTCGCATGCCGGAACGGCATTAGCCCAGTGTCACCGCGGTGTTAGCCGGCGAGCGCACACTCGTCAGGTCAGCGACGAAAGGAGTGCAGTGCCGGTTCCCGAGCTGTCGCTCGTCGAAGAGCGGATCGTTCTGCTTCTCGCGGCGGGCAAGAGCACGTGCGAGATCGCGGCGGCGGTCGGCTTCGACGACCGTACGGTCGATTGGCACCTCGCGCAGGCCGCGCGCAAGCTCGGGAAGGCATCGGCTCTCCACAAACGCATCCAGAGGGCACAGAGGACGCCCTCGTCCACACCGACGGAAGGAGATGCACGATGAAGTCGAAAGCTCTCGCACTGCTGAGCGCCGGGATCGTTGCCGCGGCGCTCGCCGCGGTCGGCGTTGCGGCTGTGCTGTCTCAGACGGTGCTGACGGACGGGACGAATACCCGTCTTCGCGTCGTTCGCACCGTGGCCAACGATTTCGACTCGGGTTGGCACACTCATCCCGGGCTCGTGATCGTTCAGGTGCAACAGGGGCCGCTGCAGATCACTCAAGGGGGCTGTTCGCCGAAGACTGTCGCGGCTGGCGAGACCTACGTCGAGGTCCCGTTCGTTCCCGCTCGAGCCGTGGCGACGGGCAGCGTCACCTGGACAACGACGTTCCTGGTCAAGTACGAGGATCCGCTCGCGACGCCACTGGCCACTAGCCCCTGCCCATAAACGAGCCCAGCAGAGTCCACCGGGGCGAAGCGGAACCTCGCCCCGGTGGACTCTGTACGGCTTGCGACGACTCATCCGATCTTGTGACGCTCCACGCGGTCATCGCCTCGGATCAGCTCCGGACTGAGAGCACGAGCGCATTGCCCGCCGGATCGAGCACCAGCGGGGCGTCGCCGGACTCTCGGTGCGCATGCCCGACACTCTCGAGCCGCACGAGTAGCCGGTCGCGCTCCGCTGCGTCCGGCAGGACGATCGTCGCATGGCGTAGCGCGGCGGATCCCGGAGGCGGCGGAGGCGCCCCCGCGCTCTCCCACGTGTTCGCGCCAAGATGGTGGTGATAGCCGCCCGCCGAGAGGAACGCTGCCTGCGCGCCGAGCTGCGCCATCAGGCCGAAGCCGAGCACGTCACGGTAGAACGTCACCGTCTCGTCGATCTCCGAGACCTTGAGGTGCACGTGGCCCATCACCGTGCCGGCCGGCAACCCGACGAAGGGCTCCGACCCCGGGTCCGCGAGCTGGCCGAGCAGGTTGTCGACATCGAGCGGCTGCGTCGTCAGCCTCGCCCCGACCTGGCCCTCCCATACCTCTCGCGGTCGATCCCAGTAGAGCTCGATTCCGTGCCCGTCCGGATCGCTCAGGTAGATCGCCTCGCTGACGAAGTGGTCGGAGAGCCCGACGAGCGAGACGCGGTCGCGCACGGCGTGGGCGAGCCAGCGGGCGAGATCCGATCGCTGCGGCACGAGCAGCGCGAAGTGGTAGAGGCCCGTCGAGCGGTAGGCCGGACGTGCACCGGCTTCCTCGACGAGCACGAGGAGCTCTCGCGCACCGACCCCGAGGCGCGCCCGACCGCCCCCCCGCTCGAGCGTCTCGAGCCCGATCGTGTCACGGTAGTAGGCGATCGAGCGGTCGAGCTCGGAGACGGTGAGGTGCACCGCGCCGACCGTCGTCTCCGGCGAGAGCTCGGTGCTCATCTGCGTCCCGGCGGTCTCGAGCTCCTCAGGATCGCGCGGACTCGTGCTCATCGCTGACGATCTTGCCAGGCGCGCTCGATCAGATCGATGTACGACACCTCGACCGTCTGCGAGAGATCGATCGCGAGCGCCGCCGCGATGCGGTCGTGCTCGTCACGCTCTGTCCTTCCCGGCGCACCGGCTGCGACGGTTTCGAGCTCGACGAAGCTCCCGAGACCCTCGACCGTGTCGAGGTGGATCCGCGTCGAGTCGACAAGCCACAGCTCGCGCTCCTTGCGAACGACGCCGCGGATGCCGTGGTCGGCCTGCAGCTGCAGCTTCGTCGAGCCGGCATCCGCGACGGTCGTCCGCTCGTAGCAGCTCACGCGGGCGCCGTCCGAGTCGGGCCGGTCGTAGGCGATCAGCTCGGCCTCGACGAGCGAGCGGCCGTCCAGGTGCACGTGGACGAGCTCACGCAGCTTGAGTCTGCCGGACGGCACCCGGAAGTACGTGTCGACCTGCGAGAGCCGGCCCTCGTAGCGAGCCCCGATC
>JBPCLB010000116.1:0-9428 GCA_051003695.1 Gaiella sp. | reverse complement strand
GCTGAAGCCAGGCAACGGACGCACGGGCACCAGCCATCCCTTCCGTGCCTGGCTTGAGCCAGGCACCGGACGCACCGGCCCGCACTACCCATTTCGTGCCTGGCTTCAGCCAGACACGCCCGAACCGGCGGTCTCCCCATGACCACGTTCACGACCGCGACCACGATCGACGAGGCGCTCGCAGCGCTCGCGACGGGCGCGCGCCCGGTGGCCGGAGGCACCGACCTCGTCGTCGGCGCGCGCTCCGGCAAGACGACGCTGCCCGAGAGCATCGTCGCGATCCATCGGCTCGCCGAGTTGCGTGGGATCGAGGCGCTCGCGGACGGGGGTCTGCGGCTCGGAGCTCTTGCGACCCATGCCGACCTTGCCGCGAGCGACGCAGTCAGGACGCGGTTCGCGGCGCTCTCGGACGCCGCAGCGATCGTCGGCTCCCATGCGACGCGCGCCCACGGCACGCTCGGCGGGAACCTGATGAACTCCTCGCCCGCAATGGACACGGGCGGCCCGCTCGTCTGTCTCGGTGCCGCGGTGACGCTCCGCTCGCCTTCGGGCACGCGCTCGGTCCCCGTCGCGGAGCTGTGGGAAGGGCCGGGCAGCTCGGTCGCCCGCGACGACGAGCTGCTGGTCGCCGTCGAGGTGCCGGCAGTCACGCGGGGGAGCGGCAGCGCATATCTCCGGCTCGAGTACCGGCGCCAGATGGAGATCGCCGTCGTCGGCGCAACCGCTGTCGTGGTGCTGGAAGGCGCCGCGATCACGCACGCACGCATCGCGATCACGGCACTCGCGCCGACGATCCGGCGTGTTCCGGAAGCGGAAGCCGAGCTCGTCGGCAGCAGCGGCGGCACCGACGCTGTGGAGGCCGCCGGGGCCGCTGTGTCGGCGGCCTCGAGCCCGATCTCCGACGTCAGGGGCTCCGATCGCTACCGCCGGGCGATGGCGGCGGTGATCACCCAGCGGGCGATCGAGAAGGCACTCGAGCGCGCGCGAGGCGGCACAGCATGAAGGTCGCGACGACGCTCACCGTCAACGGGATCGCCTACCCGGTCGAGCTCGACCCGGCCACGAATCTCCTCGCCGCGGTTCGCGACGCGGTCGGGCTGACGGGCTCGAAGGAGGGCTGTGACGACTCAAAGTGCGGCGCGTGCATGATGCTGCTCGACGGCAGGCCCGTGAACAGCTGCTCGTACCTCGCTCTCCAGGCCGAAGGGTCGGAGGTGACGACGATCGAGGGGCTCGCAAGCGGCGGCGAGCTGAGCTCGCTCCAGGTGGCCTTCCTCGAGCACGGCGGGGTCCAGTGCGGTTTCTGCACTCCGGGGATGCTGATCTCGGCAACGGTGTTGCTCGACGACAATCCGTCACCGAGCGAGGACGAGGTGCGGATCGCGCTCTCGGGCAACCTCTGTCGCTGCACGGGCTACGACGGGATCGTCAAGGCCGTACTGTCCGTCGCAGGGTCGGAGCGGTCGAAAACGGGCAGTCCCGCTCTGCCCTGAACACGTAACCTGTGTTACACTGATTCAGTGGCGAATTTGACGCTTTCGATCGACGATGGTCTCCTCAAGGCCGCGCGCATCCGCGCCCTCGAGCAGGGCACCTCGGTGAACTCCGTCGTGCGGGAGTACCTGCGCGACTACGCGGGTCGGCGCGACGTTCGCGAGGCGCTGCTCAAGGCCTTCGAGCTCGCCGACCACTCCAGCGCTTCGAGCGGGCCCGCCGGACGCACGTGGACGCGCGATGAGCTGTACGACCGCCGGGACCGCCTGCCACGGACGTGAGGCCGTTCGTCGACACAAACATCCTTGTCTACGCGAACGATGCCGCCGACGCGCGCAAGCAGCAGGTCGCGCGCGAGACGCTGCTCGAGCACGCCGACTCTCTCGTTCTGAGCGCGCAGGTGCTCTCCGAGTTCTACGTCGTCGTTACGCGCCGGTTCTCGCGTCTCCTCCCCGTCGAGGATGCTCGCACGATCGTCGACGAGCTCCGACAAGCACCGATCGTCGTGATCGACGAACGGCTCGTCCTCGACGCGATCGCAATCAGCGCGAGCACGATGATCTCCTACTGGGACGGGCTCATCGTCGCTGCGGCTCGTAGCGGCGGCTGCGACGTCCTACTCACCGAGGATCTTTCCCACGGATCGACGATCGCAGGCGTCCGGATCGAGAACCCGTTCAGGCTGTAACGGTCGCATGCCGGTAGAACGGCGTTCGCTCCGGCGGGAGGGGGGCGTTCCCTGCGATCAGGTCGGCGGCCTTCTCGGCGACCATCATCGTCGGTGCGTAGATGTTCCCGTTGGGGACGGTCGGGAAGACCGACGCATCGACGACGCGTAACCCGTCGACGCCGTGCACTCGCATCGTCAGCGGATCGACGACGGCGTCCTCCCCCACCCCCATCGCGCACGTGCACGACGGATGGAGCGCGGTCTCCGCGTCACGCCTGACCCACTCGAGAATCTCCTCGTCGGTCTCGACGGTTGCCCCCGGCGAGGTCTCGCCGCCGTCGTAGGGCGCGAATGCCGGCTGCGCGAGGAGCTCGCGCGTGCAGCGGATCGCCTCGACCCACTCGCGCCGGTCCTGATCGGTCGAGAGATAGTTGAAGCGGAGGGCCGGTTTCGCGCGCGGATCGGCGGAGCTGATCCGGACCGAGCCACGCGCGTCGGAGTACATAGGCCCGACGTGCACCTGGTAGCCGTGCCCCCCTTCGGGTTGCGAGCCGTCGTAGCGGATCGCGAGCGGCAGGAAGTGGAACATCAGGTTCGGGTAGGCGACCTCGTCGTTCGAGCGGATGAAACCGCCGGCCTCGAAGTGGTTCGTCGCACCGGGGCCTTTACGGAAGACGAGCCACTGGAATCCGATCCACGGCGCCCTCCGCTTCTGCAGCGCGGGTTGCATCGATACCGGCTGCGTGCATGCGTGCTGGACGTAGACCTCGAGGTGATCCTGCAGGTTCTGCCCCACGCCCGGCGCGTCGTGGACGACATCGACTCCGACCGAGCGCAGCTGGTCTGCGTCCCCGACCCCCGAGAGCTGAAGGAGCTGCGGTGAGTTGATCGCGCCGCCGCAGAGGATCACTTCGCCCGCGCGGATCACTTCCGTGCGGCGCCCGTCGAGGATCTCGACGCCCACTGACCGTGTTCCCTCGAACAGGACGCGGGAGACGTGGACCCGGCAGCGCAGCTCGAGGTTCGGCCGATCGAGCACGGGATGGAGATAGGCGCGCGCGGCCGACAATCGACGGCCGCGTCGAATGTTGCGGTCGAACCTCGAGAACCCCTCCTGACGAACCCCGTTGACGTCGTCGACGAGCGGATACCCGGCTTCTTGCGCCGCAGCGAAGAACGCGTCGAAGAGCGGGCTCGTCGCGGGACCGCGCTCGAGCCCGAGGGGCCCGTCGTGACCGCGGAGCGGATCGTCGGGGGCGGCGGCGAGACAGTTCTCCATCCGCTTGAAGTACGGGAGGCAGTGGGCGAAGTTCCACGTGTCCATCCCCACGTTGGCTGCCCAGCGCTCGTAGTCGAGCGGGTTCCCGCGCTGGAAGATCATCCCGTTGATCGAGCTCGACCCGCCCAGCAGCTTGCCGCGCGCGTGGTAGATGCGCCGCCCATGCATCTGGGGCTCTGGCTCGGACTCGTAGCGCCAGTCGTAGAAGCGGTTGCCGATCGGCGTCGCAAGCCCGGCGGGCATGTGGACGAAGACGTCCCAGCGGGAGTCGCGCCGCCCGGCCTCGAGCACCAGGACGCGCGTCGAGCGATCCACGGAGAGCCTGTTGGCGAGCGCGCACCCGGCCGAGCCGCCGCCAACGATCACGATGTCGTACGTCACCTCGTGTTCATTGAACACGAGCGTTGTCAGGCGCCCCGCACACGCCGCGCGCGCCAAGCCATCGTGTCCTCGACGTCGTTGAACGTGAACACGTGGAACCCCGCGATCTTGTCACCGTCGAGGGTCGCGCCGAGGCCGTCGATCAGCGGATCGGGATCGAAGCCGCCGTGGAGGAAGCGCGACACGAAGGTCCCGTGCTTGCGGAGGAAGCGAAGCGAGTCGCCGATGCCGATCCGGGTCGAGACGCGCACCAGCTTCCCCCGGGAGACCGCGCCGGGAACCCCGACCAGAATCGGTAAGCGGGTGCCGCGAGCCCAGACGCTCTCGATCCACCGTGCCGTGACCTGGGGGTCGAAGCACACCTGACTCGCGATGTACGTCGCATGGCGTGCCTTCTCGTACATCGCCGCGATCGTCGTGGAGTCGTCGATCAACGGATGGCTCTCCGGGTACCCGGTGATCCCGAGCTCCGTGAACGGATGCCCGAGCTCGGTGAGCTCCTCGAGGAGCGCCGCGGCGCCCGGATAAGGCCCGTGCGGGTGCTGTGCGTCACCGGCGACGACGAAGACATCGCGGATGCCGAGCTCATCGAGCTGGGCGACGATCTCGGCGAGGTGCGAGCGGCTCTCGACGAGCCGCGCCGAGAGATGCGGGACGACGGTGTATCCGTGCCCGACGAGGGTCGTCGTGAGGTCGAGCGTCGGGGGTAGTCCTTTCGTCGGCGAGGCCGTGATCGTCAGCGGCACCTCGCGTGGAACATGGGCGAGCACCTCTGCCTCGATCCCGGCGAGCGGCAAGATCTCGAACCGCGATCGCTGCAGGAGCTGAGCGACCCGGAGCTCCCGTGTGACGGCGGTCGCGACGCTCATGCGTTGGAATCCGGGAACGACGCCTTCTTGCGGGTGACGAACTCGCGAAGCTCTTCGTCGATTGCGTCGTCGATCGGCGGCGGCTCGTACTCGGCGAGCATCCGCTTCCACGTCTCGTTCGCGCGGACGTTCGCGTCCTTCGCGCCCTCCGCGTCCCATTGCTCGAAGCTCGCGTTGTCCGCGTTGGTCGAGCGCCAGAATGCGGTCTCGAAGTTCGCGAGCGTGTGCGGATGGCCGAGAAAGTGCGTGCCGGGGTCGTTCGTCAGGAGTGCGTCGAGCGCCTGGCCGTTCGGCGTCAGGTCGACGCCGTGGACGAAGGCGTGCCACGCGGCAGCCTGGTCGACGTCGAGGATGAATTTCTCGTATCCCATCGAGAGCCCCCCCTCGAGCCAGCCAGCGGTGTGGAGCACGAAGTTGACGCCGCCGAGCATGGTGGGTTGCATCGTGTTCGCCGACTCGTAGGCGGCCTGCGCATCCGCGACCTTCGACGCCGTCAGCGCACCTCCCGAACGGAACGGCACACCGAGCCGGCGCGCGAGCGCGGCCATCGCATAGAGGATCAGCGCGGGTTCCGGCGTGCCGAACGTCGGTGCGCCCGACTGCATCGACATCGACGACGCGAACGAGCCGAGGATCACCGGCGCGCCCGGCCGGACGAGCTGACAGAACGTCATTCCCGCGAGAGCCTCCGCGAGGGTCTGGGTCGCCGCCGCCGCGACCGTCGTCGGGCTCATCGCCCCGGCAAGGATGAACGGCGTCACGAGCACGCCCTGATTCGCCTCGGCGTACGCTTTCGCGGCGCCGAGCATGGTCGAATCCCACACCATCGGCGAGTTCGCGTTGGCCAGCCCGAAGACGACGACGTTCTCCTCGAGAAAGTCGGCGCCGAAGAGGATGCGCGCCATCTCGACCGTGTCCTCGGCTCTGCGCGGGTGGGTGACCGAGCCCATGAACGCCTTGTCGGAATAGCGCATGTGCGCGTACACCATGTCGTAGTGCCGCTTGTTCACGGGCAGGTCGACGGGCTCGCAGACGGTCCCACCCGAGTGATGGAGGAACGGCGTCAGGTACGCGAGCTTGACGAAGTTGCGGAAGTCCTCGATCGTCCCGTAACGCCTGCCTCCGTCGAGGTCGCGGACGAACGGCGATCCGTACGCAGGCGCGAACACGGTGTGCGCCCCGCCGATCACGACGTCGTTCACCCGGTTCCGGGCGACCTGCGTGAACTGGGCGGGCGCCGAAGCCTGCACGATCCGGCGACACAGACCGCGCGGGAAGCGAACACGCTCACCGTCGATGTCGGCGCCGGCCTCCCCGAACAACCTGAGCGCGTCGGGGCTGTCGCGAAAATCGATCCCGACCTGCTCGAGCACAGTGTCGGCGTTGTGCTCGATCAGTGAGAGCCCTTCATCCGAGAGTACTTCGAACGGTGTCAGCGAGCGGGTCAGATACGGGACGCGCGGTGCCGCCGCCTGCTGCCTCGCGGCCTGGCGACCTGCGCGCCCCCCGCTGCGGCGACCTCCCGCGGTTTCGGTCATCACGCACTCCTCTCGGCGGAGATGTTCGTGCGCCGGCGTCTGCCGCGAGACTCTCGTTCTGGACTCGCGACGCGTCGCGGCGGTAGAGCGACGACGGACGCGAGCCGCGGGTACGTCTCGGTGTCGTGGGGGATCGCCATCGCGCCGACGAAGTGCTCCTGGAAGCGAGGCTCGACCGCGGTCTCGATCTTCTCGACCCGGCGCACGACAGCCTCGATCTCGGTACGGGCACTGCGATCGAGCAAGGCGATGCGCGCACCTGTTCCGGCTGCGTTACCGGCCGAGGTGACACGCTCCGGATCGCAGTCGGGCACGAGCCCGAGGACGAGCGCATGGATAGGGTCGATGTGTGCGCCGAATGCTCCCGCGAGCCTGATCCGGTCGACGCGCTCGATCCCGTATCGATCCATCAGCAACCGGCAGCCGGCGTAGAGAGCCGCCTTCGCGAGCTGGATCTGGCGCACGTCGTTCTGCGTGATCGTGAGCTCCGGCGTTCCCGCCCAGAGGACGTAGGAGAACGTTCGCTCGTCGGCGACGACACGATCGGTGCGCTCGGCCTGGGCTCCGTCGATCGTCCCGTCGGTCGTGAGGATGCCCGCGAGATGGAGCTCGGCGATCGCCTCGATGATGCCCGAGCCACAGACGCCGGTGACCTGCACGTCCGCGAAGCCAGGCTCGTCCGACCAGCTGTCGCAGCCGATCACCTTGACACGCGGGTCGAGCGTGTCGGGGTCGATCCGAACCCGCTCGATCGCTCCCGGCGCTGCCCGCTGCCCGCAACTGATCTGCGCGCCCTCGAAGGCGGGGCCGGTCGGGCTGGAAGCTGCGAGCAGGCGGTCGCGGTTGCCGAGCACGATCTCGGCGTTCGTCCCGACGTCCACGATCAGGTTGACCTCGTCGGCCAGGAAGGGCGCCTCCGAGAGAATGACTCCGGCTGTGTCGGCACCGACGTGACCCGCGATGCACGGCAAGATGTAGGCACGCGCGCCGGGGTTGACCGGCAACCCGAGCTCCGCCGCCGGAAGACGGAGCGCCTCGTCGACCGTGAGCGCGAACGGCGCGCCGCCGAGCTCGGTGGGGTCGAGCCCGAGCAGCAGGTGATGCATGATCGGGTTGCCGACCAGCGTCACCTCGAGGATGTGGCCGCGGTCGATGCCCGCGTCGCGCGCGAGCTCCGCGGTGAGCTTGGCGAGGCAACCACGCACGACCTTGGTCAGCTCCTGCTCGGAGCCCGGGTGCATCATCACGTACGAGACGCGGCTCATCAGATCCTCGCCGAAGCGGATCTGCGGGTTCATCGCACCGGCGGAACCGAGCACCTCGCCGGTCCGGAGGTCGCAGAGATGGCCCGCGACGGTCGTCGAGCCGACGTCGAAGGCGATCCCGTAGACGGCGTCGTGGAACCCCGGCCAGATCGCGGTGATCGTCGTGCCGTCGTGGACGGCGACGGTGACGCTCCACGTGTCCGAGCCTTGTAACAGACTGTTGCTATCTCGGAGAACGCGCTGGAGCACGCGCACGACGTGCGGATCGACCGCGAGGTCGACGAGGCCCCACTCGCGCTCTAGTGCGGCTCGGAGCCGCGTCAGGTCGCTCGTGCCCGTGGCGAGCTCGGGACGGGCGACCTCGACCGTGTGGAGCCTGACGACCGGGTCGATCTCGATCGGGTGCGCGTCGGCCTCCTTGCGGACGACCTGACGGTAGACCTGGCTCTCCGGCGGCACGTCGATCACGAGGTCGCCCTCGATCCGGGCGGTGCACGAGAGCCGCCGCCCCACGCGCAGCGGACGCTCGCAGCCTCGCTCGACCTCCCCGAACGGGCTCAGGTGGGAGGCAATCGACGTGATGCCGTGCTTCGCGTGCTCACCCTCGCTCACCTCGACCTGGCAGCGGCCGCAGATCCCGCGCCCGCCACAGACGGAGTCGATGTCGACCCCGAGCGTGCGGGCAGCGTCGAGCACCGTCGTACCCTTCGCGAAGCTGCCGCGGCGGCCGGACGGTGTGAAGACGATGCGCGCGTCATCCGGTACCTGGCTCGAGCCAGGTACCGCCGAGACCCGCCTCTGCCCTGCGCGCGAACGTGCCGCCTCGCTCACGCCGTCGCCGCCCGCCTGCGACCCTCGCGCCCGCCGCGGCGGCCGCTCTGAGCGCCGTCCGGCGAGTCACCGTGGCGCGCGATCCACGCCCCGCAGTGCACGTCGTTGCCCATCATCACATCCGCCGCCCAGACGGCTTTGCGCATCTCGTCGTGCAGCGGGCTCGTGATCGCGGACGTCATCCCCGAGGCGATCGCCATCGGCAGGAACGCGGCGTTCAGCCCCGGGCGGTTCGGTAGGCCGAAGCTGATGTTCGACGCCCCGCACGTGGTGTTCACCCCGAGCTCCTCGCGCAGCCGGCGGACGAGCCGGAACACCTGACGTCCGGCGGTGCCCATCGCACCGATCGGCATCACGAGCGGGTCGACGACGACATCCTCCTTCGGGATCCCGTGATCGGCCGCACGGGAGACGATCTTCCGCGCGACCTCGTAGCGGACGTCGGGATCCTCGGAGATCCCGGTCTCGTCGTTCGAGATCGCGATGACCGCGGCGCCGTGTCTCGCCACGAGCGGCAACACACGCTCCATCTGCTCGTCCTCGCCGGTGACGGAGTTGACGAGGGCCTTGCCCTGGTACACCGAGAGCCCGCGCTCGAGCGCCTCGACGATCGACGAGTCGATGCAGAGCGGCACCGCGACGATCGACTGCACGAGCTCGATCGTGTGCGCGAGGATCGCCGGCTCGTCCGCGAGCGGGATTCCTGCGTTGACGTCGAGCATCTGCGCACCCGCCTCGACCTGCGCGATCGCGTCGGCGACGACAGTGTCGAAGTTGCCGGCCGCCATCTCGGCGGCAAGCACCTTGCGGCCAGTCGGATTGATCTTCTCGCCGATGATCACGAAGGGCCGGTCGAAGCCGATCACGACCTCGCGTGTCGCGGACGAGAGAACCGTTTCAGCCACGACGCCTCCCTTCTGCCGCGAAGCAGGCCGCTTCATGGGTTTGCCCGCCGTCAGGCGGGATCGTTGCGGCGTGTGTGCCGCGCCAGCGGGATACACGCTCGCAGGCAAGGACAGAGCTCATCCGTCTTCCTTCCCGCTCGCGCGGACGAGCCGCTCGAGGACGTCGTCGCCGTATGCGGCTTCGAGCCACTCTGCC
>JBPCLB010000115.1:0-6047 GCA_051003695.1 Gaiella sp. | reverse complement strand
TTGCGGTCGTCGTCGGGCCGAACGGCTCGGGCAAGTCCAACGTCTCGGACGCGATCGTCTGGGCCGCGGGCTCGCTGACACCGAGCGAGCTCCGTGCGGAGAAGCCCGACGACGTGCTCTTCGGCGGAGGGGGCGACCGCCCCGCGGCGGCTCACTGCGAGGTCGAGCTCGTGTTCGACAACGGCGACGGCGGCTTCGGTGAGGAGCTCGACTTCAGCGAAGTCTCGATCACGCGCCGGCTCGCGAGGGGTGGAGAAGGGCAGTACCTCGTCAATCGCGCAGCCGTGCGCCGCACCGACCTCGTCGAGCTGCTCGCGGACGTCGGGCTCGGCGGTTCGATGCACTCGATCGTCAGCCAGGGGAAGGTCGACGCCGTGCTCGCCTCCAAGCCCGAGGATCGCCGCGCGCTCGTCGAGGAGGCCGCCGGGCTGGGAAAGTTCAAGCGGCGCAGGCATCGCGCGGAACTGAAGCTCGCGCGAGTCGCGACGCAGGTCGAGCGCGCGCGCGACGTCGAGGACGAGGTGCGCAAGCGGCTTCGACCGCTCGCGCTCCAGGCGACGGCTGCGGAGCGCGCCGAGAAGCTCGCCGTCGAGATTGCCGCGCTGCGTGCCCGCGTAGCGCAGCTCGACCTCGACGGGATCGCCGAACGGCGCGCGGCCGCCGACGACCGGCGGCAGGCGGCCGCGATCGCGCGTCGCTCGACGCAGGACAAGCTCCAGTCCGTGCTCGCGGATCGCGAGCGGGCGGAGACGGAGCTGTCCGACGCGGCGGGCGGTCGCGAGCGGGCGCTCGGTGCCCTCTACCGGCTCCAAGGCGCCGACGAGCGGCTCGCGCTGCGGCGTGAATCAGCCGATGCTCTCAGCGCGCGTCTCGCCGACGATCTCGACGAGGCGGAGCGAGCCCTGTCGGCGCGGAGCGACGAGGCGCTGCGTGCCCTGGAGGATGCTGCGAACGTCGCAGCGGCCGAGAGCAGGGATGCCGCGGTGGCAAGTGGCCGGGCGGACGAACGCGCGCGCGACGCGCACGCCCGGCTCGCGACGATCGTCCACCGGCTCGCCGCGGCTGCCGCCGAGCGGCTCGAGCGGTTGCGCGCCGAACGAACCGTCGTCGAGGCGGCGCTCTCCGAGGCTGCGGGCGGTCAGGCGGGTGCCAATCGCTCGCTCGTCGCGCTCGGACGTGCGCGCGAGCGGCTCTCGGGTCGGCGCGAGAATGCGAGCGGCCTCGTCGAGCGGCTCCGCCAGGAGCACGCCGAGGCCCGAGCGCTCGCCGACCGAGGTGGGCCGACGCCGGCACAGCTGGAGGCACACGCAAATGAGACGCAGGCTCACGCCCGGTCGGCCGCAAGCGAGCGCGACGATCTTGCCGAGCGCGCTCGTACGACACGCGACCGGCTCGCCGCCCTCGAGCGCTCCCTGGCCGAGCGTGAGGGTGTCTCACCGGCCGCTCGAGTGCTGGCGGAGGCGGGTGAGAGGCTTGCGCTGGCTGAGATCGACGTCGAGCCCGGGAGTGAGCGTGCGGTCACTGCCGCGCTCGGCTGGCGTGCCTCTGCACTTCTCGCCGCTGATCCAAGCGCGGGGCTCGCACTGTTGCGGCGCGCGCAGACCGAAGGGCTCGGAAGCCTCGTCGTGCTCGCCGGACGCGACCCTCGAACGCTGATCGCCGAGCTCCCCGTCGTCGCTCTGGATGCGTTGCTCGAGGCTCGGACGCAGACGGTGACCGCCGAGGGGTTCGGCTACGACCCGACGCGGGGCGAGCTCTGGTTCGCGGGCGAGACAGCCGAGGGTGTTCTCCTCGAGCTCGAAGCCAGGCGCCGTACGCTTGCCGACGAGGCCGACGAGCTCGACTCGCGCGCCGGCTCGGCCGCGATCGCTGCCGCTGATGCCGCAACGGCGGCGAGGGAAGCGGAGCAGGCCTATGCCGCGGTCGCGCATCTGCGTGACCGGGTCGTCGACGACGCAACGCTCGGCCGGCTCGTCGTCGTCGTGGCTGGGCTCGTCGAGAGCCTGGCGCGCGCGGGGACGATCGCCGACCGTGTCGAGCAGCCGCTCGTCGGAAAACTGGCTGTGGACGCGACGCGTTCCACCGAGCTGGGAGACGAGCTTCGTCGACTCGCCGGACTCGAGGGGGAGGCTCAACGGGAGCTGGCCGAAGCGACACGACGCGCGCAGGAGGCCGAGGTCGTGGTCGCCCGGCTCGGAGGCGCAATCGACGTGGCGGTCTCGTCCGAGGGCGATCCGACGGCTGTCGCCGCCGCGGCAGCTGGCGCGCTCGCCGCGGCGGAAGCGGAACGGCGGACGGCGCGCGATGCGTCGGATCGTGCTCGCGCAGCCGACGCCGCCCTCGTCGCCCGAGCACCTCGCCGCACGGGTCTCGACGCCGACCTGGTTCGGCGGCTGGTAGCGACTGCCGCGTCGCTGACGAACGGGCTCGACCGTGCCGGAACGCTGGCGTCGCGGTTCGAGGCGCCGGTGCGTGCCCGCGCGGACGCTGGCGGCCTGCGCGCCTCGGAGCTCGGGGCCGAGCTACGCCGGCTCGGTGCGGCCGAGGTCGAGCTGCGCCAGGAATCGGACCGGGCAGCAGAGCGCATCACAACGGTCGAGGTCGAGCTCGCACGTCTCGAAGCGGAGACGGAAGAGGCGGGACGGCGGCTCGTCGACGCGGCGTCGGACGAGCCCGCAGAGGGGGACGACCGCGAGGAGCTGACTGCGCGCGCCGCACGGCTCGAAGCACGCCGGGAGACGCTTGGCAGGGTCAATCCCCTCGCACAGGAGGAGTACGACGCCGAGAAGGAGCGCCTGGAGGAGCTGGCGACGCAGCGCGCGGACCTCGAGCGGTCTCTGGCCGAGCTCGAGAAGCTGCGCGACGAGCTCGCCGAGACGGTTACCCGCCGCTTCGACGAGACCTTCGCCGCGGTCGCCGCGAACTTCGAGGACGTCGCGGGCACGCTCTTCCCTGGGGGCGAGGGTCGCCTCAGGCTCGTCGAGGCGGACGAGGGAGAAGGTGAGAGCGGGATCGAGGTCGAGCTACGGCCAGCAGGCAAGAAGATCACACGTCTGACGCTCCTCTCGGGCGGCGAGAAGGCGCTCGGCGCGATCTCGTTCCTCTTTGCCCTGTTCCTCGCGAAGCCGTGCCCCTTCTATCTCCTCGACGAGGTCGAGGCGGCGCTCGACGACGCCAACATCGGTCGCTTCGTCGAGCGCCTGCGCCGCTACGCGGACCGTGCGCAGTTCGTCGTGATCACGCACCAAAAACGGACGATGGAGGCTGCCGACGTCCTCTACGGAGTCACGATGGGCGACGACGGCGTCTCGCAGATCGTCTCGCGGCGCCTCCCGCGTGAGGCGGCTGCTGCCGCGACCGCGTAAAGCGGTGCTGAGCAAGACGTCTTTGGGCCGGCGAGCGCGCGGGAGCCTCTACTGCTCCCGCTGATTACCGGCGCGCGCGCAGGCAGGCACGTGGAACACGCGGTTTGATTCATGTGCTTACACACCTCGTGCAACGTATGTGTAAGATCGGGGCCATGAGACGACTCCAGCTGCTGATGGACGAGGATCTCGATGATGCGCTCGAGCGCAAAGCACGCGAAGAGGGCACGTCGAAAGCGGCGTTGGTACGGCAGTACGTCGGTGATCGGCTCCGCCCGTTACCGCAGCTCGAGGACGATCCGCTGTTGACCTTCATGGGCAGTGTCGAAGGGGGCGAAGACGACTCCGCGTCAATCGACGAGATCGTCTACGGGCCGCGTGGCGGTACGTGATCTTCGTCGACACGTCGGTGTTCGTCGCCGGCGTCGCGCGGCGCGATGCTCGACACGATGAGGCGCTCGAGCTCGTGCGCAGGCACGGCTCGGCAGGGCTCGTGACGTCGAACCACGTCCGCGGTGAAACCTGGACATTTCTCAACAGGCGATACGGCCACGGGGTCGCGGTTGGTTTTCTCGACATGCTCGAACGGACGCGCTACGTCCAGGTCATGCCCGTCGACGGCGACCTCGAAGCGCAGGCGCTGCGTTGGCTCCGCCGCCACGACGAGCGGGAGTACTCCTTCGTCGATGCCACGAGTTTCGAGCTCATGCGATCGCTTCGAGCGTCCCAGGCGCTCACGTTCGACGTGGATTTCGATGCCGCCGGATTCGTGACGCTGAGGGTCTGAGTCGAGATGCCGAGAACCTGGGCCGAGCTCCTCGGTGACGCCGAGACAGGGTCGAGCGCATCCGAGCGAACCGGCATGTTCGCGCGCCTTCGCGACTCACTTTCGAAAAGCCGTCGCGCGCTGACCGCCGAGCTCGTGGGCGGGATCGACGCCGGCGATGCCGAGGCGTGGGAGAACCTCGAGCTCGCGCTGATCCGGGCGGACGTCGGTGTGCCGGCGACCGCCGAGCTCGTGCGGCGGCTGGAGGCGCGCGGGGACGTTCCCGACCTGGCGGGCGCGCTCGCGGAGGAAGTCGAGGCGCTCTTGGGCGAGCCACCGACGCTTGCCCGTGCCGGCAGCGGGCCGACGGTCATCCTCGTCGTCGGCGTCAACGGAACCGGGAAGACGACAACGATCGGGAAGCTGGCGAAGACTCTCTCCGATCACGGTCGCTCGGTGCTCGTCGGCGCAGGGGACACATTCCGCGCCGCCGCCGAGGAGCAACTCGAGATCTGGGCAGAGCGAGCCGGCGCGGAGTTCGTCGGCGGCTCGAGCGGTGCCGACCCGGCCGCGGTCGCGTACGACGCGGTCGAGGCGGGCCGGGCGCGCGGGAGGGACGTGGTGCTCGTCGACACGGCGGGACGGCTCCACACGCAGTCGAACCTGATGGATGAGCTGGCGAAGATCCGGCGCGTGATCGCGCAGCAGCTCGACGGCGCGCCACACGAGACGCTGCTGGTCGTCGATGCGACCACCGGGCAGAACGGCCTGCAACAGGCGCGTCTCTTCGCGGGCACCGCCGGGGTCACGGGAATCGTGCTCACGAAACTCGACGGGTCTGCGAAGGGGGGTGTCGCGATCGCGATCGCCCACGAGCTCCGGCTCCCGGTCAAGCTGATCGGCATCGGCGAGGGGCTGGAAGACTTGCGCCCGTTCGACGCGCGTGACTACGCGCGGGCGCTCCTCATGAGCTGAACGACCCGCCTCGGGCAGGTGATCGAGACGTCATCCTCCTGGTTCGAGGTGGATCTTGTACTCCCCGATGGAACAGGGGTTTGGCTTGATCGTGACGAAGTACTTGACGGACAGCGTCTCGCCGCGCCACGCGTCCGGAATGTTCTTGAGTGCCTCTTTCATCGCTCCGTCCCAGCCGACATGGTGCTCGCCCTCGAGCCTCGACGCATCGAACGTCCCTACGCCCGGCTCCGACTCTCCACCGTCGTATTCGCTCATCGAACCCTCCTTGTGATCGCCCCTGGCCGACGATACTTCTCTCGGGCCTCGGATGGAAGGTCCGGCTCGCTCGACCGCGCGAGTCTTGTCAGCGCGGCGACGTTGCCCTTGGCCAGATACAACTCTCGCGCCTCGTCGATTCTTTCACCACCGTTCGCGTCGTCGCCCGCGAGAAAGAGGCAGCTTCCCAGCGTCAGAAGCGAATCCGCCCTGAGATTCGGCGCATCGGTGTCGCATGACCGGGCGACCGCTGCCCGCGCCAGCTCGAGCGCCTCGTCGAGCCGGCCATTCCTCGCCGCGACCGTTGCCCGAATCTCGAGGGCGATCACCTTCGCCTGGATCTCGTGGCCGTCGGCCCGCTCGGCCTCGCGAGCGAGAGCCTCTGCTTCTTCGTCCGATCCCTGCTCGACGAGCGACCTCGCGAGCAGCGCGGACTGCAGGGGGTTGCCACCCATTGTCTCGAGGATCTCCTGACCCGCGCGAAGCTCGCGTTCCGCCGCCGACGGCGCCTCCGCGAGCAGCTCTATCTCGCCACCGACCTGCGTGAGCCCGGCTACCGCGTAGCGCAGGCCCAGCTCTTCCCAGAGTCTCCTCGATCGCGCATACACTCGCCGGGCTTCGTCGAAGCGTGCCTGCATCGCGACGAGCCCGGCCAGAGAGCTCAGGACGGCTGCCTCGACCGC
>JBPCLB010000114.1:0-3902 GCA_051003695.1 Gaiella sp. | reverse complement strand
GGGCAGCAGCGGGCCGTCGAGGCGGCGCTGCTTGGCCTCGTACTTCTCCGAGTCGAGGTACTCCTCCGAGCCGGGTGCGACCGGCACGCTCTCGAAGCGTTCGTAGCCGGAGTAGATGCCGTAGGTCGGCGACAGGGTCGCCGCGAGCACGAGGCGCGCGTGGAAGGCCGGCGGCCCGCCGCGCTGGAGGTACTCCTCGAGGATGTCCGGGGTGTTGGCGAAGAAGTTCGGCCGGAAGTAGTCCTGCATGCCGCTCGTGACGAGCTCCACGACGTACTCCGTGAGGTCGTGGCGCGAGGTCTTCCAGGTGAAGTACGTGTAGCTCTGGCTGAAGCCGATCTTGGCCAGGGCGCGCATGACCGCGGCCTTGGTGAACGCCTCGGCGAGGAAGACGACGTCGGGCTCCTCCGCGCGGATCTCCGCGATGAGCCACTCCCAGAACGCGAAGGGCTTGGTGTGCGGGTTGTCGACGCGGAAGACGCGGACGCCCTTGCGCACCCAGTGCTGCACGACCTCCAGGAGCGCCTGCCAGAGGTTGCGCCAGTCCTCGGTGTCCCAGTTGACGTTGTAGATGTCCTGGTACTTCTTCGGTGGGTTCTCCGCGTACTTCAGCGTGCCGTCGGGGCGCTGGGAGAACCAGTCGGGGTGCTCGCCCAGCCACGGGTGGTCGGCCGAGCACTGGATCGCGAAGTCCAGCGCGAGGTCCATGTCGTGCTCGCGGCACGCGGCGACGAGGGCGTCGAAGTCCTCCTCCGTGCCGAGCTCGGGGTGGATCGCGGTGTGCCCGCCCTCGGGGGAGCCGATCGCCCACGGCGAACCAGGATCAGTCGGCGCAGCGGTCACGGCGTTGTTGCGGCCCTTGCGGTTCGTCTCGCCGATCGGGTGGATCGGCGGCAGGTAGAGCACATCGAAGCCGAGCTCGGCGAGTTGCGGGATCGCGTCGGCGACACCGCGCAGGCCTCCCCACGAGCGCGGAAAGAGCTCGTACCAGGCACCTGTCCGCGCCAACCGACGCTCGACGGCGAGCTCGAGCACGTCGCTCCTGACGGTGTCGTGTCGCTCTGCTGCGGCCAGCACCGGCGCAGCCGCGCGCCACTCGGCGACCGTTCCCGACCCGAACAGCTGCTCGCCTTCGGCGAGCTCGCCGGCGAGCTCGGACTGCCCCGCCGCGACCTTGCGGTCGTACTCGACGAGCCACCCCTCGTGCCGGTCGAGCCACGCCTCGACCTGGAACCGCCACCGCCCGATCGTGTCGACCGGGAAGATGCCGGTGACCCGGTCTGGCTCTCCGAACCGAAGCGGCGCCTCGTGCCAGCGTCCGCTCGGGTCCTGGTACCGCACCGCGGCGCGAAGCACTTCGTGCCCGTCCCGGGCGACCGTCGCGTGGACGCGAACCTGATCGCCGACACACGCCTTCGCCGGCCAGCGGCCACAGTCGACCTGGGGCTCGAGCTCCAGAATCAGGATGCGCGCGGCAGCCATCTCGCGCACACGGTAAACACTCCCGCATGTGGCTGACACGGTCGCTGGGCGTCCAGCTCCACCCCACGTCGCTGCCCGGAGGGCGACTCGGCCCCGAGGCGTACGCGTTCGTCGAGTGGCTCGCAGCGGCCGGAGCCGCCTACTGGCAAGTACTACCGCTGCACCCGCCCGACGAGCACGGCTCGCCGTATACCTCGCCCTCCGCGTTCGCCGGCTCGGCGGCGTTGCTCGCCGAGCCCGACGCGCGCGTGACGCCGGAGGAGGCCGCGGCCTTCCGCCGCCGACACGCCTACTGGATCGAGGACTGGGTGGAGTTCGCGGGCGACGACGAGCTCGCCTCGCAGGTTCGCTTCGAGCGTGAGTGGCGCGCTCTCCGAGATCACGCTGCGATCCGGGGGATCCGGATCATCGGCGATCTCCCGATGTACGTCGCCGCGAACGGCTGCGACCACGCTGCATACCCGGAGCAGTTCCGCCCGGTCGACGACGTCGTCGCGGGTGCGCCGCCCGACCCCCTGAACGCGCGCGGTCAGCTCTGGGGCAACCCGCTGTACGACTGGACTGCGCTCGCCGACACCGGCTACCGATGGTGGATCGAGCGCATGCGACACGCGCTCGCGCTCACGGATGCGTTCCGCATCGACCATTTCCGCGGCTTCGCCGCGTACTGGACAGTGGCTGCGGGCGAGACGACCGCAAGCAACGGTTGGTGGACGCCCGGCCCAGGTCGGGCGCTTTTCGACGCCGCAGCCGAAGCGCTCGGCGCGCTACCGGTGATCGCCGAGGACCTGGGCCTCATCACTCCCGACGTCGGCGCGTTGCGCGACCAGCTTGGCTTTCCCGGGATGGCCGTTCTGCTGTGGGCGTTCACGGGCCCGAAGGACAACGTGCATCGCCTCGAGAATCATCGTGTCCGGCAGGTCGTCTACACGTCCACCCACGACACGGACACGCTCGCCGGCCACCTCGGCGAGACGGAGGTCTGGCACCTGATCGAGCTTGCGCTCTCGTCGCGTGCGGCGCTCGCGGTCGTTCCCGCCCAGGACGTGCTCGGGCTCGGCAGCGACGCACGGATGAACCGGCCCGGCGTGATCGGCGGGAACTGGAGCTGGCGGCTCGAGCGCGGACAACTCGACGCCGGGCACGCTGCGCGCCTGCGGCGCGCGGCCGAAGCGTCCGGACGCCTCGCATGGGAGTAACGACGTGGCCAGGCCCGCCGTTCGGCCGCTGAAATGGCGCGGCGACCAGCCTCGGAGCGATGACGAACGATGACAATCGTAAAATCGGTGTCAAACACCGATTCTGTCAAGCCCGTTCTGCGCCAACTGTGTGCCGTTCGCTCAACAGGCGCAAACGACGGCACGCCACCACCGACGACACATCAGCCGGGGTTGGCGGGCGGCTGACCGATCCGAGGTCGAGAACCCGTGTCTGACACTGGTTTTCGCCGCGGTATCCGCACCCGGTCAGAACAGAATGCGCAAGGCCGTGTCGGGCGGGCACCCCCGCTCGAGCAGCGACACGGCGAGGTGCAGGTCGACCTCGCGGTCGAAGGCGATCACGAGCGCCGCCTCGGCGTCGTAGCCCGCGTGGAGCAAGCGCTCCTCCCGCCAGCGGACCACGCTGTCGCCTTGCTCGGACCTGTCGATCAGGATCGTCTGCGCCATCACTGCTGTGTAACGGGTCAGACGTATGGAAGCCGTGAACAACGGTTGCGAACCGGCGCTCCCGGTGTTGCGGTGTCGTTAACCCCCATCTCGTCGGCTCGGGAACGAGACGGCGCAAACGATCGCGGCCTGCCCCTCCGAGTCATCGATCCGATGTCGTGAGCGGCAGCTTCGCCGCCACCAGACGTCGCCCGTCGCGCTCGTACGCGACGTCGACGGAGTCGTCCTTTCCGTAGGAGCCTGCGATGCCGAGCACCATCGACGTCCAGCGCCCGAGCCCGACCTTCTCCCGCGCGAGCTCGCGCTGGAAGACGAGCGCCCCGTCACGGACGAGGTAATCGGCGCCTTCCACCTGCGGCACGCCGTTGAGAAACACCTCGAACGGTCGCTGGACGTCGGGCGGGAGCGCGACATGCGTTGGCCGGCGCGGAGGATCGCTCACGTTCATAGAATGCCCGTGCCCGTGAGGTCGAAGCTGATACCCGCCTGTGCGGCCGTCGCGTCACTCGCGTTCGCAGGCACCGCGCTCGCCGGCAGCGGTGGTTTGGCCCCCGTGTCACCGGCCTCGCCGAACGCCGAGGCGATCAGCGAGAGCTACTGGTTCGTGTCGTTCTTCGCCCTCGCGATCTTCCTGCTCGTGGAGGGCCTCCTGATCTTCTTCCTCGTCCGCTACCGCAGAGGCCGTCGCGCGAGAACCGCCGACGGAGCGCAGATCCACGGTTCGACGAGACTCGAGGTGGTGTGGACGATCGG
>JBPCLB010000113.1:0-3987 GCA_051003695.1 Gaiella sp. | reverse complement strand
TTACCCGACACCCCCACCACTTCGGGGGGTGGTCCCCTGTTGGGCGTCGGGTTTCTTGCCTTACGCCCTCCACCCCACTCACGCTGGCGCCTCACCGCGCTTCCGCGCGGATCTCCGACAAGGTCTGCCGTGGGGTGATCGCCTCTGGGTCGACCGGGAGATGGAGCACGGTCGGGATGCCCGCCGCGAGGGCGCGGTCGAGTGCCGCCGGAACGTCGTCGTTGCGCTCGACTCGCTCGCTGTGCGCGCCGAAGGCGCGGGCAAGCGCGACGAAGTCGGGGTTGCGCAGGTCGGTACCGCTGACGCGGCCGGGATACGTGCGCTCCTGATGCATCCTGATCGTCCCGTACATCCCGTTGTCGACCACGAGCACGACGATCGCGGTCTCGTACTGCACTGCGGTCGCGAGCTCGGAGAGGCTCATCACGAAATCGCCGTCGCCTGCGATGCAGACCACATCGCGACCTCGGTGAACGAGCTTGGCGGTGATCGCCGCAGGCAGGCCGTAGCCCATCGCACCGCTGGCCGGGGCGAGCTGGGTGCCGTAGCGGCGAAACGCGTAGAAACGATGCGCCCAGACGGTGAAGTTGCCGGCGCCGCTGCACACGATCGCGTCCGGGCCGAGACGACCCCGCAGCGTCGCCATCACGCTCCCCAGGTCGACCGTGCCCGGCAGCGGGGATGCCACGAGCGTCTCGAGGTACTCCTCGTGCGCCTGCACGACGGCGACCCGGCCGCCGGCCGGGGCGAGTGGCTCGATCGCGGTGAGGGCTTCGGCGAACCGAGGGGCGGATGCCACGATCCCAAGCGTGGGCTCGTAGACGCGACCCAACTCCTCCGGGGCCGGGTGGACGTGGACGAGCACACGGCCGTCGCCGGGGGGCGCGAGCGACGTGTACCCGGCGGTCTCGATGTCGCCCAGCCGCGTGCCGACGACGAGGACCGCGTCGGCGTCTCGCAGGCGCGCAGTCAGACGCGGGTCGGCGCCGATCCCGAGATGGCCCGCGTAGACCGGGCTCTCGTTGTCGACCGCGTCCTGGCAGCGCCACGCCGCCGCCACGGGAAGGCAACTCGCCTCGCACCACGCGAGCAGCGCCTCACCCGTCGCCTGCGTCCACGGCTGACCGCCGACGACGACGAGGGGTCGCTCGGCCGAGGCCATGAGCTCCCGTACGCGGGCCAGCTCACCGGTCGTGGGCGCTGCCTGCGCAGCGGCGTACGGCTCGGCGTCGCGGATGGTCACCTGATCGAACAGCATGTCCTCCGGAAGCGCCAGGACGACAGGCCCGGGGCGGCCCGAGGTCGCGACGCGAAACGCACGCTGCACCAGTTCCGGAATCCGCGCCGCGTCGTCGATCTGCGCCACCCATTTCGTCAGCGACGAGAAGACGCGCCGGTGGTCGAGCTCCTGAAACGCCTCCCGCTCGACATCGCGCCGCGGGATCTGGCCAACGAGCAGCACGAGTGGCGTCCCGTCCTGAGACGCCGTGTGCACACCGACGGCGGCCTGCGTGGCGCCCGGCCCGCGGGTGACCAGACAGACGCCCGGACGGCCCGTGAGCTTGCCATAGGCCGCCGCCATGTTCGCGGCGCCGGCCTCGTGCCGGCATGTGATGAAGCGGATAGAGCTGTCGCGCAACGCGTCGAGCACATCGAGATAGCTCTCGCCGGGGACGCCGAAGGCGAGCTCGGCGCCGTGGAGCGAGAGCTGGTCGACGAGGATCCGACCGCCGCTTCGACTCACGGCACGAGGCCATTCTCGAGGAATACCGTTGCCCGCTGGAGCTTCGGCTGTTCTTCGTCGGCGGGGTCGAGGTACCGGATCGTGCGTCGGCCGCGCCACTGCGCAGGCAGCAGCAGCACCCGGACGAAAGCGGTCTGCTCGCTCGCCGACGCTGTCGCGAGCACCGGGTACTCCACGCCCTCGAACCACGCCTGCGACGGCCCGAACACGCGGCGGCCCTGATCCGGACGTTCGATCGCGAGCTCGCCGTGGAGCAGCCATCGGATTCCCGGCCCCGGGTGGACGTGCCGATACGCGACGCCGCCGGGCGGGAAGTCGACGCGGTCGCACCGCATCACCCAGTCCGTCGTCGGATCGAGCTCGACGTCGACCGAGAGCATCGCGTCCTCGCGTTCGCCGGCGAGCTCCCACAGCAGAGCGTGGCCGTCGACCCGTGCAGCCCCGAACCACGCTTTGTCGCCCCCCACGTCGTACACGACTCGGTTGCCGCGCGAGGTGACGACGCCCGGTGGACAGTCGTGCAGCGAGAACCTCAATGGAAGGTCTGACCGCCGTCGATCACGATCGTCTGGCCCGTGACGAAGCCGGCAGACGGGCCTGCGAGGTAGACCACAGCACCGACGACGTCCTCCGGTTGCTGGTCGCGCTGGAGCGTCCGCGCCGACACCGACACATCGCGGAGCGTCTCGACGACCTCGGGATTGTCCAGCACCCCCTGCGACATCGTGAAGCCCGGTGCGACGCAGTTGACACGGATCTCGTCCTTGCCGAGCTCTTTCGCGAGCGCCCGCGTGAAAGCGACGATCGCGCCCTTGCTCGTGACGTAGTGCAGCAGGAACGGAACGCCGCGAAACGGCGTGCCCGAGGAGATGTTGACGATCGCGCCGCCGCCCCGCTCGCGCATCACAGGAACGACCGCGCGGCAGGTGAGGAACATCGAAGCGACGTTGACGTCCATCACCCGCCGCCACTCCTCGAGCGCGATCTCGGTGAACGGGCGCATCGCCAGAGTGGCGTAGAGCCCAGCATTGTTGACGAGCACGTCGACTCCACCACATCGCTCGACGGTCGCGGCCATCATCCGCTCGACCGCGGTCTCGTCGGCGACGTCGACCGTGACGCCGACACCGTCCTCATAGGCAGACGCGGCTGCCTCGGCTCCACGCAGGTCGGCGACGACGATGCGCGCGCCGGCCGCCGCCAGACCGTCGGCGATCGCTTTGCCGATCCCCTGCGCGGCGCCCGTGACGATGGCAACCCTGCCCGTGAGCGAGGCCATCAGCGCAGCGGGGAGAACGATGTCGGTACGAGCAGCCGGTTCTGCTGTGTGTGGACGAGCGGCTGGACCTTGACGAGAAAGGCCTGCCAGTCGTCGCGAGCCTGGAGCTCACCGCGACGGCGCTCCCGCTCCTCGTAGCTCGCGTAGCGCCACAGGTGCGTGTAGGTGGAGAGGGCGCCCACCTCCGTCGTGAACGCGCCGACGAAGCCGCCGAGGATCGGCGCCTGGATCGCGATCCCCTCCGACTCGTAGAGCCCGACCAGCTCCCCGAGCCGCCCCGTGTGAACGTGATAGTCACGTTGCTCGACGATTGGAGTCATGCGGCCGACGATACAAGGGTCGCCTAGAGTCCGGGCATGGAGCCGCAGTTCGTCAGGTTCGACGACGTCTCTCCGTTCGTACTCGCAGAGGGAGTCAGCGGTCGACCGCTGTTCGGCACCGGTGCGATGCTGAACGTGATCGAGTTCGCACCAGGCGCGACGGTTGCCGCCCACAGCCATCCGCACGAGCAACTGGGGATCGTCTTGCGCGGCATGCAGGCGCTCGTCGTCGCCGGCGAGACGCACGAGCTCGGGCCGATGGAGGGCTATGTCCTCCCGGGTGGGGTCGAGCATTCCGCGTACTGCGGGCCGGAAGGGGCTCTGGTGCTCGACGTGTTCCAGCCGGTGCGCGAGGACTATCGGCAGCGCTGGAACCAGGCGACGTAGTCGGTCTCGGTTACGGCCGGACGAGTACCCGCCCCGCCTCACCGGCGAGACTCGCGGCGACGGCATCGTTCACGTCGTCCAGCGAGAACGACGGGCCGACGAGCGACGCCAGCTCGAGGCGGCCGTCGCGGACGAGCTCGAGCAACGCCGGCAGCGAGACCGCGGGATCCTCCGATCCGTAGAGCGTCCCGGTGAGCCGCTTCTCCTTGCGGATCAGCTCGAGCGGGTCGATGTCCAGCCGGAGACCCGCTGCGGGG
>JBPCLB010000112.1:0-3287 GCA_051003695.1 Gaiella sp. | reverse complement strand
TCGTCCGGCGTCTCCTTCGTGCCGGTGTCGACGAGCACCGAGCGCTCACCGCGGACGAGGTACTGCGAGAACGGTCGCGGGCCGAGCACGCTCTCGATCCGGACGATTCCCGGTGCCACCTGCGTGGTCTTCCAGTCGCCCATCGGCGGGATCCTACGCTCCTGCCGCCGAGCAGCTCGACGCTACGACGACTCGGACCAGTCGAGAAACACGGTCTTGCCCTGCGTGTAGAAGTCCGCCGCCGCGCCCAGCTCCTTTGCCCCGAGCGCCGAGTCCTTGAGCCCCCCGAACGGCAAATGTGACTCCGCCCCGATCGGGGGCTTGTTGACGTGCACGACTCCGCTGTCGGTGTCGTGCATGAACCGGATCGCGGTCGTCAGGTCGCGAGTGTAGATCGATGTCGAGAGCCCGTACCGAGTTCCCGTCGCCACCCGCATCGCCTCGTCATAGTCCTCGACCACGAGCGTGGGCAGAACAGGGCCGAACACCTCGTCGCGGGCAATCGTCATCGCCGGGTCGACGTTCCGGAGCAGCGTCGGTGGGACGAAGTAGCCGGCCGGATCGCCGACGGAACTACCCTGGGCGACTAGCTCGGCGCCCTCGTCGAGCGCCCGCTGGATCTGCCCGGAGACCTCGTCCCGTGCCCGCTCGTCGATCAGGGGTCCGATGTCGACGTCGTCCCGGTCGCCGGGACCGGTCGTGACGGCACGCGTGCCGGCCGCCAGGCGGTCGACGAGCTCCTCGGCGACGGCCCGCACGACGACGATCCGCCGTGGCGCCGTGCACCGTTGGCCGGTTGTCCCGTAGGCCGCCGCCACGCAACCCTGTGCCGCTCGCTCGAGATCCGCATCCGCCAGTACGACGACAGCGTTGTGGCCACCCAGCTCGGCTTGCACGCGCTTTCCGTGACGCGCGGCGCGAACGTTGATGTCCATCCCGACGGCGGTCGAGCCGGTGAACGAGATCGCCTTCACGCGGGGGTCGTCGACGAGCGCCTGCCCGACCACCGATCCACTCCCGTGCACGATGTTGACGACGCCCGGTGGGACGCCTGCCTCATCCAACGCCTCGATCAGGGCGTTCGCGACAAGGGGGGTGACCTGTGCCGGCTTGAGCACGACCGTGTTCCCGCAGACGAGCGCGGATCCAAGCTTCCACGACGGGATGTTGACCGGGAAGTTCCACGGCGTGATCAGCCCGACCACCCCGAGTGGCTCCCGCAGCGTCAGCCCGAGGATCCGGTCGGCCTCGGTTGGTGCGGTGATTCCCTGGATCCCACCGCCCTGATGTCCGATCCACCCCCAGAAGCCAATCGCGCGCGGAAGCTCGCCCCGCGATTCCGCGAGGGTCTTCCCCTGCTCGCGGGTCAGCAGCCGGGCGAGCTCGTCCGCGCGCTCCTCGAGAATCCGCGCGGCCCGAAGGAGGGTCTGACCACGGCGGATCGGCGAGGTCTCACGCCAGGCGGGGAACGCGTCGGCCGCCGCGGCGACCGCCCGCGTGACGTCCACATGCGTCGAGAGTGGCACGTGGGCAAGCACGTCGCTCGGGTCGGCCGGGTTGAGGTCGGCGACGGCCTCGTCGCTGGAAGCGGCAAGCCAACGACCTCCCACGAAGTTCTCGATCGTGCGTGGCGCCACGATCGCCTTTGGAGCGCTTCCCGTATGTGCGCTCACGTTCGCGCGTGCCCGACGTTGCCGTTCAGGACGATGCCGCCGTCGACGACGAGCTCCGTGCCGGTGACGTAGCGGGACGCGTCGGAGGCAAGGAACAGGAGCGCGTCGGCAACCTCCTCGGCGGACGCGATGTGGCCGAGCGGGATCCGCTCGTTGTACGTCCTGCGTACCGCATCGGTGTACGCCACCTGATTGAGTGGAGTGTCGGTCGCCCCAGGAGCGAGCGCATTGACCGTGATGCCGTGTGGCCCGAGCTCGACCGCGAGCACTTTGGTGAGCGCGACGATTCCACCCTTCGCGGCGACGTATGCCGAGAGCTCCGCGATCGGCTGGATGCCAACGACGGACGTCACGTTGACGATCCGCCCCCCGCCCTGCGCGATCATCTGTCGGGCAGCAGCCCGGCAGCCGTAGTAGTAGCCGTGAAAGTTGGCCGCCATCAGGCCGTGCCAGTCCTCGCCCGTCATCTCGAGGAACGGCTTCACCATCAGCCTGGCAGCGTTGTTGACCCACACGTCGATTCTCCCGAACGCCTCGACCGCGGCGGCTGCGAGCGCGTCGACGTGATCGGGATCGCCGGTATCGCCCTGGAGTACGACGACGTCCCGACCGGCGGCGCGGACGGCCTCAGCAGTCCGCTCGGCTTCGGCCGTTGCGCTTCGGTACGTAAAGGCGATGTCCGCGCCGGCCTGTGCCGCGGCGATCGCCGCCGCCTGGCCGATGCCCTGTGAGGCGCCGGTAATGACGATCCGCTTGCCCTCGAGCCGGGGCATCAGAGCGTGCGGTACTCGATCCGCTGGCGTGTTCCGGTCTCGTGGGAGCGCACGATCGCGTCGCAGATCTCGGCGCAGCGATACCCGTCCTCGAACGTCGCGCCGTGCGGGCCGATCGGGGTGTCCTCCTTGATGCACGTCAGGAGATGGAGCAGTTCGTGCACGAAGCTGTCCTCCCAGCCGATCATGTGACCGTGGGGCCAGTGGTGTTCCCAGTAGGGGTGGTAGGCCTCCGACACGAGCACGGTGCGGAAACCCTGCGCGTGCTCACCCGGCTTCGAGCTGCCGAGGTTCACCTCGAGCTCGTTCATGCGCTCCTGGTCGAAGACGACCGTGCCCTTCGAGCCGTTGATCTCCCAGCGCATCTGGTTCTTGCGCCCGAGCGCGAAGCGCGTCGCCTCGTACGTCCCGATCGCACCGTTCTCGAACTCGACGGTCGCCTCGAAGGCGTCGTCGACGTCGACCGTCCCGCCCGGGCGCTCCGTGATGAAGGTACGCAGGAGCCCGCCCACGCTGCTCGGCTCGCCCACGAGGTAGCGCGACTGGTCGATCACGTGCGCGCCGAGATCGCCGAGAGCCCCCGATCCTGCCACCTGCTTGTCGAGCCGCCAGAACTTCGGGAACTCGGGATCCATGATCCACTCCTGGTGGTACCGGCCCCGGAAGTGGTAGATCTCGCCGCGCTCGCCGGCCTCGATCATCTCCTTGGCGAGCCGGATCGCGGGGTAGAAGCGGTAGTTGAACGCCGGCATGTGCTTCACGCCCGTCCCGGCGACCGCCTTCCAGATGTCGTAGCTCTCCTCTGCGGTGCGGCCGAGAGGCTTCTCGCAGAGCACGTGCT
>JBPCLB010000111.1:0-3277 GCA_051003695.1 Gaiella sp. | reverse complement strand
AGCCGGAAAGGCCATTGCGGAGCCAGGTCCGCGCGAGCTGCGCGCCGGAGCGTTCACCGCCCGGCACCAGAGCGGGGCTCCGCGGCGCCGGCGGAGGATTCGTCGTGACCGCTTCCGGCAGACGAATCGTGCGCGGCGTGCCGAGCGGCTCACCACGCCAGGCCTGGAGCCACGCGCGGTAGTACGGCGTGAACACCTGGTAGTGGGTGGAGCTCGCGGGCGCGACTTCGCCCGCGGCGACGACATAGCTCGTATCGACGAGACGCAGATCGACCTCTGCTGCCAGTCGCCGCTCGCGCTCCCGCGCGTACGGGCTCACGTCGGCACTGCAGAACACGGCCTCTGCCCCGACCCGGCGCGCAGCCTTCACCGTCTCGGCGACGACCTCGCCTTTTCTCACATCCAGCGCGGCGCCGGCCTTGCGGAGCGACACGTCGAGATCGGCCAGCGACTCGAGCAGGAACGACCGACGATTCGACGCCGCGCCGTAGCGAGTCCGAGCGATGCCGTTGTCGAGTACATGGAGCGGCAGGACGGTCTCGGCCTCGTCGAGCGCGGCACGCAGCGTCGGGTTGTCGTGCAGGCGAAGATCGCGCGTGAAGAGCACGATCGCCGTGCGCATCAGCCCACGATCTCGGCAGCCACTCCGCGCATCCCGGTGAATCGCGGAACGACAGCGAGCACGCTTTCCTGTGCGCACCAGGCGATGTCGGCCTCGAGCTCGGGCCCGTTGGCGATCAGGTTCCGGCCGGAGCGGGACTGGCGGAACGCCTCCTCCGCGGTTCGATACGAGCCCGCAAGCCGGACGGCTGCCTCGGCGGCATCGGATCGCTCGCATGCGAGCCCGACCGCGATCCTGCCTGCGACATACGCGTCGTCGAGCGCGTACGCGCCCTTGACGCCCGCGCAGAAGACGGCGACGTCCTCGCCGTGCGCCGCTGCGGCGGCTGTGACCGCGACGAGGTTGAGCAGCGACGCGATCAGGACGCGCTCGCAGCGCTCGGCCGCCGTCACGATCGCGCGCGTGCCGTTCGTGGTCGAGAGCACGAGCGTCGGCGTCCGGGGCTCGAGGTACTCCCGTGGCGAGTTCCCGAGATCGAACCCCTCGATCCTGAGACCGAGGCGCTCGCCGCCGAGCGTCACGGAACCGCCGTCGGCGAGCGCTCGCGCGTCCTCGACCTCGGCAGCGCACAGGACACGCTCGTAGCCGGCGTTCAGTGCCTGGCAGATCGTCGAGGTGGCGCGGATCACGTCGATCACGACCCCCGTGGGCGCCGCCGCCGACTCGTCCGGCGTGAAGGCGACGTGAACACGCACGCCGGTACGCTAGCCGCCGTGTCCGCGACCCCACACTGCTACCGGCACCCAAATCGCGAGACGCTGGTCTCGTGCTCGGAGTGCGGCCGTTCGATCTGCGAGGAGTGCATGAACTTCGCTCCGGTGGGAATCAAGTGCCCCGACCACGCGGGTGTCGGCGCTGAGCGACCGCGGCCGCAGCGCACCGTCCGACAGGCTCGCGCCCGGGTCGGCGGCCTCGCCGCACCTGCGACGACGCTGCTCGTCGCCCTCAACGTGATCGTCTACCTCGTCACCGTCTCGCAGGGCGGCGGGTTGAGCCAGCCGGGTGGGAAGGTCTTCGAGGAGGGAGCGCTGGTCGGCGTGCTCGTGCAGGACGGAGAGTGGTGGCGGCTCGTCAGCGCGATGTTCCTGCACGGCAGCGTGCTCCACCTCGCGTTCAACATGTTCGCCCTCTACTGGCTCGGGTCGGTCGTCGAGGATGCCCTCGGCACCCTGCGTTTCGTGCTCGTCTACTTCGCCGCAGGGCTTGCCGGGTCGGCCGGAGCGCTGCTGCTCTCGAGTGCGTTCGCGATCACGGTCGGCGCATCAGGTGCGATCTACGGGATCCTCGGGGCGCTGCTCATCCTCGAGTACCTCACGACCGGTTCGTTCGCCGGTCAGGCGATGGGCTTGATCGTGTTGAACCTCGCCCTCACCTTTGCGATTCCGAATATCTCGATCGGCGGTCATCTAGGCGGTCTCGTCGGGGGCATCGCGTGCACGTTCGCGCTTGCGCGCACCCGCTACAAGTCGACGAAGGCCCTAGGCCCGGCGCTCGTCGTCGGAGTCGCCCTGGCGAGTCTCGTCGTTGCCTACGTGCGCGTCGAGAGCTACGCGTTCTAGGCTATTCCGCTTGCCTGCTCGGTTTCCGCCGGGTTTGTACCCGTATCTTGTACCCCGAGCAGCCGTGCGGCGAGCGCATCGCTCTCGTTTCGGAACACGCCGCCGGCCAAGTGGACGTACTGCTGCGCTGTCTGCATCGAGCGATGGCCCGCGGTCGCCATCACCGCGATCGGTGAGGCACCGGTAGCGGCGAGGTTCGTCAGCGCCGCGTGCCGCAGGTCGTGGATTCGAACCCGATCGGTGATCCCGGCCGCCAGAAGCGCCGCGTCAAACTCGCGTCGAAACCACTTCACGTTGATCCGCGAGCCTTTGGTCGGGTCGCCGAACACGTAATCGTCGTCGGAGCGATACGCGCTGGCCTGGAAGTGCGCCATCAGCTCGTCCACTAATGGCCGGGGGAGCGCGATCAGCCTCTCCCCCTCCTCCGATTTCGACTCGACGACGCGGAGCGTTCCCTCCACGAGGTTGACGTGGCTCCACCGGGTCCGCTCGAGCTCGCTGCGCCGCAGCCCGGTCAGGATGAAGGTAAGGAAGACCCTTCGCGCCTGCACGTCGGAGAACGCCTTAGAGACGACGGGCACCTCGTGCGGTTGCAGGATCCGCCAGCGGTTCCGCCTCACCTTCGGCCGCTCCACGCCCCGAACAGGGTTCGAGGTGATCAACTCGTCCGCCACCGCGCCTTTCAACACGTCGTGCAGCAGCGTCAGGTGCGTGTTTACCGTCTTGGCGGAGAACGAGCCGTGCGAGGCGTCGATGTAGGCGGCGACGTCGAGCGGCCTGATCGACGCCAGCTGCCGCGAACCGAACGTGCCGAGCAATTGCGCGAGTCGGCTCCGGTACGCGACAACCGTCGCCGGCTTCCACTCCCGCTTCGTCTCACCACGCGCCAGCCACCGCTCGGCGTACTCGGCGAAGGTGGTAGGGGCCGGCTTGCGCCAGCCCCTCCGCTCCACCTTGACCAGCCGGTCACGCAACGCGGCCTCCGCGGCCTTGCGGTTGACGCCGTCCGCCTCGCGGCCGATCGTCTCCTTGACCTGGCGGCCATCAGCGTCCGCGTACTTGACGCGCCACACCACGCCGCGGGCGCCCTGGTAAC
>JBPCLB010000110.1:0-5695 GCA_051003695.1 Gaiella sp. | reverse complement strand
CGGGAGCCTCGCAGGAGGTCGTCTCGCAGTGGTTCGCGACCGGGATGCTGCTCAACGTCGTCGCGGCACTCGATCTGTGGACTGCCGGCGAGCCTTGGGCCCGGCGAATGATCGCTGGCTGCATCGGCGGGGAGGCGGCGCTCGAGAAGCTCGGCGCGTCACCTGCCGAATGACGTTCCTCTCATTTGCGCTCCGACAAAGTGACTGATCACAACTCATACGAAAAGGATGGAGCGATGACCGACCGAGCCCGGCTCCTGTGGACGTTCGCGATCACATCGATCGCGCTCTTCATGGTCTCCCTCGACAACCTCGTCGTGACCACCGCGATCCCGGTGATCCGCACCGATCTCGATGCCTCGCTCGCGGATCTCGAGTGGACGGTCAACGCGTACACGCTCACGTTCGCAGTGCTGTTGCTCACTGGCGCCGCGCTCGGCGACCGCTTCGGACGCCGCCGCATGTTCTCGATCGGCCTCGTGATCTTCACGCTCGGCTCCGTCGCGGCAGCGCTTGCACCGACCGTCGATGCCCTCAACCTCGCTCGGGCACTGCAGGGTCTCGGCGGGGCGATCGTGATGCCGCTCACACTGACGATTCTCAGCGCGGCCGTGCCCGCTGGGAAGCGAGGTCTCGCGCTCGGCGCCTGGGGTGGCATCGGTGGCCTCGCGATCGCCTTCGGGCCGCTCGTCGGCGGCGCCGTCGTCGAGGGTATCGCCTGGCAATGGGTCTTCTGGCTCAACGCCCCGATCGGGCTCGTGCTCGTCCCGCTCGCCCTGCGCCGGCTGGACGAGACGCACGGCCCCGCCGGTCGGCTCGACCTGCTTGGGGTCGCGCTTGCGAGCACGGGTCTGCTCGGCATCGTCTGGGCCCTCGTTCGAGGCAACGACCAGGGCTGGGCGAGCCTCGAGATTCTCGGCTCGCTCGTTGGCGGGGCCATGCTCGTGGCCGCATTCGTCGCCTGGGAGCTGCGCGCGCCGGCGCCGATGCTGCCGCTGCGGTTCTTCCGTTCCGCCCGCTTCGGCCTCGCCAACGTCGCCTCCCTGCTGATGTTCTTCGGGATGTTCGGCTCGATCTTCCTCCTCGCGCAGTTCTTCCAGACCGTCCAGGGGTACTCCCCGCTCGGCGCCGGGTTGCGGATCCTGCCGTGGACGCTCGCCCCGATGTTCATCGCGCCCATTGCCGGTGCGCTCTCCGACCGGATCGAGCCGAAGCTGATCATCGGCACGGGGCTCGCGTTACAGTCGCTCGCGCTCGCGTGGATCGGGCTCGTCTCGACGCCGACCGTGCCGTACTCGTCGCTCGTCGCTCCGTTCGTGCTCGCCGGGGTCGGGATGGCGCTCTTCTTCGCGCCGGTCGCGAACGTCGTCCTCTCCTCGGTGCGACCGCAGGAGGAGGGCCAGGCCTCGGGAGCGAACAACGCGATCCGCGAGCTGGGCGGTGTGTTCGGTGTCGCCGTGCTCGCCGCCGTCTTCGCCCGTGCGGGCGGTTACGAGTCAGCGCAGACCTTCAGCGACGGTACGAACACCGCCGTGATCATCGGTGCGATCGCAGTCGGCGTCGGCTCGCTCGCGGCGTTCGCGCTCCCCAGGCGTGTGCGCAGCTCTCGAGCAGAGGCCGGCACAGCGGATGCGGAATCGCTTGCCGAGGCGGCCTGACGTCCGAGCGACTCTCGCCGAACTGACGCAGTACAGGGTTCACGCAAGCCGTAGCCGCGGGGCGGCAACCACGAGCACGAGCGCGACGAGGGCGAGCGCGACGAACGTCCCGCGCAAGCCGGCCGCCTCGGAGACCCCGCCCGCGAGACCCGGGCCGATCAGCAACCCTGCGTAGCCCATCGTCGTCACGGTCGCGACGGCGCTGCCGCGCTCGCCCTCGTCGACGACTCGGCCTGCGGCGCTGAAGGCGACCGGTGCGGCCACCGACACGCCCGCCCCGGCGACGAAGAAGCCGACAATCGCCACGGCGGGAGCCGGCGCTGCGGCGGCGACGAGCAGACCGGCGGCAGAGATGAGGCCTCCGCCGAAGAGGAGCCTCCGCTCTGCGACCCGGCCGGTGACGACCTGCCCCGCGAGGCGGCCCGAGACCATCGCGATTGCGTACGCACCGGGCCCGAGCGCGCCGAGCAGCGGGCCTGTGTCGAGCTCGCGCTCCATGTAGAGGGCGCTCCAGCTCTCGATCCCGCCCTCGACGAGGAACGCGACGAGACAGACGAGCCCCAGCGCGACCACGTGCCACCGCAGCTTGAAGCCTGGCGGCCCTAGGGGGGCCGGCCCACGGTTGAGTGCCCGCGCGTCACGGTTCGCGAGCGCCGCCAGGAGCAGGCAGATGGCCGCTCCGGCCAGGATCGCGGCGCGACCGGCGCCGAACTGGCGCGCCGCGCCGCCTCCGACCGCCCCGACGAGCACGCCGAGCGAGAAGAGCGCGTGGGCGAGCTGCATCACGCGCGCCCCCGTGCGCGCCTCGACCTCGGCGGCGGCGGCGTTGATCGACACGTCGACCGCGCCGGCGGCCGCGCCCCAGACGAGGAGCGTGAGCCAGAGCACGAGCACAGAGTTCGCGAGCGCGGGGCCGAGTGCGGTCACGGCGAGCAGCGCGAGCGCCCACGGCATCACCCCCGGCCCGCTGTGGTCGATCCGCGGGCCGATCAGCACCATCGCCGGCAGCGTCCCGAGCCCGACACCGAGCAGCCCGAGGCCGAGAGCCCCGTCGCTCGCGTCGGTCGCCTGCTGCACGAGCGGCACGCTCACCGCCCACGCTCCCCACAGCACTCCGAACGCGAGAAAGCCGGCGAAGGGCCCGAATGCCGAGCGCGGCAACGCTCTCACGACGAACGCTTGTGTTGAATGAACACAAGCTCTTCGGGCCCCGGTGCCGGTGGGATCGGCGCCGTCTCCCAGCCGGGTGGGAACTCGGGCGCACGCCAGCTCGGGTCGGGCACGAAGGACGCCCAACGTTCGTCCCACCAACGCTCGCCGCGGTCGAGCATCTCGCCGAGCTCGTCGCCGAGACGCCGGATCGCGACGATCTGATCGGCGGTGTAACGCCCGTCCCGCATCCGCTCGTCGAGCAGCTCCTGGTCCTTGAAGCGCCATGGGCCATCGAGCGGGAGCCATAGGTCGAGCTCGAGGTCCTGTGTGTCGTAGCCGATCGTCGTGCGCCGAAACGGCTCCTGCAGGTTCAGATACCAGCCCGCAAAACGCCGGTCGGCGCCCTCCCAGAAGTGCCAGACGGCATAGGCGTCGTCGGGATGCTGGAGCATGAGCACGCCGTGCCCCTTCCAGCGCTGCTTGCCGGCCCACGGGTGCGCACGCCCGTCGGCGCTGCTCGGGAATTTGAACGGCGTCCCCTCCGGCAGGTAGGTGACGAGCACTTCGAGCGTGTCCTCGATCACGACCACCGGACATGCCAACCAGGGGCATCCACGCCAGATCTCCCGGCGCACGATCGGCTGTCCGCCCTGCCAGCGCACCCGGCGAGGCTACAGCGTTAGGCTTCGGCACCCGATGGCGAGCACCGAGACGGCGATCGCGCAGGAGCAGGACGAGCGGGGCGACCCGGTCGAGCTCTCGATCGTCGTCACGCTCTTCGACGAACGGGAGACGCTCGACGAGCTGCACGAGCGCCTCGCCTCCACCATGCGCACCCTCGGCCGCCCGTGGGAGGTGCTGTACGTCGACGACGGCTCCACCGACGGCACGTTCGCGGCGCTGGAACGGCTCCACGCCCACGACCCGCACATTCGGGCGGTGCGGCTGAAGCGAAACTCCGGCCAGCATCCCGCGATGCACGCGGGGCTCGCGCGCGCCAGCGGCTCGATCGTCGTGACGATGGACGGCGACCTGCAGAACCCGCCCGAGGACATTCCGAGGCTGGTCGAGGGCATCGACGCCGGCTACGACGTCGCGAGCGGCCGCCGCGCGCTGCGGCACGACTCGTGGGGTCGCACGCTGCCGTCGCGCCTGATCAACGGGATGCTGCGTCGCTTCACGGCCGTCTCGATCTCCGACTTCGGCTGCGCGTTCAACGCATACCGCCGAGATGCGGTCGTGCCGATGCTCGGGGCGATCGGGCGGCAGAAGTTCACGAAAGCGCTCGTGCTCTCCGGCGGCGCGTCGGTCGTCGAGGTCGACTTCGGGCACGCGCCGCGGACGGGCGCCTCGCGCTACACGCCGCTGCGGTTGAGCAGGGTCGCGCTCCATGTCCTCGCCGGTTTCTGGCCGCAGCCGATTCAGTGGGCCGGCGTGCTGCTCGGTGCGCTCTGCTCGCTCGCCGCGACGGCGCTGGGTGCCTACAGCCTCGTCTACTGGATCGTCGAGGACGACTTCCCGGGGCCGCTCCTGCTCGGTGCCCTCGTCGTCGCGGTGCTCGGAGTCCAGGGGTTCATTCTCGCGCTCGTCGGCGAGTACCTCGGCAGAATCCAGCGGGTCGTCGAGCATCGCCCCCTCTACCTCGTCGATCGCGAGCTGTAGCGGCTGTGGCGCGCGTGCTCGTCACCGGCGGCGCGGGGTTCATCCCGTCGAATCTGATCCGGCACCTGCTCGAGCACACGACGCACGACGTGGTGTCGCTCGACGCGCTCACGTATGCCGGCAACCTCGAGAACCTGACCGACGTGCTCAGCCATCCTCGGCTCGCGTTCGTCCACGGCGACATCCGCGACGCGAAGCTCGTCGGCGAGATCGTCTCCGAGGTCGACGTGATCGTCAACGCGGCGGCCGAGTCGCACGTCGAGAAGTCGATCCTGGAGGGTGCGAGCGAGTTCGTGACGACCAACGTCGTGGGCACGCAGATCCTGCTCGACGCAGTGCGTGAGAACCCCGTCGAGCGGTTCGTGCTCGTCTCCTCGAGCGAGGTCTACGGGACGGCCGAGTACGCGCCGATGGACGAGCGGCATCCACTCGAGCCGCGGAGCCCCTACGCCGCGACGAAGGCGGGCGGCGACCGGCTCGCCTACAGCTATTGGGTCACCTACGGGCTACCGGTCGTGATCGTGCGGCCGTTCAACAACTACGGGCCGCGCCAGCACCCCGAGAAGGTCGTGCCGCGGTTCATCACGCAGGCGCTCGCCGGCGAGGCGCTCACGATCCACGGCGACGGTCGTGCGAGCCGCGACTGGCTCCACGTCGACGACACGGCCGCTGCGATCGAGGCGGTGATCGCCGCGCCGCTCGAGACGGTCGCCGGAGAGGTCGTGAACGTCGCCACGGGGGTCGACATCACGGTCGCGGAGATCGCAGAGCTCGTGCTGGACTCGGTCGGGAATCCCGACGCGACGACGCTCCACGTGGACGACCGCCCCGGGCAGGTCGACCGCCACGTCGGCTCGACCACGAAGCTGGCCGAGCTGGCTGGCTGGCGGGCGTCGATCGGGTTCGCCGACGGACTCGAACGGACGGTTGCCTGGTATCGCGAGAACGAGGCCTGGTGGCAGAGCGTCCTGGCGCGCGGCGAGCCCGTCTCCTCGTCCTAGGCGCCGGTCCGGGCCAGCTCGGGCTCCTCGAAGCTGCCCACGCCCGAGCCGACCTGCATGTGATTGCGCTCGACGTCGACCCCTCCGCGCCGGGCTTCGCGCTCGCCGACGAGCGCGCGATCGTCTCCCGCGAGGGAGAACCGGCGGGCGACCGTCTCGCCCGTGCACGCGAGACCGACGGGGTCGTCTCGCCCCGGGCCGGTTGGTCCGCGGGGATCGCCG
>JBPCLB010000109.1:0-2562 GCA_051003695.1 Gaiella sp. | reverse complement strand
ACCGGCCTGAGACCGGAGGAGTGGATCGCACTTGAGCGCCGCGACATCGACCGCGACCGGCGCATCGTCAGCGTCCAGCGCGTCTACACGAACGGCCGTGTCAGGGAACACCCCAAGACGAACCGGTCACGGCGTCGAGTTCCGCTGCGCCGGCGTGTGCTCGAAGTCCTGGACGCCATGCCACCTCGGGTCGACACGCCCCTGGTATTCCCCAGCCTGCGAGGCGGCCACCTCGACCTCCACAACCTACGCGCGCGCCACTGGAAGGCGGCACTTCGAGCGGCGGACCTCGAGTACCGCCGGCCTTACGACCTGAGACACACCTACGCAACGTTCTCGATCGCGGTCGGCGTCTCACTGTTCGCGCTCGCGCGCCGGATGGGGACTTCGCTCGAGATGATCGACCAGACGTATGGCCATCTCGCACCGGATGCCGACGACTACGAGCTCGGGCTCCTGGACGCCTTCGACACCCGGATTTCCTCAGCGGACGGACATTTTTCGGACACGGCCAACTGAAGACCGCGCTGGCACTAGGAAGGAAAGTTGTCTGTGCAGGCTCTTTCGCGATGCGCCCGGCACGATTCGAACGTGCGACCTCTGCCTCCGCAGGGCAGCGCTCTATCCCCTGAGCTACGGGCGCGGGAAGGCCTGAGTGTACCGACGCGATTCGCGTGCTCTCGCGGGCGAGGTGCCTCGCCCTACGCGACGTGGCGCACGGTGCGGCCTTCGCACCGGAGGATCGCGTCGGCCGGCACCTCGCGGCGAACGTACGCCAGCGCGACGACGCCGTGGTCGGGGTCGGGCACGGCGCTCGTCACGCGGCCGACGACTTTCTCCTCGAGGATGAGCTCCGCGTCGTACTCGGGTGGCGTCGGCCCCTCGAGCGCGAGCACTCGGAGACCGCGATTCGGGTGACCGCGGTAGTGGAGCCGCGCGACGGGCTCCTGCCCGGGGTAACAGCCCTTCGTGAAGCTGATCGCCCGCTCCTCCAATCCTGCCTCGGCCGGGAGCACACGATCGTCGAGCTCATGGCCCAAGCGCGGCGTGCGTGCGAGGATACGCAAACGCTCGAGCTCGTCATGGCTGATGCGCTCGAGGACGACCGACGAGTCGACCAGGTCGGAGGGGTCGGCGTCGATCAGCTCCACGGTGGGCACGCCGTAGTCGCGGTTCGCCACCCAGAGGCGCTTGTGCTCATTCAACACAAGCGCGGAGTCCGCACCGACGACGAGCAGCGAGCGGTGCTCTTCGGGGTCGATCCGGCACTTCGCCGCGAACCGCGCTCGCATCAGCTCCCGCGCCACCCGCGCGCCGGCAGCGGGTTCGGTGAGCAGCAGGAAGTCGTCCCCGGCCCGCCGCCAGACGGTGAGCGGCGCGATCACGCGCGCCTTCGGCGTCAGCAGCAGCGCCTCGCACGACTCGCCCACCTCGAGCGTCTCGACCTCGTTCGAGACCATCCGGTCGAGGTAGCCCGCGGCGTCCGGGCCGCTCACCACGACGTACGCCCGCGACCGCTGCGCCGTCTGTAACGTCGTCACCGTCATCGAGACGAGGGTAGCGACCGTGTTCAGGAGCAAGGCCGAGCGCAAGGTGCAGGAGGCGGGTTACGACCCCGCAAGGCTCCCGCCGGGTCAGTACCTGACGGAGAAGTGGCCCGTCCTCCACGCCGGTGACGTTCCCGCATACGAGCGCGACCTCGCCGGCTGGAGCTTCAAGGTCTGGGGTGAGGTCGACAGCGCGATCGCCCTGGATTGGGCTGCCTTCGACGCGCTCCCGAAGGTAACCGCAGTGCAGGACATTCACTGCGTCACGCGTTGGAGCCGCTTCGACGCGTCGTTCTCGGGTGTCGCCTGGTCGACGATCCGCGACCTCGTCGGGCCGCGTCCGAGCGCGGGCTATGCGATCGCCCGCTCGGAGGCCGGATATACCGCGAACATTCCTGCATCGTTCCTCGAGCACGACGGCGCGATGCTCGCAACCCATGCCGACGGGGAGCCGCTCACCGCCGAGCACGGCTGGCCGCTGCGTTTGATCGTCCCCGGCAAGTACTTCTGGAAGAGCGCGAAATGGCTGCGGGGAATCGAGCTCACGCCACGCGACCAGCCGGGGTTCTGGGAGCGCTACGGCTACCACAACGACGCCGACCCGTTCGCAGAGGAGCGGTACGCCTTTTAGCGTGGGGGACGGGGAATCACTCGTTCGAGCGATGGGGAACGTGATGCTGGGGTCGATGATCTAGGCATCCCACCCTCCCCCTTGCTTCATCCCACTGAAACGGCCCCCTCCCCAGGGGCCGTTTCTTCTGGGTGCGGGAAACCGTTTTTCCCGCACGAGCCACTTCTCAGCGATTCGTGAATTCGCAGTCTCTCGGCCTCTCGGGCGAGTGAATCGCCCTTCGGCGACGACAGGTGTGTGGGATACCGCGTGTCAAGTGCGTTGTATCCCGGCTGCGGCACGATGGGCGGCCCGGCGAAACGACGCAGGATCCACGGCGGGGTACCGGAATAGCTCGGCCTCGATCTCGTCGAAGAGCTCGAGCAAGCGGTCGCCGTCGATCAT
>JBPCLB010000108.1:0-16297 GCA_051003695.1 Gaiella sp. | reverse complement strand
TCGTCGCGTTGGACGAGGCACTCGCGGCCCTACGTCGATGAGACCACGCTCACCCCGGCCGCCCGGCTGACGAACGGCTCGATCCCTTCGAGGTACTCGAGCACGCGCTCGAGCGGCTCGACGTCGCCGAACTTCGCGTCGATGTCGAAGAGGTTCCACTCGACGACGCCGGGCACGCGGTCGCCGACCGCCTCGCGCACGACGATCGGGCGGAAGCCCTCCGCGATCGCGTCCTCGCAGGAATGGCGGACGCAGCCGGCCATCGTCACACCGGTCAGGATCACGGTGTCGACGCCGAGCGCGTTGAGATAACTCGAGAGGTTCGTGCCGTGGAAGCCGCTTGCCCGCTTCTTGACGAGCACGAGCTCGCCTTCGGCGGGTGCGACCCGGTCGTCGATCGCCACCGCCTCCGTGCCGACGAGCAGGTGCTCGACGGGGATCTTGTGCACCCAGAGGCCCATGTCCGAGTTCGGACCCGTGACGTCCTCGTACGCGGTCGTCGTGTAGACGACCGGGATTCCCTTCGCCCTGCCGGCGTCGTTCAGCGCCTGGACGGCGGGGATGATCGTGTCCATCCCGTCGCACGAGAAGGCATGACCGGGCCGGGTCCACGCGTTCGCGAGGTCGATGTGCACGAGCGCGGGCCTCGGTCCGAACCCGACGCGCCGCTGAAACCCGCGTTGACGGTAGATCCCGGTGTCGGCGTCGAAGATCTTCGCAAGCGCCTCGCGCACCTCGTCTGCTCGTGTCATCGCTCCTGCTCCTTCCCGGTCGTCGCCTCGTTCACACCCGCCATGATCGCCCCTACCCGCTCGGCTCGCTCACGAGCGCATGCGCTCGTCGAGCGGATCGTAGAGCGGCTGCTCCGCGACGACGGCCCGACGCCGGTCGCCGAGGATGCGCACCTCGAGCTCCGTCCCCACGCGTGTATGGGCGACCGGAAGGTATGAGAGTGCGATGGACTTCCGCAGGACGTGGCCGTAGCCTCCTGACGAGACGTAGGCGATCGGCTGCTTGCCACCGGTGGCGTAGACCGGCTCGTACCCGTGAGCATCCGCGCCGTCGGCATCGACGACGACGCATGAGAGGCGGTGGGTAGGCCCGGTCTCCCGCTCGCGCGCCAGGGCGCCCCGCCCGATGAAGTCGCCCTTGTCAAAGGCGACGAAGCGTTCGAGTCCGGCCTGCAGCGGCGACCAATCGGCGGAGAGGTCGGCACCCCACAGCCGGTAGCACTTCTCGAGGCGCATCGACTCGAGCGCGCGGTACCCGAAATCGACGAGTCCGAGATCCTCACCCGCCTCCCAGAGCCTCTCGTAGAGATGACGCTGCACCTCGAGCGGATGGTGGAGCTCCCAGCCGAGCTCCCCGACGTACGAGACTCGCAGCGCGAGCACTCGCGCCTGCCCGACCTCGATGTGCCGGCAACGGAAGAACGGAAACGCCTCGGCACTCAGGTCGTCGCGGGTCATGCGCTGAAGGAGCTCGCGGGCGCGCGGCCCGGCGACGGTCAGGACGCCGATCTGGGACGAAACGTTGTCGAGACGCACCGAGCCGTCGTCGGGCAGGTGGCGTTGCAGCCAGCCGAGATCGTGCGTCTCGGTCGCCGCCGCGGAGACGACGTACCAGCGTCCAGGCTGGACGAGCGCCACCGTCACGTCGGCCTCGATGCCGCCCCGCTCGGTGAGGAGCTGCGTGAGCGCGAGGCGGCCGGGCTCCTGCGGCAGGCGGTTCGCGCACACGCGGTCGAGGAACGCGTCGGCTCCGTCACCGGTGAGCTCGAACTTCGCGAAGCTCGTCTGATCGAGCACCCCGACGCCGCTTCGCACGGCGCGGCACTCCTCGCCGACCGACTCGAACCAGTTGCCGCGCCCGAATCCGTAGACGTCACGCGCCGGCCCGGTACGGGCGAACCAGAGCGGCCGCTCCCAGCCGGCGCGCGCACCCATCACCGCACCCTTGTCGAGCAGGCGCTCGTACAGCGGGTCGGTACGGAGAGGCCGCCCTGCGGGCCGCTCCTCCTCCGGGTAGTGGATCTTGTACTCGTCCTCGAAGACCTCTGACGCGCGCGCGACGGCGTACGACGTCGACGCCGCGTAGTTCCCGAAGCGGCGGATGTCCAGCTCCCACATGTTGTCGCTCGGCTGACCGTCGACGATCCACTCCGCAGCGTATGCGCCGGCGCCGCCGCCGAAGACGATGCCGAAGATCGAGAACCCGGCGAGGACATGGAGGCCGCGCTGGTCCGGGACGGGCCCCATCAGGCATTTGCCGTCGGGCGTGTAGGCGTCAGGCCCGTTGACGACGGTGCGGAGGCCGACGTCGCCGAAGACGGGGATCCGATCGGCCGCGGCGACGAGGCAGTCCTCGATCTGCTCGAGATCGGGCGCGAGCAGCGAGCCCTGGAAGCCGTCGGGGATCCCGTCGAGCGCCCAGGTCTTTGGGTTGCGCTCGAAGGGCCCGACGAGCAGCCCGGCGCCTTCCTGCCGCGCATAGAACGACCTGTCCGGATCGCGGAACACTGGCAGCTCGCCCGCGCGCACCGCGACCGCGAGGATCGCCTCGGTAACCACGTAGTGGTGCTGCAGCGGTATGAGTGGCAGCTCGACGCCCGCAAGACGCGCGACCTGCCGCGACCACTGGCCGGCCGCGACGACGACGTGTTGCGCCCGGATCTCGCCGGCGCTGGTCGAGACCTGCCAGGCGCCACGCTCCCGCTGCAGGCCGGTGACGCGCGTGTGCCGCTCGATCGTCGCACCTGCCTGGAGCGCGCCCCTGGCGAGCGCGTTGGTGAGACTCGACGGATCGACGTGGCCGTCCGTCGGGAGGTACGCGGCTCCCAGCACGCCGTCGGACGTCGCGAACGGAAAGAGCTCGGCTGCACGCCCGGCCGAGACGAGCTCCATCGGCACGCCGACGTTCTCGGCGATTCCGAGCACGTGCTCAAACTGCTGCAGCCGATCGCTCGTCGTCGCGATGCGCACGCTGCCGCACGTGTGGAGGCCGACGTCCTGGCCCGTCTCGGCCTCGAGCGTGCCGTACAGATCGAGGGAGCGCCGGAGCAGCCGCATGAGGTTGTAGCTCTGCGTGAATTGCGTGCAGAGGCCTGCGGCGTGCCAGGTCGAGCCGCTCGCCAGCTGCTCTGCTTCCACGAGCGCGACGTCGGTCCAGCCGAGACGGGTGAGGTGGTAGAGCGTCGAGACGCCGGCGATCCCGCCGCCGATGACGAGGACGCGTGCCTCGCCGATCACCCGTCGTCCTCGCGGGCCGAGACGACGTCGTGGAAGCGTCGCCAGGCGGCGCGAACGATCTCGACGGTGCGCTCGCGCTCGCCCAGCTCGAGCGCGTCGATCACGTCGCGGCGATACGACGTACCGACGCTCGCGATCGACTCCGTATACCAGAGGTAGAGGATCCGGTTGAACCGGGGGACGAGGCCACGCAGCGTCCGCGCGTACTCGAGGTTCCCGGTCGCCGCATAGACCACGGCGTGCATCTCGTGGATCGCCGCGAGCGCGCGCACGAGATCGCCGTCGTCCGCGTCGGCCTGCGCCGCGAGGAGCGCCGTCCTCATCGCCTCGACATCGTGCGGCCCGAGTCTCGGCACACCGACCTCGTAGGCTTGCACGATCAGTGCCTCGGTCACCTCGATCACGTCGAGCGCCGAGCGCCGCGTGAGCGGACTGACGCGGTGCGCCCTGCGCGGCAGTTCCTCGACGAGGCCGTCAGCGACGAGACGCTTGACGGCTTCCCGGACCGGCATCGCACTGAGCCCGAAGGTCTCCGCAAGGGCGTCGATCACGATCGGTGAGCTCGGGGCCAGCGTGCCCGACACGATCGCGTCGCGAAGCGGTGTGAGCGCCTGATCTCGCAGGTACCGCGGTGTGATCGGAGCGAGCTGGTGCACGACTTGCAATCGCCTCAAGCAGCAGCCTACACTTCTTCCTATCTCAGATATGAAGGAGCGTAAGGTGTCCGAGTCGCATTACGTCGACCCGTCTCCCTGGCAACTCGTCCCCAGCGCCACGGTGCACGTGGCGATCGACGACCAGAACGACTTCCTGCACCCGGACGGCTGGTACGCGACGCACGAGGTCGACATCGCTCACATGCGGCGCGTGATCGAGCCAACCATCGCTCTCAACGAGGAATGCCGTGCCCGCGGGGTGCCGATCGTCTGGACGCAGCACGGAACGCGGGGACTCGAGGACGGTGGACCGTTCATGCACAAGCGCCTGCTTCTCCGGGAGGGCGGGCTCCGCCGCGACACATGGGGATTCGAGCTCCTCGAGGAGCTGCAACCGCAGCCGACCGACTGGTACGTGGAGAAAACGCGCCTGTCGGCGTTCTTCCAGACGAACATGGAGCAGGTGCTGCGCTCGCTCGGCGCCGAGACCGTCATCCTGACCGGCGTCCTCACGAACCAGTGTGTCGGCGCGACGTGCAAGGATGCGCTCTTTCGCGACTTCAAGCCCATCGTCGTCGAGGAATGCGTCGGCACCGCGACGCCGCGGCTCCACGATTCCGCACTCGAGATGATCAGCGTCGGCTGGGGCCAGGTGAACTCGCTCGAGCAGACGCTCGCCGAGCTTCGCGCGTTCCCCGCGGCGACCTCCGCCTAGAAAGGAGAGCTCCCATGGGCACCATCGGCTCGCAGTTCATGTGCCAGGACTTCGCGGAGTGCATGACCTCCGTGCGCCAGGCGGAGGACGCCGGCTACAGCCACGCCTGGTTCATCGATTCGCAGATCCTCTGGCAGGACTGCGTCGTCTACATGACCTCGGCACTCGCGGCCACCGGGCGCATCGTCGTCGGAACCGCGGTGACGAATCCCTTCACGCGACACGTGACCACCACTGCGAGCACCTTCGCGACGCTGGCGCAGCTCCATCCCGGGCGGCTCGAGCTGGGCATCGGCCGGGGCGACAGCGCCGTGCGCACGATGGGCTTGAACCCGGTGAAGACGTCGTTCCTCGAGGAGTCCGTCCCTCTCCTGCGAGAGCTGATCGCAGGTCGCCATGTGACGATCAACGAGGCGGACGTGCATCTGCGGTGGGTGGACGAGGATCCGCGCGTCCCGATCATGATGTCGGCGACCGGGCCCAAGAACCTGCGCCTGGCCGGCGCGTTGGCCGATCGAGTGATGCTCTACGTCGGCGTCCACCCGACGTCCGTGCGCTGGGCGATGGAGCACGTGCGAGCCGGCGCGACGGAGGCGGGGCGCGATCCCGGAGAGGTTCGCTTCTCGCTTCTCACCGCAATGTGGGTCGGAGACGACCAGCAGGACGCCTGGGACCGGTGCCGCTGGGCCCCTGCGGCGTGCGCGAACCACATCGCCGACACGATGCGGCGGAATCCTCGACACGACATGCCGGCGACCATGACGCGACTACCGCAGAGTCGCGACGAGTACGACTATTACGCCGGACATCTCTCCTCGGAGGCCGAACACACCGAGTACCTGACGGGCGACCTGGTCGACGACTTCGCGCTCGCGGGCGACCCCGAGAAGGTTCGCGCCAAGGTGCAGGAGCTCTTCGAGCTCGGCGTCGATGAGGTCTCCTGCGCGTACCTGAACGGCGCGGCCGACCAGATGGCGCTCGTCGGCCGTGAGGTCATCGCCGCGACGGCAGCGGTCGCGCCCGGTGGAGGAAGGGCGTGAAGCGCCTCGGAGTCGACGTCGGCGGCACGTTCACCGATCTCGTCCTCGTCGACGAGACGTCCGGTCGCCTCACCGTCGACAAGGTTCCCTCGACCCCTGACGACCCTGCCCGTGGCACCGACGCGGGCGTCCGCGGCCTGTGCGCGAAGGCGGGGATCTCGCTCGGCGAGATCGACAGTCTCCTGCACGGCACGACCGTCGCCACGAACATCGCGCTCACGCACACAGGCGCGGAGGTGGGGATGATCACGACCGAGGGCTTCCGCGACCTCCTTCACATCGCCCGGCACAAGAAACCACTCAACTTCTCCCTGCAACAGGAGCTGCCGTGGCAGTCGCGACCGCTCGTCAAGCGGCGTCATCGGCTCACGGTGGCCGAGCGCATCACCGTCCCTCACGGCGACGTCCTGGTGGAGCTCGACGAGGAAGAGGTTCGTCGTCGCGCCGTCGAGCTGCGCGAGGCGGGCGTCGAGGCGATCGCCGTCTGCTTCCTGCACAGCTATCTCAACCCGGCGCACGAGCAGCGCGTGAAGGAGATCCTGCTCGACGAGGTGCCCGGGGCCTATCTCTCCATCTCGCACGAGGTGTTGCCGCTGTACCGCGAGTTCGAGCGCTTCTCGACTGTGGCGCTGAACGCCTATGTCGGGCCGAAGGTCTCGCGCTACCTCGGTCGCTTCGCCGAAGCGATGAGCGACGCCGGGCTCACGCGTGGTGTGCAGCTGATGCAGTCGTCCGGCGGGATGGCGACGGTCGAGTCGGCCGCCGAGCGCCCCGTGAACCTCCTGATGTCAGGACCGGTCGCCGGGCTGATCGGAGGTATCTGGGCCGGCAACATAGCCGGCTTCGAGAACGTCGTCACGCTGGACATCGGCGGCACCTCGGCAGACATCGGCGTCGCGGCGGGTGGCCAGTTGCGCATGCGGCACCTGCTCGACACGACAATCGGCGACTACCAGGCGATGGTGCCGATGGTCGACATCGACACGATCGGCGCGGGTGGTGGTTCCATCGCTGCGATCGACGAGGGCGGCGTCTTCCGGGTCGGCCCGCAGTCTGCGGGCGCCGACCCGGGCCCGGCCTGCTACGACCGCGGTGGCACGCTCCCGACCTCGACCGACGCGCAGCTCCTGCTCGGACGCCTGAGGCCCGAGCGCGGCCTGCTCGGCGGGCAGATGCTGCTCGCGGTCGATCCCGCAGAGCGGGCAATGGCTTCGGTCGCGGACGAGCTCGGCGTGACCGTCGAGGAGGCGGCCCTCGGCGCGCTGCAGATCCAGAAGTTCGGCATGACCCAGGCGATCGAGCTCAACTCCGTGCGGCGCGGCTACGACCCCCGCGAGTTCACGCTTGTCGCAGCCGGTGGCGCCGGCCCGCTCTTCGCATGCGACATCGCGCTCGAGCTCGAGATCGCACGGGTGCTCGTTCCGCCCCACCCGGGGATCATCGCCGCGACCGGTCTGCTCGCGACCGACCTGCAGCACGAGTTCGTCGCCACCGAGCGTCATCAGCTGGAGGGCCTCGACCGGACACGTCTCGCTGCGCGCTTCGCTGAGCTGACACGGCAGGCTGTCGCGCAGCTCGACGCCGACAAGGTCTCGGAGGAGCGCCGGCTGATTCGGCGGCTAGCCGACTGCAGGTACGCGGGCCAGGGTTACGAGGTTCGCACAGACGTTCCTCCGGGTGACCTCGACGAGGCGTGGGTCGAGGAGCTGCGGCGACGCTTCGACGCGGCGCACGAGGCCGAGTACGGCCATCGCTTCGACGCTGCGGTCGAGATCATCAACGTCCGCGTCGTCGCAGTCGGACGGGTCGATGAGCTGCGCGCTCTCGAGCTGGAGTCGGGCAACGGCGATCCGCGCATGGCGCAGACACTCGAGCGCACGGTCGTCTTCGACGTGGGCGGCCGAGGGGAGCGTCATGTGACGCCGTTCTACGAGCGGGAGCTGCTGCGTGCGGGCGACCGGATCCAGGGGCCGGCGGTCGTCGAGCAGTACGACTCGACGACGGTGATCCCCCCTGGTCTCACGGCTGAGATCGACCGGTACGGCAACATCGTGATCGATTGCGCCGCGCTCGCCGGCTCCCAGGAGGGCCGTCGCGCGGACCTCTCTACCCCTATCCTGATGCGCGTGATCGGCGGCGCGTTCGCGTCGATCGCGAAGGAGATGGCCGGTGTGCTGTACCGGATGTCCTACTCGTCGATCATCCGCGAGTCGGAGGATCTCGGCGCAGGAATCTTCGATCGGGAGGGCAACAACCTCGCCGAATCCGACTCGACCCCGATGTTCATGGGCGCGATGCCGAAGATCGTGAAGAGCGTCATCGCGATCCTCGGCGACGACATTCACGATGGCGACGTGATCCTGCACAACGACCCGTACGCCGGCGCGACGCATTCGCCGGATGTGGCGATCGTGATCCCGATCTTCGCCGCGGGCGAGCTCGTCGGCTTCTCCGGCGCGTCCGCCCATGTCCTCGACATCGGCGGTGCGTACCCGGGCCTTGCAATCGACCTCGTCGACAACTGGTCCGAGGGGAACATCTACCGAGCACTCAAGCTCCAGGAGAAGGGCGTCTGGCAGGACGGGCTCTGGAAGCACATCCTCGAGAACGTTCGCACGCCGAGCTTCAACAACGGCGACATCCGGGCGATGATCGCTGCCTGCGAGCTTGCGCGACGACGGTACGTCGAGTTGCTCGCCCGGTACGGAACCGAGGCCGTCCTCGGAGCGGCGCGAGGCTGGCTCGAATACTCCGAGCGCATGCTGCGCCAGGAGATCGCGAAGGTCCCCGACGGGCGATACGAGACCGAGGTCGGCTGGCTCGACGACGACGGCGTCAACCGTGGCGTGAAGCTGCCGGTCAAGGTGGCCGTCGAGATCGCCGGTGACGAGATCACCTTCGACCTCACCGGCTCGAGCGACGAGGTGCCGACCGGCTACAACTGCCCGTTCGAGGGTACCACCGTCTCGGCGATGACCTTCATCACCCGCATGATCTTCCTCGACGAGGCGACCTATCCGGTCTTCGTGCCGCAGAACGAGGGCATGCTGGCGCCGGTCAACGTGATCGCGCCGAAGGGCTCGATCTTCAACCCCAACTACCCGCGCGCGTGCTTCGCGCGCTTCTGTCAGGTGCAGCGGGCAGTCGACCTCGCGCTCCGCGCGCTCGCGCCGGTGATCCCGCAGCAGGTGACCGCGGGCAACTCGGCCCATCTGGGGTTCCTTGCCTACTCGGGCTACGACGAGGAGCAGGGCGAGTACTGGGTCTATCTCGAGGTTGACGAGGGCTCGTACGGGGGACGGCCCGGTCGGGACGGGCTCGACGCCGTGGACTGCCTGATCGCGAACACCCGCAACAATCCGATCGAGGAGCTCGAATGGCGCTTCCCGATGCGCACCGAGCGGTATGAGCTGCGCGACGCGCCGTGCGCCGCGGGTCAATGGCGCGGCGGCATCGGCATGGTGCGGGTGAACCGCTTCCTCGAGGACACGATCGTCTCGTGCGAGGGCGACCGCTACGAGTCCGACCCACCGTGGGGGATCTTCGGCGGCCAGGACGGGAACCTGGCCTACGGGAAGGTCACTGCGCCGGACGGCACCGTGGCGTTCTGGCCGGCCAAGTTCACAGGGAAAGTGCTCCGGGCCGGCTCGACGATCGAGCTTGCCGTACCCAACTCCGGTGGATACGGAGACCCGCTCGAGCGCGACCCCGCGCTGGTCCTGGGCGACGTCCTCGACGGGTTCACGACCGTCGAGCTCGCAGAGCGCGACTACGGTGTCGTCATCGACACCACGAGCGGAGCCGAGCTCGACCGCGAGGCGACTGTGCGGCTGCGCGAGATCCGAAGGACAGGTCGGTCAGCCGGCTCGCTGATCGAACCGGCGCCGACCGAGGGCGGCCGGATCTTGTCATGATCTCAGGGTGATCGTCCGCGAGCGGGAGGAAGCCTGGCACGTCGTGCTCCAGCCCGAGCACGCCGAGCTCTCGGAGGAGCTGGCGCTGGCGTGGGCAGACCGTGGCTCCCGCCACGACTCGGTCGTGCTCGCCGCACGACGGCACGACGACGGCTGGGCGGTCTGGGAGCGCTCACCGCTCGTCGACCCCGATGGGAAGCCTGTCTCGTTCCTCGACGTCGACGTACCCGCGCATCTCGCCTTCTACCGGGCGGGGATCGCGGCGATCACCGACGAGGATCCGTACGCCGGGCTGCTCGTCTCGATGCACGGCGCCGGGATCTACCAACAGCGTTACGGCGCCGATCCTGGGTTGTCGCTCTCGCGTGCGGCCGCCGTCCAGCCGCTCGTGGACGCGTTCGTCGAGGAACAGGAGTCTGCGTACGCCGCGCGTGCCGCCGCCGCCGGGATCGACGAGAAGCTGCGCCTGGCCGACTACCACCGCCTGCAGTGGTACGACCGCTTCTCGCTCGTCTTCTGCCTGCGGGAATGGGACGAGCCGGGCGAGCCGTTCGAGCTCGGCGAGTTCCGCTTCGAGCCACTCGGCCCCTGGCGCGCCCGCGTCACGCCGTACCCGTTTACCACCTCGCCCGTCCGCGGCTCGCTGCTGCGACGGGTCGTACCGAAGTGCGGCTGGACGCAGGCGACCTTCCGCGAGGCGTTCCGGATCCTCGAGCCCAAGCGAGTCGAGATCGTGCTGGAGGCCTGAGCTGGACGATCGGATCAGCTGGCTGCGCGTCCCGACCGAGGACGAGTTGCCCGAGGCCGTGCTCGAGCTCTGGGCGCCTTCGCGCGAGAAGCTCGGCTTCGTCCCGAACGTGCTGCGACTGTACGCGCTGCGCCCGACCCGCCTGCTCGCCTGGAACGCATGGTACGAGGAGGCGATGAAAGGCGAGTCGGGTCTCTCTAAAGCCGAGCGCGAGATGATCGCCGTCGTGGTCTCGGTCGCCAACGACTGCGCGTACTGCACGGCCGCCCATTCGGCGGCGCTCCGCAAGCTGACCAAGGATCCACCGCTCGCCGACGCGATCGCCGCAGACCACGCGACCGCATCGGTCGAGCCGCGTGTGCGATCGATGCTCGCCTACGCCGAGAAGCTGACCTTGCACCCCACGCAGATGACCGGGTCCGATGTCAGCTCGTTGCGCGAGGCGGGCTGGAGCGACGAGGACGTGATGGACATCGCGGAGGTGACCGGGCTCTTCAACATGTCCAACCGGATGGCGTCGGGGCTCGGCTGGGTGCCGAACCCCGAGTACGAGACGCTGGGACGCTGACCTCGATGGCCCGTTGTAGCCCGGACGGGGTCAGGCACGCGTGCATGACCCCTTGGTGTTCGTACCGTTTCGGCTAGCGAGCTTTTCGCTGCGCAGCACGGGAAAGTGCGCTGCTACGCTCGCAACGCGATGCATCAGGTACTCGTCCTGAATGCGAGCTACGAGCCGCTCAACGTGTGCTCGGTCCGCCGAGCGCACGTGCTCGTCTGGAAAGGGAAGGCGGAGGTGGTGGAGCGGCTCGACGAGCCGCTCCGAACTGCGACCAACACCTACGTCCGGCCGCACGTGATCCGGCTCGTCACGTACGTCCGCGTGCCACATTCGGTCAAGCGGCGGATCTCGCGCCGCGCCCTCTTCGCTCGCGACGGCTGGAGCTGCGTCTACTGCGGCACGTCGGCCGGCCGGCTCACCCTCGACCACGTCGTGCCCCGCTCGCGGGGCGGAGATTCGGTCTGGGAGAACGTCGTCACCGCCTGCGCGCCTTGCAACCTCCGCAAAGGAGACCGCACCCTGGAGGAGCTTCGGATCAGCCTGCCGCGGATCCCCAAGGCGCCGGCGCCGGTGCTCTTCATCAGCCTCGCGCTCCAGCGGGTGCCCGACACCTGGAGGCGCTACCTGCCCAAGCTCGACGACCACCGCCCACGAAAGGCGGCAGCGGAGGCCGCGTAGGCACGTCCCGGCGTCTCCGAAGAGGCCTTACGCAGCGACCGTTTCCCAGCCCTCCTCCCGATCTGCGCGGTACGAGCCGAACACGCGCAACCGCGCAGTCTCGGCTCGCATCTCCACCAGGCAGCGGGAGACGGTCTCGTCGAGCGGATGCCCACCGAGAACGCAGTCGAACCGGTAGTCGAACGGCCGCTCGGGGATCGGGCGCGAGACGAGCTGCACCATGTCGATCCCGTGGCGCGCGAGCGGCTCGATCGCGTGGTGGAGTGCGCCCGGCTTGTGGTGGGTCTCGAACGTGAGTGCCGTGCGCCAGAGCCCGTGGCGGCGGTCGAGGCGGGTGTAGGGCGCGAGCGCAGCGAACCGCGTGTACGCGTGGTGATCGCCTGCGTCGGGGTCGAGCACCGTGAGCCCGTGCATTCGCGCTGCCCGCTCGCTCGCGATCGCGACGACGGCCGGATCGCCGAGCTCCGCGACGGCGGCCGCGGCATCGCCTGTCGTCGGGGCGACGACTGCGGTCGCCTCGGGCATCGACCCGAGCAGCTTGCGGCACTGGTCGAGCGCGACGGGATGCGACCGGATCTCCCGGACATCCTCGAAGGCAATCTCAGCCGGGCCGACGAGGCAGTGGCGGATCGGCAGGATCGCCTCGGCGACGATCGAGAGCGCAGAGTCGTAGAGCAGGTCGTGCGTCTCGTTCACCGGCCCGACGAGCGAGTTCTCGATCGGCAGCACCCCGTAGGTGCAGTCACGAGAGGTCACGGCCGCGATCACGTCCCCGAACGACGGCTGCGCAACCATCCGAGCCGCTGGAAACAGCCGATCGCACGCAGCCGCGCTGTGCGCGCCCTCGCGGCCGGGGTAGGCGACGGTGTTGTCGTTGGAGGTCATGCGGTGCCTTTCGGTGGTCGACGTCCGCCGCGGAAGTCAGCTAGCCGGCGCAGGGCGGGAGCGATGCGCGCCGGCTAGCGGCGAAAGGCGAAGGAGAGCGCAAAGGCGAAGGCGTTTGTGTGCTCGCTCTCCATTGAGGTCGTAAGGGTAGGTCAGACGCGGAGCTCGCGCAACATGGCATCGCCGAAGTCGCGCGTCGTCGCGGTACCGCCGAGATCCCGGGTCGGTGTCATCGCAAGTGCTTTGTCCACCGCTGCTTCGACCGCATCGGCCGCCTCGGCACCGTCGAGTCCATGACGGAGGAGCATCGCCGTCGACCGCAGCATCGCCGCGGGGTTCGCGATTCCCTGTCCGGCGATCTGGGGCGCCGAGCCGTGCACCGGCTCGAAGAGACCAGGCCCGTCGTCGCCGAGCGAGGCCGACGCGGCGAGGCCGAGTCCACCGGTGACCGCTGCGGCGATGTCGGAGAGGATGTCGCCGAAGGTGTTCTCCGTCACCACCGTGTCGATCGTCTCGGGTGCGGTCACGATCGTCATCGCGTAGGAGTCGACGAGCTGGTGATCGAGCACGACATCTGGGTATTCCGCGGCGCCGAGCTCGGTGACGACGTCGCGCCACAGCCGCGAGGTGTGCAGCACGTTGACCTTGTCGACCGACGTCAGCCGGCCGCCGCGCTCGCGCGCGAGCTCGAATCCGCGCCGTGCGATCCGCTCGACCTCCGGTCGGCTGTACTCGCACGTGTCGAACCAGGTGCCGTCGGCGCGGATCCCTTTCGCGCCGAAGTAGAGCCCCCCGACGAGCTCGCGCACGATCAGCATGTCGATTCCCTTTGCCCGGGCGGGGCGGAGGTTTGCGTAGACGCCGAGCTCCTTGCGCAGCCCGAGCAGGCCCTGCTCGGGCCGCACGGGCTTGCCCTCGAGCTCGGGCAGGCCGACCGCGCCGAGCAGCACCGCGTCGGCCTCGCGGCACGCGGCGAGTGTCTCGTCGGGAAGTGGTGTGCCCTGCGCCAGGATCGCGTTGCCCCCGAAGGGATGCGTGTCGTGGTCGATGCCGAGCGCGTCGAGCACCCGGATTGCCTCGTCGGTGACCTCGGGCCCGATTCCGTCTCCCGGGAGGACGGCGACGCGCGTCATGCGGCAGGCTGCTCGTAACAGACTGTCACAAGGGCCGTCACGCGATCCCGTGCGCAGTCTCGTAGGCGACGATCAGTTCCTGGTGCTGGAGCGTCAGGTCTATGTCGTCGAGACCGTGCAGCAGTCGGTGGCGGATCGACTCGTCGAACTCGAACGGGACCTCGCGACCGTCGGGCGCGACGACGACCGTTCGCTCGAGGTCGACGGTCAGCTCGGAGCCGGTGTCGAGGTCCACGCTCTCCATCAGCCGCTTGACCTCGTCGTCGGGCAGCTTCACGGCGAGCATCCCGACCTTGCCCGCGTTCGAGCGGAAGATGTCGCCAAAGGACGAGGCGATCACGACGTCGAAGCCGTAGTCCTGCAGTGCCCACGCGGCATGCTCGCGCGACGAGCCGCAGCCGAAGTTGCGCCCTGCGAGCAGCACCTTGGCGCCCGCGAACTGTGGCTGGTTGAGCTCGAAGCCGGGCCTCTCGTTGCCGTCCTCGTCATAGCGCCAGTCGAAGAACGCGAACTCTCCGTAGCCGGTGCGCTCGATCCGCTTGAGGAACTGCTTCGGGACGATCTGATCGGTGTCGACGTCGGGGCGGTCGAGGATCGCGACTCGGCCGTTGACAACGCGGATCGGCTTCACGATCGGCTCCCGCGCGCCATCACGCGACTACCGCTTCGGCGTTCAGCGTCCGCACGTCGACGAAGTGCCCGTGCAGCGCCGCCGCCGCAGCCATCTGCGGGCTGACGAGGTGTGTTCGGCCACCGCGCCCCTGCCGCCCCTCGAAGTTGCGGTTCGACGTCGACGCGCAGCGCTCGCCCGGTTGCAGCACGTCGGGGTTCATCCCGAGGCACATCGAGCAGCCGGCGAGCCGCCACTCGAAGCCCGCCGCGAGGAAGATTCGGTCGAGTCCCTCCGCCTCGGCTTGGCGACGAACCTGCGCCGAGCCCGGAACCACGAGCGCGGAGACCCGGTCGTCGACCTGCCGTCCCTCGACGATCGAAGCGGCAGAGCGCAGATCCTCGATCCGCGCGTTCGTACACGAGCCGATGAACACGCGATCGACCCGCAGCTCGTCGATGCGTTGTCCCGGGCGGAGATCCATGTAGACGAGCGCGCGCTCGGCCGCAGCTCGGTCGTCCGGATCGTCGTAGGCCGCCGGGTCGGGCACCGTACCGGTCACCGGCACGACCATCCCCGGGTTCGTTCCCCAGGTCACCTGGGGAACGAGTGAGGCGACGTCCACGAGGACACGCTCGTCGTAGGTTGCGCCGGGATCCGAGGCGAGCGAGCGCCAGTCCTCGACCGCCCGCTCCCACTCCTCACCCTGCGGCGCGAGCTCGCGGCCCTCGAGATAGGCGTACGTCGCCTCGTCCGGTGCAATCAGCCCGGCTCGCGCGCCCCATTCGATCGTCATGTTGCAGATCGTCATTCGCTGCTCCATCGAGAGGTCGCGGATCACCTCGCCCGCGTACTCGACGACGTAACCAACTCCCCCGTCGACGCCCACCTGACCGATCGCCCCGAGGATCAGATCCTTCGCTGCGAGCCCGGGCGGAAGCGCGCCGACGAACTCCATCAGCATCGACTTCGGCTTGCGCTGCGTCAGCGTCTGAGTTGCCAGCACGTGCTCGACCTCGGACGTCCCGATCCCGAACGCGAGGGCGCCGAAGGCGCCATGGGTCGAGGTGTGGCTGTCACCGCACACGATCGTCCTCCCCGGCTGGGTCAGCCCGAGCTCTGGGCCGATCACGTGGACGATCCCCTCGTGTCCGGAGCCGGTCGCATAGAGCGTGATCCCGAACTCCTCGCAGTTCGAGCGCAGGGCGTCGAGCTGGGCCTTCGCCATCGGGTCGGTAATCGGCCCGGGGAGGGTCGGCACGTTGTGATCCATCGTCGCGACCGTCAGTTCGGGGCGGCGCACGCGTCGGCCGGTGAGCCGCAATCCCTCGAAAGCCTGCGGCGAGGTGACTTCGTGCACGAGGTGCACGTCGACGTAGAGCAGCGTCGGCTCATCCGGCTCGTCACGGACGACGTGGCGCTCCCAGACCTTGTCGAAGAGCGTCCGCGGCATGCTTCTATCGTACGCCGCTCGGGTCGGCGCTCGCAGACTCGCTGATCGGATCGAAGGTACGTACGCCCGCGAACCGACGGAAGCCATGGTCGTGGGTCGCGAGTACCAGCCCGTGCTCGATCGCGAGCGCCGCGAGCTCTATATCCGGGACGTCGTCGCTCCGGAGACCGGGGGTTGCCGACAGCTCGCTCGCGATCGCAGCGTGTCCGTCGCCGGGAGTGACGATTCGAACGGCGGGTTGCGCGAGAAACGCCCCGGCAGCCGCCCATCCCTCGCGAACCGTGCAGGTGTGCTCGCCGAAGACGCGGGAACTGGTGATCAGGCGCGTGAAGGCGTACACGACCGGCCAGCACAACCCGACCCACCCCTCGGCGTCCGCGAAGCGCGGCTCGAGCCAGGCGCGTGCCCGCCGATGTTCCGGGGCGTCGACGAACGTCGCGTAAAAGAGAGTGTTCGTGTCGAGCAGCGGGCGGCCGCTGAGGAGCGGCAGCGCCGGCGCCTCCCGCTCGCTCCGGCGGCCGGCGCGGCGAAGGAGCCGATTGAGCGCTTCTTTGAAGGATTCGCCCGTGCGAGCGCGCTCGGCGTCCAGCAGGGCTGCGACGTCGGGATCGAGTGTCACCGTCGTGCGCATGATGCCTGTACTTTAGCATCACATGCA
>JBPCLB010000107.1:0-3133 GCA_051003695.1 Gaiella sp. | reverse complement strand
GCATCGAAGCTGCTTCGCGTCGCGCCCGTCTCACCAAGCAGCATGTCTGCACGCGCCAGCAACCGCGCCGCCTCCGAGGGATCGCCGGAGGTTGCCTCGATCGCCGCGAGCCCCTGGAGCGAGCTCGCGACGTGCGTCATGAACCCGACCGAGTCGAACGCGACACGGGCTCGCTCGAAGTACGTACGCGCATCCTCCACCCGGCCGAGGCGGAACGTCCCGAGGCCGAGGTTGAGGAGCGCGAACCCCTCTCCCTCGGTCGATCCGTGGCTCTCGTGATACGAGAGCACGTCTTCGAGCAGCGTCACCGCCGCCTCGTGATCGCGCTCGTCGAGCAGCACCCCTGCAAGGTTGAGCTTGGCGACCACCTCGTCACCGGGACGACCGAGCCGAGCCGAGATGACCGCGCTCTCGCCGAGGTGATAACGAGCTCGATCGAACTCCATCGCGTCCTTGGCGACGACCCCGAGCACGGTATGGGCGAAGAGCTGGGTGACGAGATCTTCCGCCGCACGCGCCGCATCCAGGGCTTGTTCCGCGAGTTGGCGGGCTTGGTCGAGGTCACCCTGACTCCAGGCCAGACCGGCGGCGCCGTGAAGGGCCGGGGCGCGCACTGCAGGCTCTGCCTCGAGGCCTCGTTCGAGCGCCGTTGCCAGTCGAGTCCGGCCCTCGGAGAGCGAGCCGCGAAGCCACCAGTACCGCCAGAGGGCCGCGCCGAGACGTAGCTCTGTCTCGGCGTCCCCGCTCGACGCTGCGCTCTCCAATGCCCGGCGGAGGTTGTCCTGCTCGAGGTCGAGGCGTCGGAGCCACTGCGCCTGCTCCGGGCCTTGACCGCGCAACTCGGCGGCCTCGGCGAGATCCCTGAAGTGAGACGCGTGGCGTTCCTCGAACGTCGAACGCTCCGTGTCGAGCAGCTCGGATGCGTACTCGCGAATCGTCTCCAGCAAGGCGAAACGGGGCTCACCCTCGACGTCCGTCCGTACCAGCAGGCTGTGGTCGACGAGCGAGCTCAGTCGATTCAGATCTGCGTCGCAGACGCTCTCCGCCGACGAGAGCGTGCAACCGCCCGAGAAGACCGTCAGTCGCGCCAGTGTCGACCGCTCCTCCGGGTCGAGGAGCTGCGTGCTCCAGTCCAGCGTGTCCCGGAGGGTTTGCTGGCGCGCCGGTAGGTCGCGCGGCCCCGGCGCGAGTGCTGTCAGCAGCCCGCCGAGGCGTTCGAGGAGCTCACGCGGCAACAGCATCGTGCTGCGTGCGGCCGCCAGCTCGATCGCCAGCGGGAGACCATCCAACTTGCGGCAGATCTCAGCCACGTCGCTCGCGCCCTCGGGCGTGAGCATGAAGGCCGGTCGGACGGCGCCGGCGCGAGCCGCAAACAGCTCGATTCCGTCCTCCACCCGAAGTGGGCCGATCGGGAAGACATGCTCACCTGCCAGGTGCAGCACCCTCCTGCTCGTTGCAACGAGCGTCAGCCGGGGAGCTGCTGCGACGAGACCCGCAAGGGCGCGACCTGCAGTGACGAGATGCTCGACGTTGTCGACGATGAGGAGCAGCTCCCGCTGCGAGAGCCAGCCCGCCAGGGTTTCGACCAGCGGCTCACCCGGCTCCTCGGCCACACCAAGGGCGCGAGCGACGATCTGCGGTACGAGATCCGGATCACGCAGCGGCGCGAGCTCAACGAGCGCGGCGCCGTTGGCGAACTCGTGCTGACACACCTCGGCGAGCGCGAGCGCGAGCCGCGTCTTCCCGCTACCGCCCGCGCCCGTGAGCGAGATCAGCCGGATGTCGTCGCGGCGAACCAGCGCTTCGAGTTGCCGAAGCTCGTCCCGGCGACCGATCAACGGCGTCGGGGGCACTGGCAACAGCACCGCTCGCCGGGCCGTGGGCTCAGGCGCCGCGATCGACCTGTCGTGCTCCAGGATCGCGCGCTCGAGCTGCCGAATGGGGGCGCCGGGCTCGAGCCCGAGCTCGTCACGAAGTCTGTGCCGCAGGTCGCGGTACTCCTGCAGCGCCTCCGCCTGACGGCCGCCGCGGTAGAGCGCGAGCATCAGTAGCGATCGCGTCCGCTCCCGCCAGGGGCTCGCCGCGGCGAGCGCGGCGAGCTCGGCGACGACGTTCTCGTGAAGGCCCGCGTCGAGGTCCGCGGCGAGCCGCTCGTCGATACATTCGAGGCGGCGATCCTCGAGCCGCTGCGACTCGACGGCGGCGAACTCCTCGTAGACGACGTCAGCGAGCGCTGGCCCGCGCCACAACGCGAGAGCACGCCTAAACAGGGCGGCAGCAAGCTCCGCGTTGTCGGCGGCACGGGCGGCGGTGCCTTCGTCGAGCAGCCGTTCGAACCGATGGCAGTCGATCCAGCTCGGCTCCATCCGCAGCAGATATCCGCCGGGAACCGTCTCGATCGCGGTGTCGCCGAGCGCACGGCGCAACTCGGACACGTAGACCTGCACCAGCTTTCGTGCGGATGCCGGTGGGCGACCACCCCACACGGCGTCCACGAGCCGTTCGTTCGAGACGGTCTCGTTGGGATGGATGAGCAGGCAGAGGAGCAGCCGGCGCGTCTTGGGCGCGGTGATCGGAACAGGCTCGCTGCCGTCGAGCACCTCGAGTGGGCCGAGCACGCGGTACTCCATCCCCCCCATTCTCGTTTCTCGTCCGATGACCGTCGCGGCGTCGTGGTGGGTCCTACCGAAACTGAACCACCCGAGCCGATCGTCCTCGTGTCATCGAGATCAAGGAGGTTCGAGATGCGTTTCCTCACGATCGTCGCGGCGCTTGTCTGCGTCTGCGTCGGTGCGTTCCCCGCGCTTGGTGCGCCGACGGCGCTGCCGAAGAAGAGCTCGACCTACGAAGGCACGCTGTACGCGAGCGGTCAAGCCGCGATCACGAAGAAGATCCGGCTGACGATCGACGCGACCGGCAAGAACGGCCGTGTCGTCTGGCGGTGCGGAAGCGGCCGCGCACCCATCTCACTCCGGTTCCCGCTCGAGGCCGACGGCTCGTTCGCCGTCGCCAGCAAGGTCGGACCGGTCACCGAATGGGCGTTCACGGGCAGCTTCTCGTCACCGACCACGGCTCAGGCTCTGCTCCGTCTGCTGACCTCGTGCGACGGCAAGGGCGGCCGCGTCAAACTCAC